>NZ_JBHMDO010000041.1:0-144967 GCF_042431225.1 Paenibacillus aurantiacus | reverse complement strand
CCCTGTAACGCCATTTTTTTGTTCAATTTAGGGGGTCTTCGGAGTTAGAAGACAATTACTAAACCCTTTTGAGACGGCCTCTTCTGCTGCATCATATTGTATTTGTATAAGTCCGCCGAGACCAATCCTTACAGTACGCTGCCGCCGAACAGGAAGCGCTGCTCCCAGTGCGTGCCCGCGATATCGCTCGTGCGCACGCCGCCGGATTCGGTCGAATACGTGTGCAGGATTTTGCCGTCGCCGAGGTAGATGCCGACGTGCGTAATCGTCGCCGTGGATTTGTTAATGCCTGCGTAATTCGACGCGCTTGTCCCTTTGTAGGACATGAAGAACATGAGATCGCCGCGCTTCAGGTTATGCCAGTCGGTCTGCACCGCGCCCTTGCTCTTGACATAGTCGCCCTGCCCGCGGGAATCCGCCGGCAGAATGAGGCCCATGCCTTCGCGGAACGCCGTTCTGACGAAATCCGAGCAGTCGAACGTCGTCGTCGTGCTGCGGTCGGAGCTGAATTCATACGGCGTGCCCCAATATTTCATACCCGCCGCGATGACCGCCTCGATGGCCGCGCTTGCGTTCGTCGCCGGGGTTTGTACGGTCCCGCCTGTCGAACCGCCGCCTGTGCCGCCCGAGTAATTCGTCGTGATATATTTCGGATCCGAGCTTACGTAGCCTTGAACGCCGTTCTGATCCTGCGCCAAGTACCAGTAGCTGTTCGGCTGGCTGATGATCGTCAGCGGCTCGCCCGTCTTCAGATAACGGATGCGCTCCGCGCTCGTGGATGGTCCGCTGCGGAAGGAAGCGGACGACGCGGCAACCGCGTTCGTGTTGTCGACGGACGGCGCGCTCACCGCTTCGTCAGGCGCCATGAAATCGATATATTTGTCCGCGCTCGACATATAGCCGACTCGGCCTGCGCTGTCTCTGACCTGGAGCCAGTAATCGTTCACTTCGCTCAGCACGGTGACCGTCTCGCCCGCTTTCAGGTAGCGGATCATGGCGCCGCTTGTGGACGGCTTCTCGCGCAGCGTAACGGAAGCTTGAATTTCGGCTTGTCCCGTCTGCGCCATTGCGGCCAGCGGCATGGAGATGGAAGCGGCAAGAATCGAGATCATCGTCATCGCGGTAAGTTTCTTCATTCGTAAGGTACCCCCGTGTCATGTTGTCGTTGTCATGGTGTCATGGTCATGGTGTCGAATGCGTGTACGTTGTTATGGCACCATTGTACGAAGTCCGACACGATGTCGGCTATCGACCGCTCGTCCCATCTTGCTTGCTCTCCTGAGCGCCAAGCCCCAATTCGAAGATAGCCCAAAAAGCGCTCCGCCGGATCGGCCAAAACGATAAAATCGCTTGGCATCTCCAGACGAAGCGCTGTTTTGTCAGGTTGGGTCAGCGGTTAAGTCGTTAGGACTAAAGCCGCAAAACGAGGGCATGCGCTTATCATTCAGGTAATATTTACCGCTATCTTGCTTGAGCGGCACTCTTCCATCTTGTTCCTTATCCCTTCGAATATAACGGCGCCTGATCCGCTTGGTTGGCGCCTTGCGCCGCCGTCAGCTCACGGTGCTTGTTCATGTATTTGACGCAAGTCGCCACGTACGTCGCGTGGGACCAGGTGAGCGGCGTCACCGAGAGCGGCGATCCGCTGAACGGATCAAGCTGCTCCGGCAGCATGCCCGTGCGCAGCGCATGATCGGCGACCCACTCGATCGTTTGGCTGGCCGTTTGCAGCTCGCCCAGCGTAGTCGCGGATTCGATCTTCCAATCGGCCACCCACAGCGTGCAGATGATCCACGGATTGCCAGGCGCTTCATGGAGGTTGCCGGTCCGTTGGAAGTAGTAATCGTTGTAGTAGCGGGCGATTCCGCCAACCGGCGTACGCACGAGCAGTCCTTGCGCGATGGCGTTCATCGTGCTGTTCACGCGGGGATCGGTCGTAGGCAGCACGCCGAACGCCGCGATGCCGTATATACTGCTCTCGAGCGTCATATCCTTCACCCATTGCCCGCCGCTGCGATACAATCCCCGGATGAACCGGCCCTCTTCTTCGTCCCACAGATGCTTCACGATGCTCGCCTTCATGTCTTCGGCCGCCTGCTGGAACCGGTCTGCGCGCTCTTCGTTACCGAAGAGCCGGCAGAAATTCGACGCGGCGGTCAAGCCTGCATGCACCGCGGACACGGAATACGTATAGATGCCGTGCCGCTCTTCCCACAAGTCGTAGCATGGCGAAGGCAATCCGGTCTCCGTGTCCACGTAGTTCATCAGGAATTTGCCCGCGCGCACGACAAGCGGCTTATATAGCGACTGGGCAAAGGCAATGTCGCCGTGCTTCTCGTACAGCTTCCAGAACGCGTGCAGCACAAGCCCCGTCTCGTCGATCTGGATTGGCAGCTGCGGCACGCCATCGGCAAGGAATGGATGCCAGCTGGAGCCGACCGTCCCGTCCGGATTGTACTTATGATGCAAATACCCTTCCGGCGAAAGGCCTTCGGCGCAGAAGACGAAGAACGGCTCGACCAGCTCCGGATAGCCGGCGTCGGACATCGCCAGCGCGATCATCGCGCCGTCCCGCGGCCAGACATAACTATAATGATCCCGGTTGTATTGCAAAATATCCGAGTCATTCGCAGCCGTAATCGCCCCCCGGGCGTCGGTCTGCGTGCGGATCGTCAGCAAGCTGTGCCGGAACAGGCGGATCGCCCGCTCGCTCATGCCCCCGAAATCCCGCTTCACCTTGGTCGCCCAGCCTTCCCAATAGACCGCCACGCGGCGCAGCAGCTTCTCCGGCCGGTTATCCCGCACGTACTGGTCGAGCAGCTTCACGTCCTGCAGACTGCGGCCGACCGCCATCCAGTAACTCGCCCGCTCCGTCGAATTGCCCGGCACGAGCACGGTCAGGCCAGCCGTGCTGTCGACCGAACCTTGCGAGATCGGATTGCCCATCAGATGGCCGTCCTCCGCATCCACCCAGGTTCCTTGCGCACCGCCGAACCGCTTGATGCCGATCGAATATTGCGCGATGCCGCTATCGCCGCCCCAGCCGTTGAACATGAAATAGAAATTGCGCTTGTAATGGAACAAGCTGCCGTTCTCGGGCAGGAACGCGGCGGTATCGCCGACCTCGCTCTCTCCGATGCTCAGGTCTTGATGGAAGAACAGGCGCACCTCGCGTTCGTTATTCCATTCGTTCACCACTTCGATGCTGCGGAGCAGGATCGGGTCGCGCTGGTGGACGCCGTCATAGATGACGAGCCGGATGCCAAGGCCGTCGTGCGTCGCTTCGGTAACGGCCACCAGCGTCGAGTCCGCGTAGCGGCTCTCCTTGCGCCAGCTCGGATTGTCGAGCCAGCTGAACTGGCCGTCGACCCAAATGCCGAATCGGCACATTTGGCCGCCGACGTGATTGTATTGCCCCACGTAAGGATAATAGATATCGCGGATGTAGGAATTGCTATCGATATTTACGAGAAGCTGGCCGTTTCCGACCGCGATATGCCTGGTCATGTCATTTCACCGACTGAGGGGAGATAGGCTTCCGTACCGAAAGGCACATGGCCTTTTTGCGTCAGCTTCATGAGCGCGTCCAGCCGATTAGTGGATTCGACCACCGACAAGTAATCCGACTTCGCCACCGAGTGGTAGGCGACGACCTCTCCCGTATGGAAATACAGCTGCAGCTCCGCCTTATCCTCATCATACGAACAACATGCGATTTGCTTCGATTCGACCGGTAACAGCATCCAATCACCCTCCTTCAAAGTGTTGTAAAGCACGTTCCCTATCTATATGAGATATTGCGCGATTTCTTCCCGATATTTCTGCGTCATCCAGTCCAGCTTTTCGTGCGAATCGCTCTCGACGACGAGCTGCAGCAGCGGAGCGTCCGCCGCATGCAGGACAAGCACGCTCCCGTCGCCGTGCTCGAAGAGCAGCCCGCCCGGCCACTGCGTCGCTTCGGATTCGTGCCGCTCGGCGAGCAGCCGGAAGATGGAGCCTTTGCGCTCCCAGGGACAATCGATCCACTGCCGGCTGCGGTATTGCGGCGGAATGGCAGCCAACATCGCCTCGGGCGTCAGCCCGGTTCTGACCATATGGCGCATCAGCATCGCGGCGGCGTACAACCCGTTCAAGACGGGGTGAAAAAGCGGGTCGTCCGTCGCCTGCAGCATGGAGCGCGAATCGCTCTTCGTCCGCAGCGCCCGGCCGCCCAATCCTTCGGCGATCGTCGCCGCGACGGCCGGCGCGTCGACCGAGAGGCCGAACGTCCTGCCGCGGCTGCAGTGACTGACGGCAGTTACCGCGAGGCAGAGCAAGTCGTCGCCCTCGATTGGCTCGCCGCGCGCGTCCAGCACGCGCAGCGCCCGGCCGCTTTCGTCGAGGACCAGCCGCAGATCGGCTCCTGACATGAGCGGCCATAGCGTGAATTCGTTCGGCCCTCCCGCATGCACGATGCGTGAAGCGCCGGGTCCAAGAAGCGCGGCGGCAAGCCCGAAGATGCCGGGGTCGCAGCAGATCGCTACCGTTCCGAGCGCCTCCCCGGCCCAGCCCACTGCCTCGGCGAAGCGTCTGGCATAGACATCGTTCACATACGTTTCCCCGCGGCCTCCGAGCCGATCTGGCTGGACCCGGCGATAATCGTTGTGATTGTAAGCCGACTCGACCTTCCTCGCCACCGCGCTTGCGATTGGCAGAGCGGCGCCGTCGCCGCATTCGAGCCGGATGCGCGTGTGACCTTCGCTGGATGCATGCTGCACGTGAATGTATCCGTCCAAACCCGCATCCAGCATGTAGGCGCGGGCGGCATCCGGCAGCGTCGTCCCGCCGTCGAGAACGTCGATGCAGGCGGACTGCAGCGCGGGGATGATCGACTCTTTCATGATCGCCGCGTACGCGTGCTCCGAATTCGTCACGAGCAGGCGACTGCCCTCCGGAAGCTGGGAGCCGTATGCCTGCGCGAAGCGGGCCGCGCTCAACGGCGTCATCTCGACGCCGGCTTCGCCTTGGAAGCCCCAGTCGCCGAACTGCCGGGAGCGCGCCGTGCCGCCCCAGACGAGCGATGTCGGCACGTGCGCGTCATCGCGGATCTCCTTCTCCGGCCAGACGTGGACGTGACTTTCGACTGTCGCCCTTCGGCCGATCCGGCAGTGGCTTCCAATGACGGACTGCGCTTTGAGCCGGGAACCATCACCGATCGCGCTATGGTTGCATAGCAGCGAGCCTCGCATTTCGACGGCTTGTCCGAGCTGCGCGTTGTCCCAAATAATCGAACGTTCGAGTTCCGAGGCGCCGCCTACGCGAGCGGACCGGCCGATAATCGAATACGGCCCCAGCACCGTGCCCGGCTCGATGTACGCTCCTTGGCCGATATAGGCAGGACCGAGAATGCGGACCGATTCGTCCAGCTGCGCGTCCTCGTGCGCCCACACGCCGGGCATGAGCGGGCGTCCATCCAATTGTACCGCAACTTTGCCGTCCAGTATGTCGAACTGCGTCTGCTTGTACTGATCGATACTTCCGATATCCGACCAGTACCGGTCCGTCACGTAGCCGTAGAGCGGGATGCCCGCTTCCATCAGGGAAGGAAATAGCTCCTTGCTGAAGTCGTACTCCTTCCCGGGCGGAATATGGGCGAGCACTTCCGGCTCCAGAATATATATACCCGTATTGACCGTGTCGCTGAACACTTCGGGCCAATCCGGCTTCTCCAGAAACCGATTGATGCGGCCGTTCGGATCGGTCTGCACGACGCCGAATTCCAGCGGCTGCTCCACCCGGGCAAGCACAAGCGTCGCCGCGGAGCCGCTTCGCTCGTGAAACCGCACCGCTTCGCCGATATCGACATCCGTCAGGGCATCGCCGCTGATCACGACGAATCGCTCGTCCAGAAAGTCTTCCGCGTTCTTGATGCTGCCTGCCGTGCCGAGCGGAACCGTCTCGTCGTAATACCGCAGGTTCACGCCGAGCTCGCGGCCATCGCCATAATAGCTGGTAATCGCCTCCGGGATGAATTGGGTCGTTACGGCGATGTCGGTTAATCCGTGCCCCTTCAGCAGCTCGATAATGTAGGTCATGCACGGCTTATTCAGCAGCGGCACCATCGGCTTGGGCAGCGAACACGTCAGCGGCCGCAGCCGCGTTCCTTTGCCGCCCGCCATAATGACAGCTTTCATGCTTCGTCCCCCTCCTCAACTCTGCGCGGCCGCGGCGAACTGCCGGTCCACTGCGTCGCCGTAGATCCCGCTTACGCGCTGCGCCAATTGCTCCCATTGATATTCGGTGACAAGCTTCTCGTAGGCATTCTCGGCCATCGATTCGGCCCGATCGGGATATAACAGCGATTCGGTTACGTGCCAAGCGAGCGATTCGACGTGGCCTGGCAGCGCTTTGAAGCCGTGCACGCCGTGCTCGACAATGCTCGCAAGCCCCCCGGTATCCGAGACGACGAGCGGCCTGCGGTACCGCATCGCCTCGAGCGCCACGAGCCCGAACGGCTCGTACAAGCTCGGGATGACGACGACGTCCGCCCGCGCCATCCAGGCGCTCTTCTCGATATAGCTCACGAAGCCGACGAATTTGACGCGATCTCCGAGGTTCGCCGCCTGCTGACGCAGGGCATGCTCCATCGGCCCGCTGCCGGCGATGACGATTCGCGCGTCCGGCACATGATGCAGAATTTGCGGCGCGGCATGCAAGAGCACCTGCACGCCCTTCTCGAAGACGAGCCGTCCGATGAAGAAGATGACGCGTCCTTCCTCCTGCTTCGGCTCGGCCGCTTCCTCCACATGAATGTCGATGCCGTTCGGCACCAGCGCGATTTTGTCCTCCGGCAGCTGGAAGCAGCGGCGCACCTCCTCCACCATCGGCGTGCTGCAGACGATAACCTTTGACGCCTCGTAGCAGAGTCCCGCTTCCAGTCGGTGAATATTTTGCTGCAAGTCCGTGTGAAGCGCCCCGCCGTTGCGCCCCCATTCCGTCGCGTGGATCGTCGCTACGAGCGGGATGCGATAGCTCATCTTAATCTCGCGCGCCGTGTAATACACCATCCAGTCATGCGCGTGCAGCACGTCGATTCGCCCGCCCGCCTCAATCCACTGCACCAGATGGTCGATCATCGCCAAGTTCATCTCGAACATCCAATGGAAGAAGTCCGTATCGCCCGAATGCAGCACCGGCACCCGGTGGACGAAGACGCCGTCCTTCTCTTCGAAATACGGCGCCCCGTATTGCGAGGTCGTCACCACGTGCACCGCCTCGCCCCGCCGGGCCAGCTCCTGCGCCAGCTCGCTGACCGCCTTCGACAGGCCCCCGACGTTCTTCGGCGGATACTCCCAGGCGAGCATGAATGTGTTGCGCATATTCCGCGTCCGCTCCATGACCCGCTCCAGACGCGGCGCCGACAGCAGGGCGACGGGCGAAGGCGTATCGATCGGAAGATAGTCGGCGAAGTCGATCAGCGGGAAGCAGTTGTCCTGCTCCTCGAGCCGTGCGATCCAGTCCGGATCGAGCGATTCATGATCCAGCATGTCGCACAGCCGGTGAAAATCGAGCAGATGCCGCTTCGTCCGGTTCACCGCATACTCCACGACCGTGCCCGCATCCATAATGAATGCCCAGTCGCTGCTCTGGGCCAGCATCAGCTCGCGCGCGGCCTGGTTCAGCGCCCGCCGCGTCAGCGCGCGCAGCGCGCTCTCGCCCCCGCCTGCCAATTCCGCGTGCGCGCTGGCGACACGGATCATCCGCTCTTCCGCTTGGTGCAGATGGCGGTAGATCCAATCGTTATGCCCTTGCAGCCATACCTCGGCTGATGAATTCCGCCCCCAGCTGGAGTCGTTGATTTTGCCCGTATCGGCCAGCGGGTATTGGGCCAAATACTCGGATGGCGTAATCATCTTCACCGTATGCTGGTCGTAATAAAGCTTGCGGCACAACTCCTCCAGCCAGATCGGCCCCTCATACCACCAATGGCCGAATAGCTCGGCATCATACGGGGCGAGCATGAGCGGCGTCCGGTCGAGGAAGCCATAGGCATGCTCGGCCTCCGCTTGGCGGCACGCGATGAAGTGGTCCGCTTGCATGGCCGCCTTGCCGTGCGCCCATTCCGGATTGTACGGCTCCTTATACGAGCCCTTGGAGGTGATGCGGTAATATTTGATGCCCGTATTAACCCGCTCGTTCGTCGGCAGGACATACGGCTTAATGTACGCCCAAGCCTCTTCGGATTCCCAGCCCAAGTCCCAGCCGATGTCGCGGTAATACTCTCGGTAGTCGAAATCTCCCGGGTAACCATCCGTCGAGCTCCAGACTTGCTGGGCGGAAGCGGGATCGCGCGGGAATGCCGTCACACCGTATGGCGTCAAGAGCGGTGCGTATAGTTCCCGGTTGGCCCGAGGGGTCGCATACTGGACGGCGGTGGAATCGCAAATGAAATAATGAATGCCGTATTGGCGCAAAATGCGGTCAATCCCAACACTGTAGGCGCACTCCGGCAGCCAAATGCCGCGCGGCCGCTGGCCGAAATGGCGGACGTAATCATTGACCGCGGTCGCGATCTGCGCCTTCACAGCCTCCTCTGTCTTCACGAGCGGCAGGAACGCATGGGTCGCCGCGCTGGTCATGATCTCGATCTTGCCGGCATCCTGCAGCGCCTTGAAGCGCGGGATGAGCGCCATGCCGCCGGCAAGGTACATCGCTTTGCAATGCGCGAAGCGCTCCTTGTACATCTGGGCGAGCGGGAGCAGGCTCGAATCTTCCTTGAGCCGTATCGTCTCGTTCTCCGCCAGCCGGATCAGCTTATCCAGATGGGAGAGGAAGCGCTGCTGCATGAGCGAATCCTCCAGAAGGGCGAGCAGCGTCGGCGTCATGGAGACCGTTATCCGGTAATCCACGCCGTCGCCGTCCAGCCGCTCCAGCATCGCAAGCAGCGGCAAGTACGTCTCCAGCATCGCTTCGTAGAACCAACGTTCTTCGAGATAATCGTCCCGGTCATGGTGACGTATGTAGGGGAGATGCATGTGCAGCACCAGGGTGATATACCCTTTGCAGACCGGCCTCGGCCGGATTTTGTTCATCATCAAGACGAATGCCTCCTTTCTGAATCTGGGCGAGGGTCTGCATATTCTCGAAGAGATGCGGCAGGACGCGCTCGCCATACGGATGAACGGTCGGCCAAGCGGCGATCACCGGCTCCCCGTAACCAGGCGCCGCATCGCGCGGGGCGGCCGCGAAGTTCGAGCGCAGCAGAGGCACGAATTGCCGGTTCCACGTGTACGTGCCGAAGTCGACGAGGTACGTGCAGCCTGCCCGGACGCCGCCGATGTACCAATTGTTCGCCTCTGGATTCGTTTCGATATCGAAGTAGCCGTTCGCGTTGCTGCCGTCGAAATAGACGTGCGTGACGTCGTACACGCGCAGCACCTTCGGCAGAAAATGCCAGTCCGTCTGAAAATGCTGGGCTGCCAGCCATCTGCGGCGGTTGCCGATCTCCCAGTAGACATACAGCGTATGGGCATCCTGGACCAGCAGATGAAGCAAATCCTTGTCATAGCGATCAGGCAGTTCCTGATGATAAAACATCGGCTTAAAGCCGCCTCCTCTCGCGCATTGCGGGTAACCAACGTCATTAGAATGGCATTCCTTCTTCTGGGTTATGCAAAATGTACCGCCTTAGCCTCCCCCTTCCCCCTCCACCGAGGGGAACCAAAGGGCTTCGCCCTCTGGACACCGGTTATCGCCTCCCCCTTCCCCCTCCGCGGAGGGGAACCAAAGGACTTCGCCCTCTGGACACCCTTTTTCGTGCTGACACGTTTGTTCGCGGTGGGCGAATGGGTTCGCGCTCGGCACGCTTTTGTCCTTACGGACAAAGCTCCATACGCGGGTCTCCTCCCCCTTCCCGGTTATCGCCTCCCCCTTCCCCCTCCATCGGAGAGGAACCAAAGGACTTCGCCCTCTGGACACCCTTTTTCGTGCTGACACGTTTGTTCGCGGTGGGCGAGTGGGTTCGCGCTCGGCACGCTTTTGTCCTTACGGACAAAGCTCCATACGCGGGTCTCCCCCCTTCCCCCTCCAGCGGAGAGGAACCAAAGGGCTTCGCCCTCTGGACACCCTCTTCGTGCTGGCACGTTTGTTCGCGGTGGGCGGGCCGTGCGAGCTCGGCACGCTTTTGTCCTTGCGGACAAAGCTAACGTCGTTGCCACCCCCCTCCTCCAATGCAAGCGCGGCGGGATTGCCCGTCCGCAGGCCGGCCAAACCCGCAATAGCGACGTCCATATCGTTATTGCCCGTCCGCGGCCCGGCCGCTCCCGCGATAGCGACACCTATGTCGTTATTGCCCGTCCGCAGGCCGTCCGCGCCCGCGATAGCGACGCCTATGTCGTTATTGCCCGTCCGCTGGCCGGCCAGGCCCGCAATAGCGACACCTATGTCGTTATTGCCCGTCCGCTGGCCGGCCAGGCCCGCAATAGCGACACCTACGTCGTTATTGCCCGTCCGCTGCCCGGCCAAGCCCACAATAGCGACACCTACGTCGTTATTGCCCGTCCGCTGGCCGTCCGCGCTCGCGATAGCGACGCCTATGTCGTTATTGCCCGTCCGCAGGTCGGCCAAGCCCGCAATAGCGACGTCCATGTCGTTATTGCCCGTCCGCAAGCCGGCCGCGCCTGCGAAAATGACACCTACGTCGTTATCAAGGAGCGCACGCATACTTCACCCGAACGTTCCCCTTAACCTGACAGCAATCCCCCTCCGCTGAGGGGAACCAAAGGACTTCATCCTCTGGGCACCCGGAATCCGCGTTGCTTCTACGCGGCCGTCTTCGATGTGTCCTTTCGATGCGAGCCCGCTTTTGTCCAAACAAATGGATCAGAATGCTGCTTGTAATCCTTAAATCTATTTTGGACAAAACCCTTGATTCGAGCTTCGTTCGGGACGTTGTACTTGGGTTGCATAGCTGCTGTTACGTGCTTCTTGCATCATCCTGCTCTTCCTCGCTTTCATCCGCTCCCGCTGACCCGCTTCACTTCCTTTCCATTACAAACAAAAAAGCCAGGTCGGCTCTCGCCTTCCTGACTGCTCTTGTCCGAACCGCGCGGGTTCGCTTGCGCTCAATTCGCGCCGCCCTCCGCGCCTAGCGGCTCCACGTGAACGTGAACGCTCATGATATTGTGCTTGCGCTCCATGCGCCGCTCGATCTCGTCGCTGATCCGGTGGCTCTCCTTCAGCGATAAATCGGGATCAACCTGGACGACGACGTCGATCAACACGTTGCTCCCGTGCACGCGGGCCTTGATGTCTTTGATGGTTCGGACGCCCTGCGTGCGCTCGATCGTGCTCCGCAGCGTATGCAATTCTTCTTCATTAAAGCCGTCGGTCAGCGCGTGAGTGGAGCTATAGAAAATTTCCCACGCCGTCTTGCAGATGATTACGCCTACGAACAACGCCGCCACCGGGTCGAGCCAGTGCAAGCCGAACTGGGCGCCGATGATGCCGACGGCCGCGCCGATACTCACCAGCGCGTCGGACAGATTATCCTTGGCGGCCGCCATAAGCGCTTGGTTGTTGATCCGCTTGGCGAGCCGCTTGTTGTACGCGTAGACGAAGAACATGAGGACCGCCGAACCGAGCGCAACCCACGCGGTCAGCAGATCGGGCGCCGCCTGGTGGCCGGCGAAGAGCGATTTGCCCGCGCTGATCAGCACCTGGATACCCACGGTCGCCATAATGAAGGAAGCAACGAGCGCCGCGATCGTCTCCGCGCGGAAATGCCCGTAAGGATGGTCCTCGTCGGGCGGCTTCTGCGAGATCCGCAGGCCGATCAGCACAGCGGTCGATGCGATAATGTCGGTTAAATTATTAAATCCGTCGGCGACGAGCGCGGCGGAAGCAAAGGCGTATCCCGCGCCGAGCTTCAGGGCCGACAGCACCAGATAGGCGCCGATGCTCACCCAGGCTCCCCGCTCGCCCTGCTTGATTTCTTGATATTGATCCACTTGCGGCAGCTCCTCTCCATGGCAAGCTCCCGGCCGGATCATTCGCTCCAATCCGTCGGATGGCTCTTGCCGCTTTCAGCATACCAAGCCTTGTTCGGGTGGGTCTAGAGAAACAGTGTTGCCGCGAAGCATACTTTCCCTACCCGTGCAAGAAGTTTGACCGCCTCCAACTTTGTCCAGACCTTATCCGGCGGCCCTAGTCTAGCATTGCCGTTATGTATGAAATCAAACCTATTTCCGGCCGCTTCCACATCCCGCCCGCCCCCCGTATGCCAAGGATTGACAGTGTTTTGGTCCGGTGTTAACGTTAGTGACGAAGAAACCGAACTAGGAGGCCTAATCTTTGAATTTCGACGAGCGCGGTCCGATTTATGCGCAAATCGCGCACCGGATTAAAGAAGACATTATAAGCGGCAAGCTCCATGAAGAGGAGCAGGTGCTGTCGCCGAACCAATATGCAGCCTTCTATCAGATCAATCCCGCCGCCGCGGCCAAAGCTTTCGAACAGCTGGAGGAGGAAGGCATCTTGTACGAGAAACGGGGCATCGGCCGGTTCGTTAGCCGCCAGGCGCGCATCCGCCTGATCCGCGAACGCCGGGAGCGTTTCTTCCGAAAGTATGTCGACCCCATGCTCGAAGAAGCGTACGCCATCGGCATTACGCCCGAGGAGATTGCTTCGTACATGACCGGGCCCAAGGGGGCGCAGAACGGATGAGCATGACCGTCGAGTGGAAGAGCCTTACGAAGCAATACCGTTCGCACGCCGCGCTGCGCAGTGTCACCGCCACCCTTTCCGGCAACAAAATCATCGGCCTGCTCGGGCGCAATGGCTCGGGCAAGACCTCGCTGCTCGCCATGATGAAGGGCCTGCTGCGCCCGACCTCGGGCAGCATCCTCGTTCAAGGCCAAGCGCCTTACGAGAACAGCGTCCTCGCCCGGCAAATTTGCTTCGTGCGGGACAGCCGGATGTCCTACGGCTTCGTGAAAGCGCGCGATGCGCTGGCGATGGCGGGGGCGGCATGGCCGAATTGGGATGCGGAATACGCACGCTCCCTCGCTGAACGATTCGAGCTCCCGCTGGACACGAAGGTGCAGCATCTCTCGCGCGGGATGGAGTCCGCGCTTGGCGCCATCCTGGGACTTGCCAGCCGCGCTTCGCTCACGCTCCTCGACGAGACCTACATCGGCATGGACGCCCATGCGCGCTACTTGTTCTACGAAGAGCTGCTCGCGGACTATATCCGCCATCCTCGGATGCTGATACTCTCCACCCATCTAATAGAAGAAGTCGGGAAGCTGTTCGAAGAAGTCGTCGTCATCGACCAAGGTCATTTGATACTCCATGAACCGGTCGAACGTCTATTAATGAAAGCCTACGCCGTTACAGGGACCGAGGCCGACGTCGACCGCTTTACCGAAGGCTTGCAGGTGCTGCATACGCTCGGAGCCGGCAGCTTGAAATCGGCGTCCGTGTTTGGTGAGATGACGGATAGCTTGCGCAAGCTTGCCGACCTGTACCATCTCGAGGTACGGCCCTTGCCGCTGCAGGATTTGTTCGTCCATCTGACGAGCCGACAGGAGGTGCGCGCATGATCCCTGCCAAGCCGCCAGTCCATCCCGCATTGCTCACGCTGCGCATCCTGGTGGCCACCGGCAAAGTCAAGCTGTTCGCGCTGTTCTGGCTTGTCGCTGCCGCCATTACAACGGCCGCGCTTGTCTACGACAGCGTGGCCCTCGGCCCCATCCGGGTCAGCTACTGGGATAACGTCTTTGAAGCGTTGAACATCTTCGCCTTCATCGTCGGCGTCCGTCTCACCTACGTCCACTTGGGCGTACTGCTCAACCACGGCATAACGCGCAAGCATGCAGCGCTCGGCACGTTGCTATACTGCGGCGCATTCGCGCTCGTCAGCGCCTTGCTCATCGGCGCCGGGTTCGCCATCGAGCATGCCGTTTATGCGGACCAGCCCGGCTGGAACGAGCAATTGAAGTCCCACCATCTGTTCACCAGCGCCGATGCGCTGCCCAGCATCCTTGCGGAATACTTCCTGCTTACCCTTTATACGCTGCTGTTGGGACACTTCATCGCCACGACCTTCTATCGGTTCGGCAAAGCCGCCGGCATCGTCGCGATTATCGCAGCCATCAATCTGGCCGTCGGCATCGAAGTCCGGTTCTACGATAATTTCATCAACCTGCTGCAGGAGGGCAGCCTGCTCGAGAGCCTGCTGACGCCGTCGCAGTTCCTGCTTTACTACGGACTTGCCGTCATCTGCCTATACGCACTCATTCATGCCATGCTCCGGACGTCGGAGATCAAGCCGCACACCCGCTAGCTAGGATGGATCAAATCTGCATGACGAATAGCCCCAAGCCATGCGCCTCGTTAGAGGACATTAAGCTTGGGGCTTTCTGGCATTGACTGGGGGCTCTTCCTTCGGCTTAGGGCTTTGGCGTTGAAATCGGCATTGACTTCGAGCTATGCCTTGCCCTATGCACGGTTGAGGTTGGGATCGGCTTTGGCTTCGAGCCATGCGCCGCCGATGAGGGAATCAGCCGCGGTCCGTCTCTTCCGCCGCATCGGCGACGGATGAGCCGGGCAGATCCGACCCGCAGGAGACGCAGAATTTCGCGGACAACTCGTTCTCCGTCCCGCAGCGGCTGCAGACGACGCGAATCTCGCCCATCGTCGATTCGACCGGCTTCGGCTCTTCCATCGCCAGCTGCGATCCGCAGTCCGGGCAATACCGCGTATCAAGCGACACGACCTTGCCGCACGCGCAGGACTTCTCTGAACGAATATGCTTGATGCGCTCCTCCAGCATGTCGATCTCCATCCGAACCTCGTCCAGCTGCCGCAAATAGCCCGCCACTTCTTCCTCATGGGCGCCATCCTGCGCACGGCTCGCGTGGGCCTGATAGACCGATTCGCCAATTTGGCGGAACAGCTGGTCCATGTCTTTCTCTTTGCCTGCGATTTGGCCGCGAAGCTTCGTAATCTCCACCGTTTGCTGCGCCTTCTTCGCCGCTTCCGACGCGCTTTGCTTTACTTTATCAAAAAAGGACATGAGATAGGTCTCCTTCCAGCGTGACGTCGCCTATGTTCCCTTTATTCTATCACAAATCGACATCCGGAATCATGTCCCGGCGAGCAAACGCGCACCATCCTTCAGAAATTCAATCCTGACCAAGACAACCCTCCTATGGCCCCTCAATGGCAGATTGCGCTGCGCTGCATAGCAAAAAAAAAGCTCCCTCCCATCCGGGAGGAAGCCGCTCCTATGATCCGCGCCTTACGAAGGGAGGAATCTGCCGCTCCGCAGGACGGAGCAAGCCGTGATGCAAGCGTTAGACGCCATTCGGGATGCCTCATAGTTCCTGCAGCGAATTGGCCAGCGCGGAAGCCGCGGAGCGGGTAAGCCGCTGCGCCTCCTCGATGCGATCCGGCTCCACCCAGACCGGCAGCCCGACCCGGGCGGTCGTGCCGACGCCGGTCTCGCTCTCGTAGACCAGCTTGCCCTGGTGGTTCTCGATGATTTTGTAGCTCATCATAAGCCCTAAGCCCGTCCCTTTCGACTTCGTCGTGTAGAAGGGTTCGCCAAGGCGGGCTAGCATATCGGCCGGGATGCCGCCCCCCTCGTCCTGTACGCTCGTCCATACGAGACCGTCTTCCATCATGCCGGTCGTGATCCGGATTGTCCCGCCGTCCTTCATCGCTTCAATGCCGTTCTTGATCAAATTGATGAATACCTGCTTCAGCTGGTTGGCGATGCCTTCCACGAGAAAGATGCCCGGTTCGCTCTGCATCTCGATCTGTACGTCGCTCATGATCGCCTGCGTCTCCAGCAGCATGACCACGTCGCCCAGCACCGTGTGGAGCGCGGTCACCTGGAATTCCGCCGCTTGCGGCTTGGCCAGAATAAGCAGTTCGCTGACGATCTGCTCGATCCGCTCCAGCTCCATCGTCATGATGGAGATGTAGTTGCGCTTGTTGTCTTCCTTCATCAGCTTCGTGAAGCCTTTGAGCGAAGTAAGCGGATTGCGGATCTCGTGCGCGATGCCGGCGGCCAGCTGGCCGATCGCCGAGAGCATTTCCGATTTGCGCAGCATCTCCTCCGCTTCCTTGCGTTCGGTGATCAGCTCGGAGATTTTCATGTAGAAGATCGTCTTGCCCTTCTTGATGATCGGGTGCAGCTGCGCCTTCTCCCAGTACAGATCGCCTCGCTTGGCATGGCCAGATAGCTCGCCTTCCCACGTCTCGCCCGCCTTCAGCTTCTTCCAGATGTCCTCGAATTCGACGTCCGCCGCGCTCCAATCGTTCAGCTCCGCCAGATGCCGGCCCATCGTCTCCTCGCGATTGTAATCGGAGATGTCGTAATATTTGCGGTTCGCGTATACGACGGCACCCTCGGTGTTCGTAATGACGACGACCGAAGGGCTTTGTTCCATCGCATAGGAGAGCTTCAGCAAATCCTCGTTGACCTTCTTCAGCTCGGTAATATCGACAAAGGTAAGGATAACCCCTTTGGTCAACAGCTCGTTCGTCCGGTAAGGCATTGTGCGGACGCTGTACCACCGGCCCGTCTTGCTCTTCACTTCCCGCTCCGTCGATTTGAGCGTCTTCAAGACGCGCGTGGCGTCTTTCACGAAATCGGTATAGTAGAAGTTATGCGAAATGTGGCTGAACGGACGCCCGTAGTCGACCTCGAGCAAATTGATCTCCTTCGTGACCGCCGGCGTGAATCGCCGGATGCACAGATGCGTATCGAGAAATATCGTGCCGATCTTCGTGCTGACGAGAAAATTGTCCATGTCGTTGTTCAGCTCGGTCAGCTCTTGAATTTTGAACTGGTATTCCGAATTGATCGTGACGAGCTCTTCATTGACCGCCTGTAGTTCTTCATTCGTGCTCTGCAGCTCTTCATTGGAGGCGATTAGTTCCTCGTTCGTGCTCTGCAGCTCTTCGCTGGAGCTCTCAAGCTCTTCGATCGTCGCATGCAGCCGCTCCTCCGTCTGGCGAAGCTGGTTCTCCAGCCATAGCAGCTGTCGGCGCACATTCTCGTCGACTTCGATCGATTCGATAATGCTGCCATGCTCGGCCAGCTTCTCCGCAGGCTCGAACAGGACGAGCATGAGACCGCTGAACGCCCGATTCGATTGGGAGAACGGCTTGACCGTGATCGTCGCTTCCGCCGGTCCCATGTTATTGTCGAACCGGACATTGTAGAGCGACGCCAGCGGCTCGCCCGCGCGCACTTTCTGGACCGCCGTGACGATCGCCATCGCCAGCCGCGGATCGAGCAGCTTGTGCACGTTCCAGCTCGGCCGGCCCTCCATCGGCGACAAAAAGGGCTGCATCTTGCCCGTCAGATGCTTCACATCCAGATTCTCGTCTATCAAGAGCGAGGGCGGCATATGCTCGTTCACAAGCGTCGCATATAATTCATCCGTCCTGCGCAATTCCGTCGATTTGGACATCTCTCGTACCTTCCGCTTCGTCAATTGATCGGGGGCGCCAGCCGCGCTGTCTCTCGTATCCAGCTGCAAATTCTGCCCGCCAATGCCGCCCGACCGGTAAGCCTTGTGTTGAAACATATTCCATTTGGCATGGAATGGCTCGAACAAGTGGTCCAAACGCCCGATCGTCTCGCTTGGCCCAAGGAATAGAAAGCCGGAAGGATTCAGCGCGAAATGAAACAACGATAGCACCTTCCGCTGCATCTCGCTCTCCAGGTAGATTAGCATATTCCGGCAGGTAATCAGATCCAGGTTGCTGAAAGGCGGATCCTTAATCAGATTGTGCGGCGCAAAGACGACCATCCGCCGCAATTCCTTGGAGACCTGATACGTGTCCCCCTGCCGCGTGAAAAATCGCTCCCGCCGCTGCTGGCTCACACTCGATTCGATGCTAAGCGGATAGACGCCGAAGTTGGCGTATTCGATGGAATGCTTGTCGACGTCCGTCGCGAAAATCCGAATCGTGTAACTCTCCGCATCCGGCAGCCCGTCCATGAATTCCGTCACGAGCATCGCCAGCGAATACGCCTCTTCTCCGGTCGAGCAGCCCGCCGTCCAGATGCGTACTTCACGCTCCTTGCTCTTCGCCTCGAAAATCCGGGGGAGCAGCTGTTCCGCCAATAGGGAGAACGCCTCCGGATCGCGAAAGAAGTTGGTAACATGGATGAGCAGATCTTTGCGCAGCGCCGTCAGCTCGTCCTCTTCCTCCGTGAACAGCTTATAATACGCGGGAAGCGTCTGGCAGCCCATGGCATTCATCCGCTTCTCGATCCGTCTCATCAAGGTCGGCCGCTTATAGTAGCTGAAATCAATATTCGTCACGTTGCGTATTCGATCCAGGATCATCGAGAGCATCTCGTCCTTCTCGTCCTCGCTGACCTGTTCATATTCCGCGACAATGGAGGCCGCGCTGGGGATAAGCGCCGGAGCGTAATTCAGCTTGGCCGCTATTCCTTCCGGAGACAGCACATAATCGATATAACCGGATTGGATCGCGCTTCGGGGCATGCCGTCGAATTTGGCGGTCGCCTCGTTCTGCACGAAGACGATGCCGCCTGCCTTCTTAATCGCGGTCGCCCCCTTCGTTCCATCCGAGCCGGTGCCGGACAGAATAATACCGATCGCTTGCGAATGCTGCTCCAGCGCCAGCGAGCGGAAGAACACGTCAATCGGGTAATGCACCTCGCCCGGCTCCGGGCTTGTAACGCGAAGCTTTCCCCACTGGATGCGCAAGCTGCGGTGTGAAGGCGCCAAATAGACGGTGTCCGCTTCGACCGTCATGTCATCCTCCGCCTCCAAGATGCGCAGGCTTGTATATTTGGCGAGAATCTCGCTCATCAGACTCTTGTAATGAGGGGATAGGTGTTGAATGACGACAAAAGCCAACCCGTTATCGGACTTCACTTCCTGGAACAGCGTCTTCAGCCCTTCCAATCCGCCAGCCGAAGCGCCTATGCCGATAATGCGAGCCGGCAGATTCTGAACGGTCAGCCGTTCCTGTTGCCCTTGTTCTTCCTGCACGTTACGCTCCTCCGCGGGAGGTTGAACTCCCATCTATTAATCCTCATTAAACATTAAACACGCTTTAGAAACACGAAACAAGGCATACTTGTAAAGCTCGACGGATGTTCCCCCTGTTCGGCAAAATCCAGCAAAATATTCCTCGCTTTCTAGTAAAAAGAAGGCCTATAATATAGGGAACAAAAGCCGGATTTCCGCGTGGAGATCGTTCGGAGAGGGGACTCGATAGATGCAATTCGCCGTCGAAGAGCTCGCAGAACTGCTGCTTACCGGCAACCATGGAGCAGTCATGGATTGGATGGACCGCCACCGGGAGAGCGGCGCGAGTCGCTTGTTCCTCTATGACCGGCTGCTCACGCCCGCGATGCGGCATATCGGCGAGCTATGGGAGAACAACATGATCTCCGTCGCGGACGAGCATCTGGCCTCGGGCGTCTGCGACTGGGTGCTGGAGCGGGTCGGCCCTCTTCCGGGCGAGAGACGGCGGTTCCGCGCCATGCTGCTGTGCGCCGAGGGCGAACAGCACGATTTGGGCCTGAAAATGTGCGCCGGCGTCTTCCGCGAGCATGATTGGGACACCCGTTACTACGGGCCTAACCTACCGCTCGAATATGCGATGGCGGGCGCCTTAAGCTATAAACCCGACGTAGTCGCGATTTCGCTTACCATACAGCATCAGATCGTGCAGCTCCGCGCTTACGTCGAGGCCTTCCTGCAGCTGATACCCAAACCGGCTGTCCTCGTCGGGGGCCGGCTCCTCCTCGGCGGGCTCGATTTGCGGCCGCATGTCCCCGAGGCGACAGTCCTGCTCGGCGATCTATTCGAATTGTCCGATTGGCTGGATCGGTTCCGCAACTCGGCGTCCGAAGAGCTGCAGCAATTGGGCTAAGTACATGTCAGGAGGATAAGGCTTATGAAGGACACCGATAGGCTCCATTGGTCTATGATTCCCGCCGCTCTGTTCGTCGTAGATGCTTCGCTGCGCCTCCTGGAGAGCAGCGAAGCCGCGCTTCATCTGTTTGCCCCGGGCCGGGGCGCATCTTTCCTCGACCTACTTGACCCTGGCTCGATCGAGAAAGCCCGCCGGCTGCTCACGCCGGGCAGCGGCGAACCAGCGCAGGGCATTGAGCTCAACATGATCTCCGTTCAAGGCAAGACGCTGCTGGTGGACGTCTATCACCGCTGGCATTCGGATGGCTTGGGCTGGCTGCTCTGCAGCGTCAAGAACGCCGACCTCGAGCGGATTGAGCGGCGCATTGGCTGGATGACGGATCAGCTGAAGGAAGAAGCTGTGCCCGTACAGACGGTCCGCCCTCTTCCCGGCTACAGGCCTCAGCGCGAAGAAGCCGGCCGGCTGCGCTCCCGCATCGACGTGGCGCTCGAGCTGCTGGAGATGCTGCGTCCGGATCTCATCGAGCTGGGGAAGGACGATTTCCTGAACGTCATCATCGCGCAGCTGCGATCCGAATCCCATGGGGAGACGTAGCGCTTGAATGTGGACTAAGGCTGAGACGAGACAACGCTTGAATGCTTAATCATGACCAACGCATAGGATGAAGAAGAGCCCTGCGGCATGCCGCAGGGCTCTTCTTGCAAGGGCGCTTATTCAGCTGGGTACATGCGCTCGCGAAGCGCTTTGACTTCCGCGCTCTCGAGGTACTCGTCATAGCTCATGATGCGGTCGATGACGCCGTTCGGCGTAATTTCCACGATGCGGTTGGCGATCGTCTGCACGAACTGATGGTCATGCGAGGTGAAGATCAGCGTGCCGTCGAAGTCGATCAGCCCGTTATTGAGCGCCGTGATGGATTCGAGGTCCAAGTGGTTCGTCGGTTCGTCCATGAGCAGCACGTTCGAGCCGGAGAGCATCATCTTGGAGAGCATGCAGCGTACTTTCTCGCCCCCGGAGAGGACGCTTGCTTTCTTCAGCGCTTCGTCGCCGGAGAAGAGCATCCGGCCTAGGAAGCCGCGAATGAACGATTCGTCCTGATCCTTGGAGTATTGGCGCAGCCAGTCGACCAGGTTCATCTCGACGCCGTCGAAATAAGCCGAGTTGTCTTTCGGGAAGTAGGCTTGCGTCGTCGTGACGCCCCACGCGTACGTGCCGCTGTCCGCTTCCACTTCGCCCATCAGAATTTGCATAAGCACCGTCTTCGGCAGCGTGTTCGGACCGACGAGGGCGATTTTGTCGCCTTTGTTCACGGTCAGCGTTAAGTTGTCGATCAGCTTCTCGCCTTCGATCGACTTCGTAAGCCCTTCCGTCAACAGCAGCTGCTTGCCGGCTTCGCGCTCCGGTTTGAAGTGGATGAACGGATATTTCCGGCTGGAAGGACGGATGTCGTCGAGCGAGATCTTGTCGAGGAGCTTCTTCCGGCTCGTCGCCTGCTTCGCCTTCGACTTGTTGGCGCTGAAGCGCTGGATGAACGCTTGCAGTTCCTTGATCTTGTCTTCCTTCTTCTTGTTCTGGTCGCGCATGAGCTGAAGGGCCAGCTGGCTGGACTCGTACCAGAAGTCGTAGTTGCCGACGTACAGCTGGATTTTGCCGAAATCGATATCCGCGATATGCGTACACACCTGGTTCAGGAAGTGACGGTCATGGGATACGACGATAACGGTGCCTTCGTACCCGGCCAGGAAGTTCTCGAGCCATTCGATCGACTGCATATCCAAGTGGTTGGTAGGCTCGTCAAGCAGCAGGATGTGCGGGCTGCCGAACAGCGCTTGCGCCAGAAGGACGCGGACTTTCTCATTGCCGGAGAGCTCCGACATCTGCTTATCGTGCAGCTCCGGCGGGATGCCCAGACCGTTCAGCATGCCGGCCGCTTCGGATTCCGCTTCCCAGCCGTTCATCTCGGCGAATTCCGCCTCCAGCTCGCCGGCGCGCATGCCGTCTTCGTCGGTGAACGGATCTTTCAGGTAGATCGCGTCCTTCTCTTTCATGACCTCATAGAGCTTCTTGTGGCCCATGATGACGGTCTCGAGCACTTTGAACTGGTCGTACTCGTAATGGTTCTGCTTCAGCACGGCCAGACGCTCGCCCGGCGTGATGTGCACTTCGCCATTCGTCTGCTCGACTTCGCCGGAGAGAATCTTCAGGAAAGTCGATTTGCCGGCGCCGTTCGCGCCGATAAGGCCGTAGCAGTTGCCCGGCGTGAATTTGATGTTAACATCCTCGAATAAGGCGCGCTTCCCGTATCGAAGCGTGATGCCGCTTGTACTGATCATGGTACGCAATCCCGTCCTTTTGTTCAATTGATACTCATCGCACCATTATACCACAAACGACGCGAAAAGTCCTTGCGCGAATCGGGCGCTGGCACGGCTGTGACGGGATAACCGATACGCTCCTTGGCCGCCGCTGTTCGAGCGCTTCGCTCCATCTGGGATAACCGCTTACCCGCGTTTACGCTGCTTCTGCGGCGCGCATGGCAAAAAGCAGCCCTGGATTATCCAGTGGCTGCTTCCGTTCGCCTTCTTATGCGGAACAACTAGTCCCAGTTCAGCTTCACGACGTCGCCCGTCCGCGACGACTCGTAGATCGCGTCCAGAATGCGGTTGTTCGTGTAGCCCGACAGCGCGGTCGTGATCGGCTCCTTGCCTTCTTGGACGCACGCGACGAAATGTTCGCTCATCAGCTGGCGCGCGTCGCCCTCGATCGGCGAGAGCGACGATTCGATGATGATGTTGTTCTCGTGCGTGACGGTCTTGCCCGTGCTGCCGACGATCGAAGCGCCCGCCTCCGTGCCCATCAGGTAGATGAACGGGTCTTCGCTCAGGCCCGCGGCGTGCGCGGCCCAGCTCACTTCGAGCGACAGCGTCGCGCCGTTGTCGAATCGAATGAGCGCGGTCGCCAAGTCCTCGACGTCGTAGTAACCGTCCCAATTCGGCGTGCCCCAGTTGCCAATGCCGGCTTTCTTCGGGCCGAATTCCGCGTACGTCGTGCCGAATACCGACACCGGCTTCGGGTTGCCCATCATGTATAGCGTCAAGTCGAGCATGTGCACGCCAATGTCGATCAGCGGTCCGCCGCCGGACTCGTCCATCCGCGTGAACCAGGAGCCCCAGCCCGGAATGCCTTTCTTGCGGAACCAGCCCGCCTTCGCATTATAGATGCGGCCGAGCTTGCCTTCCTCGATCTGGCTCTTCAGCGCGCGGGACAACCCTTCCCAGCGCATTTGGTGCGCCATCATGAGGATTTTGCCGGACTTCTCCTTCGCTTCGACGATCTGGCGCGCCGTCTCGGCGTCGATCGACATCGGCTTCTCCAGCAGGACGTGCTTGCCCTGGCGAAGCGCCTCGATTGCCAGCGGCGCGTGGAATTTGTTCGGCACGGCGACGACGACCGCGTCGATGTCCGGATCTTCCAGCAGCGCCTGCGGGCTCTGGTGGACGAGCGGAATGTTGTGCTCTTGCGCCCGCTGCTCCGCGTGCGGCAGGAACGTATCCGTGATGGCGGCGACTTGGGCGCCTTCGATTTTCTGGAATGCGCCCATATGCGCGTTGCCGATCGCGCCGGCGCCGATAATGCCGATTTTGACGATGCTGCTCATTGCGTTATAGCCTCCCGTTGGATGATTGCGTTTGCATCTATAGGAACACGTTTCAAGGAACGCGCCCGGCGTCGTTGCGCGCGTGTTACGTTCAATTGCAGTTTACCGGACTGCGGACGCCGAAACCAGTGGGGCGGATAGGGATTTTTCAATCCGATTTTGCCATGGCGTCGGCCTCGGCGATCTTGAGCACTCTCCCCTGCGGCAGCACCTCGATCCGTTCCGGCGCAATACCGAGCCTCGCGCGCTCCGCCTCGAGCCGGTCCAGCGCCTCCCGCGGGGTGTCGTCCGCCAGTGCGAACGCGCCGTAATGCATCGGCACGAACAGCGTTGCCCCCACGTCGAGAAACGCTTGCAGCGCTTCTTCCGGCGTGACGTGCTGCATCTTCATGAACCACTCCGGCTCATACGCCCCGATCGGCATCAGCGCGACGTCAATGCGGAAGCGCTGGCCGATTTGCTTGAACCCTTCGAAATACCCGCTGTCCCCGGCGAAGTAGATCGTCTCGGGCGCGTAATCGTGCGGCTTCGCGTTCATGATCGATTCAACGGGCTCGATGACGAACCCGCCCCAATGCGACCGGTTCGTATCCGTCAGCGTGCGGCGCGTCCAATGCTGGGCCGGCACGAACGTGAAGCGGACGCCGTCCACCATCGTCTGCTCCCACCACTGCAGCTCCGTGACGAATTCGAAGCCTTTCTTGCGCAGCATCGGCCCTAGGCCGACCGGCACGATCAGTCTTTTGTCGCCCGCCAGCTTCTTGAGCGAGGGCAGATGAAGATGGTCGTAGTGGGAATGCGACAGGAGCACGACGTCGACCTTGGGCATCTGCTCGATTCCGATCCCCGGCGGCACCAGTCTTTTCTGGAAACCCATCGATTCGGCCCAGACCGGATCAGTAACGATCGTAAGTCCGCTATGGCGGATCAGGAACGTGGAATGGCCAATCCACGTGACCGAGGCGGCCTTCGTGCGGCTCCGCAAATAATGAAGATCGGCCTTGACCGACGGCACCCGCCAAGAGTAGTCTTTCGTTCTCATCTTACCGGCCCGCTCCCGGCGCCAGCGGCGAAGATCGGCGAAGGAATTCGTCTTCGCCTCCGGATTCAAATTCGTATAGCGCATGCGTGAAACTTGCCCTCCCCGCCCTATCGTGTTTCGGCTTCAACCGTGCGTTTCTTCTACGATACCAACCTTGCGGGATTTGCGCAAATCCGGCATATACACACGGAATCCGGCGGGTCTTTCCTCCTCGTCCCTATCGTCGGTTCGAGCGGAAAGTTAATTTCCGGCCTATGGATTCCCCTTCTTGCTCGGCGGCTTATTACCCCCTACTTCGGCCCCTTCGCCCTACCGCCGCGGCTCGCATCCCGACGTGATTTCCGGTACACTTAGGAGGAGTCTAAGATGTAAGCCATGATCGTGGTCATAAGGAGGTATGTGCGCGATGCGCTTGATTTTTATTGAACCGACCCCAAGTCCCAATACGATGAAACTAAATGTGGACGAAAAGCTGCCTGCAGGCAAACGGGAGACGTACGCCTTGTCGGACGCGGCTTCGGCGCCCGAGCCGCTCGGCAGCCTGCTGCGAATCGACGGCGTGCGCGGGTTGTTCCGCACCGCCGACTTCATCGCCCTCGACCGCAAGCCCGGCGCGGACTGGGAGCGCATTCTGTCCGAGGCGCGGACCGTGCTCGGCGAAAGCGCTGACGGCGGGAAGCCGGAGGACGGCCAAGCGGCCGACAGTTTCGGCGAAGCGCACGGGTTCGTGCAGCTGTACCGCGGCATCCCGATACAGGTTCGCGTACGGATGGCGGAACGCGAAGTCCGCGCGGCCATGCCCGCCGCATTCACAGATGCGGTTACAAAGGCCGCCGCTGCGACGATGATCCGCGAGCGCAAGCTCGAAGAGCTGGGCATCCGCTACGGTGAGCCGGAGGATATCGCGGCCGAGCTAGTGCGCGAGCTTACGGCCGCCTATCCGCAGGAGCGGCTGGATGCGCTCGTCGCGGACGCGCTTGCTGCCGGTGCGGCGGGCGGGGAGACGCCGGCGCCGCCAGTGCGGCCCGAGCCTTTGACGACGGAGGAGCTCGCCGCGCGGCTCCAATCGCCGGAGTGGAATGAGCGGTACGAAGCGCTGAACCGCACGATCCCGCAGCCGGATATGCTGCCGCTGCTAGCGAAGTCCCTCGCGGACGACAACGCTTCGATCCGCCGCCTGGCCGTCGTCTACCTCGGCGAGCTGCGACTGCCTGAATCGATGCCGCATTTGTTCACGGCGCTGCGCGACAGCTCGGCCTCCGTCCGCCGGACGGCCGGCGACACGCTCTCCGATCTGGGCGATCCTTCGGCCATCGGCCCGATGATCGAAGCGCTCGGCGACCGCAATAAGCTCGTCCGCTGGCGGGCGGCTCGCTTCTTATACGAAGCGGGCGACGATAGCGCGGTAGAAGCGCTGCGGTCCGCGGCGGAAGACGCCGAATTCGAGGTGCGGCTCCAGGCGCGCATGGCGCTGGAGCGCATCGAACGCGGCGAGGAAGCGGCCGGCTCGGTATGGCAGCAGATGACGGCGCGCGAGCGCGGCGACAATTAGAGGACATCCGCATCCGTCCGCGATAGACGAAATGGTGGACGAGAACGCCGGGAAGGAAGACCTTCCCGGCGTTTTTGGTGTGTCAGTGCGCTTGGATTAAGTCGCTAGCGAGCGTAGTGTCGCTATCGCTCCTCTACGAGCGGGTCGCGCCGCCGTTAGCGACTTCAGTGTCGCTATCGTGCCTCTACGAGCGGGTCGCGCCGCCGTTAGCGACTTCAGTGTCGCTATCGCCCTCTACGAGCGGGTTGCGCCGCCGTTAGCGACCTCAGTGTCGCTATCACTCCCTCTACGAGCGAGTTACGCCGCCAATAGCGACTTCAGTGTCGCTATCGCCCTCTACGAGCGGGTTGCGCCGCCGTTAGCGACCTCAGTGTCGCTATCGCTCCTCTACGAGCGAGTTACGTCGCCGATAGCGACTTCAGTGTCGCTATCGCGCCTCTACGAGCGAGTTACGCCGCCGATAGCGACTTCAGTGTCGCTATCGCACCTCTACGAGCGGGTCGCGTCGCCGATAGCGACTTCAGTGTCGCTATCCCGCCTCTACGAGCGGGTCGCGCCGCCAATAGCTACTTCAGTGTCGCTATCGTGCCTCTACGAGCGGGTTGCGCCGCCGTTAGCGACCTCAGTGTCGCTATCGCGCCTTTACGAGCGGGTTGCGCCGCCGTTAGCGACTTCAGTGTCGCTATCGTGCCTCTACGAGCGGGTCGCGTCGCCGTTAGCGACTTGAGTGTCGCTATCCCGCCTCTACGAGCGGGTCGCGCCGCCGTTAGCGACTTCAGTGTCGCTATCGCGTCTCTACGAGCGAGTTACGCCGCCGATAGCGACTTCAGTGTCGCTATCTCGCCTCTACGAGCGGATTACGCCGCCGTTAGCGACTTCAGTGTCGCTATCGCGCCTCTACGAGCGGATTACGCTGCCAATAGCGACTTCAGTGTCGCTATTGCGCCTTTACGAACGGGTCGCGCCGCCGTTAGCGACTTCAGTGTCGCTATCGCGCCTCTACGAGCGGATTACGCTGCCAATAGCGACTTCAGTGTCGCTATTGCGCCTCTACGAGCGAGTTACCCCGCCAATAGCGACTTCAGTGTCCCTATCGCGCCTCTACGAGCGAGTTACCCCGCCAATAGCGAGTCGCGCCGCGCGATAGCGACTCGTGCCGACCCGTTTTCCCGCATAATAGTGAGCCGAGCGTTGCTATTCGCACAAGCCGCACGTTTCCCGGCATGTTAGCGCAAAAAAGCGTACCCCGCCCGCAAGCGGAGTACGCTTCATTCCTGCTATTACGCCTGGCGAATCGCCGGCACGCGCGCTTCCACGAGCGCGCGGATCGCGTCAGGCGTCTCGAGCTCTAGCGCTTCGGCCGCCAAAGCCGCCATGCTCGCCTGGTCGATGCCGCGGATCAGTCCGCGCGCCGGCAGCACCGCATTGGCGCTCATGCTGAATTCGTGCAGCCCCATGCCGAGCAGCAGCGCCACCGCGTGCGGCTGGCCGGCCATCTCGCCGCACATGCCCGCCCACTTGCCTTCCGCGCGGGCCGCGCGGATAACGCGCTCGATCAGGTGCAGCACGGCCGGCTGCAGCGGATCGTTGAGCAGTGCCAGCTTCTGGTTCATCCGGTCGGCCGCGCACGTATACTGGGTCAGATCGTTCGTGCCGATGCTGAAGAAATCGACTTCCTTCGCGAAGCGGTCCGCCAGCAGCGCCGCCGCCGGGATTTCGATCATGATGCCGCATTCGATCGCGTCGTTGAACGCCGCGCCTTCGGCGCGCAGCTCGGCTTTGCACGCGTCGACGAGCGCCTTAGCCGCCCACCACTCGGCGAGCGTCGCGATCATCGGGAACATGATTTTCAAATTCCCGTGCGCGCTCGCGCGCAGGATCGCGCGCAGCTGCGTCTTGAACAACTCCGGCCGGTCCAGCGAGATCCGAATCGCCCGGTAGCCGAGGAACGGATTGTCCTCCTTCGGCAGCGCGAGAAGCGGCAGCTCCTTGTCGCCGCCGATGTCCATCGTGCGGATGACGATCGGAGCAATCGGTCCAAACGTGCGCGCGACGCTGACATACGCGTCGTACTGCTCCTCCTCTGAAGGCAGCGTATCACGGCCCATGTAGAGGAATTCCGTTCGGTACAAGCCGACGCCTTCCGCGCCGCGCTCCTTAGCGGCGACGGCATCCGCCGGCGAGCCGATATTCGCGACGAGCTCGACGTGCACGCCGTCCAGCGACACGCTCGGAACGCCCATCAGCGCCTGCAGCCCTTCGCGCTTGGCTTGCTCCGCCTCGCGGCGAGCACCGTATTCGGCGATAACGATCTCGCTCGGCGCGATGTGCAGCTCGCCGGATTCGCCGTCCAGGATGACCGTTTCGCCCGCGCGAAGATCGGCGAGCACATCGCCCATGCCGACGATCGCCGGAATCCCGTTCGCGCGCGCGATGATCGCGGAGTGCGACGTGCGTCCGCCCTGCAGCGTCACGAAGCCCGCGACGGCCGCCGGGTCGAGCTGCGCCGTGTGCGATGGCGTAAGGTCCGGCGCCACGATGATAACCGGCTCGCCTCCACCAGACGGCGGCATGTCCGATCGACCGGTCAGCCGCGCGATAATCCGCCCGCCGATATCCCGGATATCCGCCGCACGCTCGCGTAAGTACTCGTCATCGAGGCTCTCCAGCATGGCCGCGATTTCGTCCCGCGCTACCGCGATGGCCGCTTCCGCCGCCATCAGTTCTCCGGCGATCGCATTCCGGGCCCGGTCCAGCAGTTCCTCGTCTTCCAACAGCATCAGATGACCATCGAAAATCTCCGCTTCGTGATCCTTGCCTTTCGCCAGCAACTGATCGCGCAGCGCCGTTACTTCTATTACGGATTCCGCGATCGCCTGCATGAGACGCGCGATTTCGGCTTCGACCGCCGCAGGCTTGATGTTAACCGGCGCTTTCGTTGTCTCCGCGTCGCTCTCCATCAGCCATACCCGGCCGATCGCGATACCCGGCGATGCCGCAATCCCCCGGATGATCATTAGTTTCCACCGTGGCCGTCGATCGCGGCCGAGAGAATCGCGCCGATTTCCTTTTGCGCATCCGCTTCTTGCTCGCCTTCGGTGATCAGCGTAACTTGATCGCCATGCTTGGCCCCGAGCGTCAGTACGTTCACCAGGCTCTTGGCGCTATTGCGCTTGCCGTCCTTCTCGACGAAAATATTGCAGTTTGGATATTTTTTGGCAACCTCCACGATTTGCTTCGCGGGACGAACGTGAATGCCCAGCTGGTTTGCCACCGTATATGTTTGTTGCATGTTCTCCACTCCTGTTCGTATAATGCTGCTTTCGTCCATCGATTGATCCATTTGGCCAACTTTGCCATTGCGGGCGTCCGTCTTGCCCGGCGCATTCTCTATATAATGGCGCCGGGAGACGACGGGCCGCCGTATTTACATGATTTTGTTGATCTCGTCCTTCAGACGCTCGGATTGCGTGCCGAAGATAACCTGTACCGCGCCCGAGCCCAAACGCATGACGCCCGATGCGCCAAGCCCTTTCAGCGCCGCGTCGTTCACTTCTTTCTCATCCTTCACGACCAAACGAAGACGCGTAATGCATGCATCCACGCTAACGATGTTGTCTTTGCCGCCAAGATTCGCCAGGACGCTTGCCGCCTTGTCGCTTGCCGTGCCGCTCGCAGCCGCTTTCGCAGGAGCCGCCCCAGCCGTCGCAGGCTCGTCGTCCTCGCGGCCCGGCGTCTTAAGATTCAGCTTCACGATCAGCACGCGGAACAGCACGTAGTAGATAGCCGCGAACACGAGACCGATCGGAATGAGAAGGAGCGGTTTCGTCGCCAAGGAGTAGTTGAGCGCGTAGTCGATAAAGCCGGCCGAGAAGCCGAAGCCGTGCTTGATGCCCATTTCCGCGACGATGTAGGCTGCCGCGCCGCTGAGTACGGCATGGATGATGAACAATACCGGCGCCACGAACATGAACGCAAATTCAAGCGGCTCCGTAATGCCTGTCAGGAACGAAGCGATGGCCGTGCCGATGAAAATCGACGCAATCGCTTTGCGCTTCTCTTTCTTTGCGCTCTGGATAATCGCGATAGCGGCGGCCGGGAGCGCGAACATCATGATCGGGAAGAAGCCGGTCATGAACATGCCCGCCGTCGGGTCGCCTTTGAAGAAGCGCGTGATATCGCCATGGACGACGTTGCCTGCTGCGTCGGTGAAATCACCGATTTGGAACCAGGCGATCGAGTTGATGATATGATGCAGACCGAATGGAATGAGCAGCCGGTTAGCGAGCGTGAACAGACCGGCGCCGATCCCGCCCAGGTCCACGATCCAGCGGCCGAAAATATCGAGCTGGTTCTGAATCGGACCCCAGATCAAGCCGAATACGATGCCGACGAGCACCATCGAGATCGATGTGACGATCGGGACGAAACGTTTGCCCGAGAAGAAGCCAAGCCAGTCCGGGAGCTTGATCGTGTGGTATCGTTTGTATAAGAACGAGGCCACGAGACCCGCCAAAATGCCGCCGAGCACGCCCATGTTCAGTTTGGCGTCCGCCCCGACGATATCCGGGAACGCGGTCGGCACTTTCGTCAGGACTGTCGTCAACACTTGGTAAGCGATTACAGCCGCCAGCGCGGCAACCGCGTCGCCCGCAAGGCCGATCGCGACGCCGACCGCGAAGATCAGCGGCAAGTAGTCGAAGATTGCCGAGCCGCCTGCGCTAAGGAAAGGGGCGATATACTGGTTCAGGAATCCGCCGACGCTGTCCCCCAAATGAAACTCATTCACGTAATCGATGCTGCCGAAACGAAGCAGAATCGAAGCCGCAGGCAGCGTCGCAACCGGCAGCATGAGCGCTTTACCGATCCGTTGCAAGAAAGCTAACATGTTTACTCCCCCTAGGATGTCAATAAATCTGGATCTATATCGTTACTTCGCCAGAACCGCCTGGATAATCGGATCCTGACCAGCTGTAACCGAACCTTGCAGTACTTCGAGCTCCGTGACCGACTCGTCCTCGTTCGCGATGATGACCGGCGTGATCAGCGGATAACCCGCGGCGCGAATCGCCTCGATATCGAATTCGACCAGCGTCTGGCCTGCCTTCACTTCATCGCCGATTTGCACGTAGCCTTTAAAGCCCTCGCCGTTCATCGCGACCGTGTTGATGCCGATATGCACGAGCAGTTGCAGACCGGAGGCATGCTCCAGAATAACGGCGTGATTCGTGTGAATGACGTGCGCGACGACCGCGTCGAACGGCGCGATCAGCTTGCCGACCGTTGGCTCGATCGCGATGCCGCGTCCCATATGCCCGCCGGCGAACGCCTCATCGGGAACTTCGGTCAGCGGTACCGCTTTGCCCGTAATCGGCGCGGTGATTTGGAAGGTGTCTTTTTTGGATTTGAACAGTTTGCCGAACATAAGTGAAAACCTCCTGAAGTCATAGTGTTTGTCGTACGCTGCATGCTGCCTTATTGCCGCAATAAGCTCCTCTATAGCGACCGCTCGGGTTACGGCGCGCCTTGTCCAGGCGCCTGGAACACCTCGAACAGCCGGTACAGATGGATGGCCAGAAACCCAATCTCGTCCTCGCTCACCGGCTTGCCGATATAGCCGTGCACCAGCTGCGACAGCTCTTGCGCAAGCGCATAAGCTTCCGGCATCTGCTGCGGCAAGGCGGCGACGAGCGGATTATGCACGCGCTTGTCTTGGCTGATCCGCTCGACCGAATAACGCAGGTGCGTAATGAGCCGGATGTAATCGATGCTTTCCCGGGAAATACGGATGCCGCGCCTCTCTTCGATCTGCTCGACCAGCTCGTTAATCAAGTTGGTGAACTTCACGATTTGGCCGACGGGCACGTTGCTGACCGCCGAATGCACATGGTAGGTCAGGAAGCCGACTTCCTCTTCCGGCACCCGGATATGGAAGGCATTCCCCACTAGATCCGCGGCGCGCTTGGCGATTTCGTATTCGTCCTTATAACACATCTTCGTCTCGTACAAGAACGGATTGACGATGTCCATGCCGTTGCGCAGCCGATAGATCACGAACTGAATGTGGCTCGGAAGCGCGAAATAGATTTTGCGGTTCACCAGCTCGCCGAAGCTCGCCGTAATCAGACCGATAATTTCTTCCGAAATCCGAATGACCTCCGGCTCCATGTCGCCGAGCAGGGAATGGTACTGGACCATCTCGCCCGGATCATCAAGCCGGAAGCGTTTCTCGATGCGCGGGTCGGAGGCGGGAATGCTCTCGCCGCATTTGCCCGCGAAACCGATGCCCTTGCCCATCAGCACAAACTCTTCCTTCGTCTGGTCATCAAGCACAAGCACGACGTTATTATTGATTGCGCGTTCGATTCGCAATGTGGAATCCCTCTTTGTCATCGCATTCATCACCTTCGCTTATTATGGCAAAAAGGCAAAAAAAAGAGCCAAGAAAAAGACTCTGCTCCGCAGAATCGTTCTCTTGGCTCATGCCCTCTACCCGAGGTAGCACGCCGTCGTGTTTGATTATGCCCTCATCATAACGCAAAGAAAGCGTTACCGTCAACACTCTCTTTCGGTGGAAAAAAGCCCCTGCCGGCGGGCTTCAGACGCCTCCCGCCGAGCGTCAGGACGCGCTCTCGATTCGGGACGCGATCGTCGTTCCGAGGATCCGCTCGATCTCTTCCGCGGGCTTGGGTTTGGACAAATAATAGCCCTGCACTTCGCAGCAGCCGTGCTCCCGCAGAAAATCGAGCTGCTCCTTCGTCTCAACCCCCTCGGCGCAGACGCTCAAGTGCAGACTGTGCGCCATCGCGATGATCGCCTGCACGATCGCCGTATCGTCCGAGGAATGCGGCAAATTGCGGATAAAGGATCGGTCGATCTTCAGCACGTCGAGCGGATATTGGCGCAAATAGCTAAGCGAAGAGTATCCCGTGCCGAAGTCGTCGATCGACACGGTGATGCCGCGCGCCTTGACCGCTTGCAGCCGTTCGGCCACAGCCCCTTCGTTCTGGCTTGCGACGCTCTCCGTAATCTCCAGCTCTAGCAGCTCGCCTGGCAAGCCCGTCTCCCGCAAAATCTGCTCGATCCGCTCTACGAGATGAACCTGCCTGAATTGGACCAGCGACAGGTTCACGGCCATGCGCACGGGCGGATAACCCGCGTCGATCCAGCGGCGGTTCTGCTCGCATGCCTTGCGCAAGATCAGCTCGCCAATAGGGACGATGAGCCCGGACTCCTCCGCAAGCGGTATGAATTCCGCCGGACTCACCATGCCGTACTCCGGACTATGCCATCGCACAAGCGCTTCGACGCCCGCAATACGGCCGGATTGCAAATCGAACCTCGGCTGATAATGCAGTAGAAATTCATCCTGTTCCAGCGCCTTATGCAGCCCCTGCTCCAGCTGCATCTCGCGCGAGGAGATAGTGCGTACGTTCGAATCATAGAAGGAATACCCGTTCTTGCCGAGCTCCTTCGTCCGGTACATGGCCGCATCCGCGTATTTGATCAGCTCTTCCGCGTCGCGGCTGTCCTTCGGGAACATCGCGATCCCAATGCTCGGCGTGACGATCAGGCTATATCCCTCGACCTTGAACGGCGTATTCGCGTGAGAGAGGATCGTACGCGCGATATCCGCCGCTTCGGCTTCCATCGTCCCCGGCACCAGCACGAGGAACTCGTCGCCGGCGATCCGGCTTAGAATGTCGCCCTTGCGCATCGAGGATGCCAGCACGCCGGAGAACGCCTTAAGCAGCTCGTCGCCGACATGATGACCGAGCGTATCGTTAATGGTCTTGAACCGGTCGAGGTCAATGAACATAATCGCCGCTTCAACCCCATCGTCTTCGCATTGCTTGAGGTGTCCGTGCACAAGCTCGAGGAACAGATTGCGGTTCGCAAGTCCCGTCAGCCGATCGTAATACGCCATCTGGCGGATCGTCTGCGCCGCTTGTTTCTTGGCCGTCACGTCGCGCGCGATCGTCTGCATGACGCCCCGTCCGTTCCACTTCACGAAGATCGACTTCACTTCCAGGTCGATCAGCTCGCCGGAGAGCTTGTAGCAGCGGAGTTCCACCGGCCCGCTCTCCGCCAGCCGGCTCGGCGGCGTATTCAAGCCGATATCCGCGATCTCCTTATCGTCAGGATGAATGAAGTCGGATAGGAATCGTCCCATCAGCTCCTCCGGTTCCCTCGCGCCCAGCGTCTCCCCGGCGGCAGAGTTGACGAACAGGATCATGCCGTTCAGATGGACGATGACCGGGTCTGGCGAATAATGAACCAGTTTGCGGTATCGCTCCTCGCTCTCGCGCAGCGCGGCTTCGGCCCTTCTGCGCTCGGTAATGTCCCGCATGAAGGCGACCAGAATCGGCGGATCCGCCTTGCGGATGCGCGTGACGGTCAACTCCAGCGGGAACATCGTGCCGTCCGCGCGCATGCCTGTCGTCTCCGTCCGTTCGCCGAACGGATTATCGCTTGGATTGCGGACGTAACGTGCGATCGCCTCCCGATAGGTATTGCCCAGCAGCGTCGTGAACAGCAGCTCCGGCATGAGCCGGCCGACGGCATCGCTGCGGCGATGCCCGAAGATACGCTCCGCGGCAGGGTTGAATTCCATGATGCGGCCAGCTGCGTCGATGACGACGATGCTATCGCTGGCTGCTTCGATCAAAGAACCGTTAAGCGCGACCTGCTGAGCGATACGGCGGTCCAAGAAATTGGCGACGAGCATCACGACGCCCAGAACTAGAATCGACCACCCCGCCACGCCGAGCGCCAGCCAAAAGTATAGATTCGGTTCGATTTCATCCGTCTCGGCGTAAGCAATCGGAGATAACCGCAGCGCCATCATACCGACATATTGCACGGCCGCGACAATAACCCCCAACGCGATGCTGCATCCGGCCTTCGCCAAGCGGCTTATCGGTGATGCCGGCCTGCGGAACCGGTATGCCAAAATCTGCATGGAAACACCTACGAGAATCGTAAGCAAGGCCGCTACGCCTAATAATACCGGCGAGTATACGATCCTCGTCCGGTCAAGCGCCAGCGCGCCCGCCGCATGCATGCCGCACACGCCCAAGCCGAGCAGCAAGCCGTTGCGGACCATATGCGCGGTTCTTATCTCGCGCCGCGCGCTTAAGCCGCTGCATGCAAATGCAACGAGGATGGCAATGCCAAGCGAAGAGAGCAGCGCCGTCAGATAATAGTCGTTCGCCCCGCCTTCCCGGCGGTAATTCAGCGTGCCGATGACATGCAGCGCCCATAGCCCGAAGCCCAGCGCGGAGGAGCCGCCCAAGAACCAATATCGCCGCGCTCTTCCGCGCGATGCAAGTAGCAAGCGGGGGAGATCAAGCGCAATATAGGAAGCGAAGACCGAGATGATTAGGCAAATAATAATGAGCCCGATCGGGTAATATTGCATAAGGGTTTGGCTCTGATTCACGACAAGTCCACACTTTCAATAAGGAAATCTGGATGTGACCGATTATAGCGATCAAGAGACGCAATATAATAAAAATCCATCCCGAGTGAAGGATGGATCCCAGCCATTCGGCAACCTGATCAATTTGACGCGGCCGAAGATACGTGCGAAGCCTGAGCTGTGCCCGCCCCGGCGATAGAGACGGCAGCTCCTTCGAAACCGGCTTTTTCGGAATATGTCGAACATGTTGTGAAATTAACTTATTATGTCATTATACTGATGCGAAAATTAGATGTATATAGCATAATTTGTCTGATTTTGTCGATTTACATCAAGGGAATGGTTTCCTTTCGTGCTATCATACCGCTCTCTATCGCGATTCGCAAGAACGTCTCCCAATCTCGCCAACGATTGTGCAACCTTCCCCCAATCAGCCAGAAAATCACAATTGTTACCCGCGGATACACAAAAACGGGAATCTCGCGGCATCCCCCGCAAGATTCCCGTATACTCGCATGCGCTACCCTTCGTCGCCATGCCATAGCTGCCGGAACGATTCGCTGCCGGCGAGCAGCTCCTCCGCCGTTCCTTGGGCCTCGATCCGGCCGTCCTTCATGACGATGATCTGGTCGGCCTGAGCGAGCGCTGCCTTCCGATGCGACACGACAAGGCAAGTCGCCCCGCCCCGTGCTTCGAATAGTCGCTCCCACAGCTTGCGTTCGGTATCGACGTCGAGCGCGCTCGATAGATCATCGAACACGTACATCTCCGCGTCGCGGACGAGCATCCGCGCCGCCGCCGTCCGCTGCGCCTGCCCGCCGGAGAGCTTGACGCCGCGCGGTCCGATGACCGTCTCGAGCCCGAGCTGCAGATGCTCGATATCGTGCTCCATAACCGCCGCATGGATGGCGCGCGCCAAATTGCCGTCCGTCTCCCTCAGCCCGAGCAAAATGTTGTTGCGCAGCGTGTCGCTGTACAGCCGCGGGATTTGGGCCGTGTAGGCGCTGCGCGGCGGAATAAAGAACTCGCCGGGGTCCGCGATCTCTCGGCCGTTCCAGCGGACCGCCCCTTCGGACGCCGGCAGCAAGCCGAGCAGCGCGCGTACAAGCGTCGTCTTGCCGGAGCCGATCATGCCGGTTACGACGGTGAAGGAGCCTCGCTCCAGCGTAAAGCTGATGTCTGCGATTCCCCTGCCCGTATCCGGATAGCGGTAACCAAGCCCCTGCACCTCGAGGCGTTCGAGCTCCTTATCGTAATCCGCCGACGCGGCATGCCCCTCCCCGTAAGGGTCGAACTTGCCTTCTCGCCGCGAGAGGTGCAGCGGATGCGAAGCCGTCAGGACGCCGGGCTTCGCGCCCTGCAGCAGCGCCGTCAACCGCTCCAGCGCAACGCCCATCTGCTTGAAGTAGGTAAGGAACTTGCCGAAATTCGTGATAAACTGCGTCACGAACGTCAAGTAGTAGACGAAGAGCGAGAAGTCGCCGACCGAGAAGTCCCCGCCGCGCATCTTCTGCCCTGCCAGCAGCAGGATCAGACCGGTGCCCAGGTTGACGGAATTCGAGAACACCGAATCGAGCAGCTCGCTCATCAGCTTGTCTTTCACCATCGTCCGGCGCCGTTCTTCGCCCAGCTGGCGGAACCGGTTCACGACGCGCCTCTCCGCGCCGGCCACCTGGATGGACTGCACGTTCGCGAACATCTCGCTGATCGCGCCCGTCACGTTCGAGGTCGCTTCCCGGCTGGCCGCCCGGTACTTCTGAATGCGCTGCGTCGACAGCTGAGCCGCCGTCACGACCAGCACGAGCGGCAGGAATACGTACAGCGTCAGCTCGGCATCGATGCCAATCAGGATGACGGCCGACACGGCCGCGAAGGTTGTCATCCCGAAGGCGTCGACCGACCAGCTCGCTGCCTCCTCCGTCTGGTCGATATCATCGCGGAAATAGCTGATCGCCTCGCCCGGCGACACCGGGATCGCTCTTGCGCCCGGCTGCTTCTGCACGTGCGATAGCATATTGCGGCGCAGCAGCATGCCGATGCGGAAGCGGAAATGAACGTCCGTAATAAAGCCGATGAAGATCAGCATAACCCTTGCGAGCGCCGCGCCGATCAAGAGCGCGATGATGCCCCAAATCCCGATGCCGAGCGCCGAATCGCCGGTCAGGTTATCGAAGAACTCCTTCGTGACCAGCCCAGGCGCGATCGGAGCCAAATAGATCAGCGTCCACGCCAGCGCATTGACGAAATACCGGATCGGCCTGTACATGATCAGCCGCCACAGAAACGTAAACGTACTCATACGAGCACCTCCTCCATCCCCGTCTTCAGCATCCGGCTGAATCTCGAATCCGGATCGGCCGCAAGCTCCGTCCGCCTGCCGAACTCGAGCACCTCGCCGTCCTCCAGCACGAGAATGCGGTCCGCGCGCTGCACGGTCGCCAGCCGGTGCGCGATGATGATGCACGTCCGCTGCTCCAGCAGCAGCTGCGTCGCGCGCTCGATGCGCTGCTCGGTAAGCGGGTCGAGCCTTGATGATGCTTCGTCCATAATGACGAGTCCGGGATCGCACAGGAAGACGCGCGCGAATGCGAGCAGTTGCGCTTCCCCGGCGGACAAGCCTCCCCCGCCCGAAGCGAGCATCGTATCCAGCCCCTGCGGCAGCGTTCGGTACCAATTGGCAAGGCCCAGCTCTTCGAGAACGGCGACGATGCGCTCGTCGGAGATCGTATCGTCGTAGAAGGTCAAGTTATCCCGCACCGTCGCCTGCATAATCTCGATGCTCTGCGTGACCATGGCCGCGCGCGCGCGCAGCTCGTCTACCTTCGCCTGTCGGATGTCCGCGCCGCCGAGCCGGATCTCTCCTTGCTGCGGATCGTAGAATCGGAGCAGCATGCGCGCCATCGTCGACTTGCCGCTTCCGGTGCGTCCCAACAGCCCGAGCACCTCGCCCGGGGCAAGCTTCAAGCTGACGCCCTTGAGCGTCGGCGGCCCTTCTGCTCCTTCATAGCTGAACACGACGTCCTTGAATTCGACCGCGAGCGGCCCGTCCGGGAAGGTGACGCCCGGTCCGTCCGAGATCTCCGATTTCATTTCGAACAATTCGTTGATGCGCACGATGCTGGCGTCCGCCTTCTGTAAGTCCTCCAGCTGCGTGCGGATTTTCTCGATCGGCTTGGCCAGCAGCTCCGTGTAATAGAAGATGAGGTACACCGTACCGAGCGTAATGTCGCCTTTGTACCATAGATAGGCGCTCACTCCGAACGCCATCGCGTTGCCGAGCGCGAAGATGACGATCGTCGACGTCCACATCATGGCGAAGCCGAGGAATGCCTTGACCCGCAGCGGGAGCATCCGCGCAAGCAGGCCGAAGAACCGGCCCATGACGAAGCCGCCCGCCCCGTTGGCGCGGACGTCCTCGGTCCCCTCCAGCTGCTCGCCGATAAAGCCGTAGAACTCCGCGTTCGCCTGCCGCCAGCCGCTCCATACCGGCACGGCGAACTTGCGGATCCATTGAATGATGTAAATCGCGAATACGGCGAACAGCGTCATGCCTGTGCCGATGATCCAATTCTCCCGGAACAGCAGCGCGATGATGCCGAAGATCAGCAGCACGTTGCCCGCCAGGTGGATGATCATGCTCGAGAAGAAGTTCGCCAGCGCGTTCACGTCGCCGTCGACCCGCTCGATGATCGCGCCCGACGTATGCGACTTATGAAAATTCATGTCCAGCGACAGGCAATGTTCCGCCAAATCGCCCCGCAGCGTATTCGTCGTCCGCCAAGCCACGTTCTCGCTCATATACGTCGCCACGACGCTGACGGCCTGCTGCACGACCGAGAACGCGATGAAGAGGATGGCCGCGTAATAAAGCGGTTCCATCGCGCCTTCTCCTTGCGCCTCGTCGATGAAGAAACGGATAATCTGCGGATTGACCAGCTGCAGTCCGATCGAAGCGAACAGCAGCGCCGTCAATCCGGCCAGCGCTCCCCGCTGCGGGAGCAAATAACGGCGCATCAGAGCCGCGTAATGCCGGATCGATACGTTCGATTTCCCTTGACTCATGGCGCCTCCTTGACCGAAATCGTAATGATACCGTTTAGTATGGTACGATTTAGAATATCTTTACAGTTTACAACATTGCCGAGCGCATCGGTATTGCTGCATGTAACAATTTCAGGAGTAATGTTCGGCCCTCATCCGACGCGCGATCGGCCCAGCCGGACCCCGCACAAGAACTAACGTTCCCATTCTAACAACGAAATCCTTTTTCTTCAATAGGACTATCGTTCCCGCCATCCTCCGCGCAGGCCGGCTTTCCCCGCCTTTGTCAGCGAAATCGCAGCCGGGCTTGCGTGTGCAACCTTTCCGTCGCGCCGCTCGTCATATTCCATTAAACGACATTACTGGGAGGGCGATAAAATGATCAAGATGCTCATGAGGGGCGTCGCGCTTGTTACCGCGTCCTCGGTTCTCGCCCTCAACGCCGGCTGCGGCTCGGCCCCCGAGCGCCCGAGCTTCGCGGTCTCGGATACGAACCGCGCGCAGATCGCGTCCGCGAATGCCTTGTCCATGGAACTCGGGCGACGGCTGCTGCCCGGAACCGCCGAGAACCGGTTCTTCTCCCCGCTCAGCATATCGATGGCCATGGGCCTTGTCCTGAACGGCGCAGGCGGGGATACCCGTTCGGAGATGCTGGAAGCGCTGCAAGCCAAGGGGTTGTCCGTGAACGAGCTGAACGCCGGCACCCGCGCGCTGACGGATATCCTCGAGCACCAAGATCCCGATGTGGCGGCGCAGATCGCGAACGCGGCATGGGTGCAGCGGGGCATTCAGTTGAAAGAGGCGTACGCCGCCGATTTGGAGACCTATTATAAGGCCGAGGTACAGGATCTCGACTTTCTGGATCCGGATGCCCCCGCGACCGTCAATAAGTGGGTGGATAAGCACACGAGAGGGATGATTCCTCGTCTAATCGACAGTTTCCGGCCTGACACCGTGTCGACGCTCGTCAACGCGATTTATTTCAAAGGAGCATGGAGCGAACCGTTCGAAGAGGACCAGACGCAAGCGCGTCCTTTCCGCCTTCCGGACGGGAAGACGGCGAGCGTCCCGATGATGGAGCGTAAAGGGTCGTACGCCTATAAGAAGGAACAGGCGTACGAGGTATTGCAGCTGCCGTATGGCGAGGGCGAATGGCGCATGACGATCGTGCTGCCCGGCGAGCCGGGCGGGCTCGACGCCTTGCTGCCGCAGCTGATGAGCAATCCCGAGTCGTGGCGTGCCGGACTGGCATCGGCGAGAGGAGTCGTTCGTCTGCCCCGCTTCACCATCGAGTCGAAGCTGGGCTTGGAGGAGACGCTGCGGCAGCTCGGGATGAAGACCGCCTTCGATCCGGAGAAAGCGGATTTCTCCGGTATGGCCGAGGAAGGCGCGCTGTTCTACTTGAGCGAAGTGATTCACCAAGCCCGAATCGTAGTGGATGAGTCTGGTACCGAAGCAGCGGCGGCGACCGCCGCTATGGTTGCCGGCAGCGCCGAACCGGCGAAGCCGTTCGAATTCACGGCAGATCGCCCGTTCTTCTTCGCGATCGAAGAGGGAGAGACGGGCGCGATCGTATTCCTCGGCGCCGTTCGGAATCCGGCCGCTTCCGACGGGAACTAGCGCGGCCTGGGGCCAAGCTGCAACTGCTAAGGCGGTCTTATCGCCGGATTCCCCGTTTCCGTCTGGCCCTCGACTGCTGTTCATCCCGCCGTTCGACTCATCCCCCGCATCCTCCTCTTGGCCCGTCTCGACGGGGTTTGTCTCCGCGAACCGCGGGGTAATGAGGACTACCGATCGAGAGGAGGCTTGGACTTATGGCAGGCACGATTCACCAGACGAGCGGCGGTCAGGGCCGCAAGCCCGCGAGTCCGGCTAACGGGCCGGATACACATCGCAATGACGCTCCCGCCCAACCGGAAGATACGAAGAGCCGCAGCTGGCAGTTCGCGCAGAGCCTTTACTGCCGCTTTCAGGACGACGAGGTGCCGGCGATGGGCGCGCAGCTGACGTATTATTTGATTTTGTCGTTCTTCCCTTTCCTCATCTTCATCATCGCCGTCTTAAGCTTCGCCGACTTGACGGTGCGCGACGTCATTGACGGCATCCGGCTCGTGCTGCCGGAGACGTCGACCACGACGATCTCGGAAGCGTTCGAGGAAATCCAGCAGTCCCGAAGCGGCTCGCTGCTGTCCTTCGGTCTGCTCGTTACGCTGTGGTCGGCATCTAACGGCGTGAGCGCCGTGATTAAGGCGCTGAACAAAGCTTACGACGTCGAGGAGAAGCGGCCGTTCTGGAAAGTGAAAGGCATCTCGCTGCTCTTCACCGTCGTGCTGGCGCTCGTCATCGTATCCAGCATGGTCATGCTGATCTTTGGTCGCGTCATCGGCGACCATCTGTACAAGTGGACGCAGCTGCCCGGCAGCTTCGACGTGATCTGGAGTATCGCCCAATTCGCGCTGCCGATCGCGATCATGGCCGTCGTCTTCGCGCTCATGTACATGTTCGTCCCGAACCTGCGCCTGACATTCAAGGAGGTGCTGCCCGGGGCGATCTTCACCACGGTCGGCTGGATCGTCACATCGCTGGCGTTCTCCTTCTATGTCAATAATTTCGGCAGCTACTCCAAGACCTATGGCAGTATCGGCGGCATCATCGTGCTGCTGACCTGGCTCTACCTGTCGAGCATCGTGATCGTCATCGGCGGAGAGATCAACGCCGTGCTCCATTTCGACAAGAACGGCAAACAGAAGCCCGCATGCAAGTCGTTCGCGATTCATTTGCCCTTCCTGAAGAAAAAGAAAGCATGATAGCCGGTATTTCGAACAGTCTGCTTGAATAGGGCTGCACCCTCGTCACTTCGGTGGCGCTGGCGCAGCCCTATTCGCGCTTTGCGCGACGAATCCGGACCTCGCTGATGAGCCTGCGGTCCAGCCCACGCCTCCGCCTGGAGGTCCCCGCATTATCATTCCGGGGGCGGTGTTCCTCCCTCCTTCGATCAACTACCATGTAATGGAAGAGTGCAACGTTATATGAGGGAGTGAACATGATGAAAAAGAAGATACGCAATCGTACCCGAACGACCCAGATCGCCGTGGCGTCACTGCTGGCTGCCGCCCTGCTCGCCGCGCCGGTAGCCGGACAACCGGCAGCAGCGCATGCCGCGCATGCCGCTGTTCCGGCCCCCGCATCGGCAGCCCCTTCCATTATTCCGCTTGCTGCTGCAGCCGAGGCGACGGCCACAACCGCGCAAGCGCCTGCCGTCGACGCGAAATCCGTCCGGGCGTTCGCGGACGAATTCTTCGCACGCAAGGATGTGTTGGACATCCTCTCCGGCGCGATCGTCGTCGTCGTCAAAGACGACCAGGTGCTGCTGAACGCGGGCTACGGTTACGCCGACGTAGCCGCCAAGAAGCCGATCGACCCGAACGAGACGCTATTCCGCGCCGCCTCCATCTCGAAGGCCGTCACCTCGACCGGTCTCATGCAGCTCGTCGAGCAGGGCAAGGTCGATCTGCATGGCGACATTACCCAGTACCTGCCTGGCGTCAACATCGTGAACAAGACCGGCGTTCCCGTAACGATCGAGCACCTGCTGACGCACACGACCGGCTTCGAGTTTACCGATTCGGGCTCCGATACGAATCCGAATGCGCAGCAGCTCTCGCTGGAAGAATCCGTGAAGCGCAATGCGCCGACCGTCGTCCGCAAGCCCGGCGAAGCCTACCGTTACGACAATCTCGCGTTCAATATCCAAGGCCTCATTATTCAGAACGTCACCGGACAACCGTTCGAGCAATATATGCAGGAGCATGTTTTCGCCCCGCTTCAGATGAAGAACGCAACCTATCTGCTCGACGCGGCTTCCGCGAAGAAACTGGCGACCGGGTACGACGCGCAGGGCAAGCCGCTGGACGCTTACCAGCTGTCTCCCGCAATCTCCCCGGACGGCAGCATGCTAATCACCGGCAGCGACCTGGCGAACTTCATGATCGCCCACTTGAATGACGGCGCGTTCGGCGGCAAGCAGGTGTTGAAGCCCGAGACGGTCAAGTCCATGCTGGAGACGCATTATGAAGCCGCCCCGGGCATCCCGATCATGGGCTACGGCTTCGAGTCTTTCTTCCATCACATGCAGAACGGCCAATACGTCATGGGCAAAGGCGGCGACCTGCCAGGCTATCACTCCTGGATGTGGCTTATGCCCGAGCAGAACGTCGGCGCTCTGATTCTGTCCACGTCCGACGCGTCCTCGGAGCTGCGGACGATGTACTTCGACGCCTTCATGGACCGCTTCTATCCGAAGAAAGCCGGTAATCAGCCAGCCGCTCCCGTCTTCACCAAGCAGCAGTTGACCAAATTCGAAGGGCTCTACAGCAGCCTGCGCGTCCCCCTTCTGGCGACCAAAGTCACCGCGGGCGACGGCGTGCTGCTCGTGGATGACGCGCTCGGCACGCATACGCTGAAGCCTACCGGTCCGCTGACGTTCGAGGACGAAGCCGGCCAGATCGCCGCCTTCAAGCAAGACGACAAAGGCAATATTACGTATATCTATTACACGTCCCCGGACAGCCTTTCGCAAAAGCTGCCGACGAAGCCAGCCTATTCCGACGTACCGGACGACAGTCCGTATGCCGCAGATATTAACTTGCTTCGCACGCTGAATGCGTTCGACGACGACGAAGCCGCCGCCTTCGAGCCGGAGCGCGCAATCACCCGCGCCGAATTCGTCGCCATCACAGCCCGTGTCGCCGGAGTCATGCCTTCCAAGAGCCCGGCGGCGTTCCCGGACATACGCAATCACCCGCTCGCCACGCTCGTGCAGACGGTATATGAGCTTGGGGTACTGACCGGCGTGCCGGGCCAGAACTTCGAGCCCGACCGCGCCATCACCCGCGAGGAAGCCGCCGTCGTCGCGCACCGTCTCGCAACCGGACTTCTCGGCGCGACGCCGGCGTCCGCGAAGCTGGCGACCGCTCCGTCCAAATGGGCGGATGAAGCGGTGCAGTTCGTCGTGGCCTCCGGCTGGCACGGCCCCGAGGTGACGAAGTCCGCGAGCGGCGCGGCCGAATACCGTCCCGGCGCCGCGATGACGAAGCAAGAAGCCGCGGTACTCTACGGCGCGTTACTGCGCAACATCCTTAGCCATTAAGAGCCGGCTGCGAACGTTGCACGACACAAAGGCTGCCGGGGGAAGATCCCCTGGCAGCCTTATTCGTTCCCGGCGCATCACAGCGCTTTGATCGAATTAATCTTCCACAGCCCGTTCACGGTCGTCATCGCGAACTGCAGACGCTGTTCCTTGCCGTCCGCCGCGTCGGTCGTGACGACGATGGTCTTCGTTCCGTTCTTCGCGGATGCGGTCTTGAACGCGAGATCGATTCCGCCGTAATCCATCATGCCGAGATACACGTAATCCCGAATTTTGAACTTCAAGACGGCGTCGGAAGCGACCAATTGCTTGCGCTCCGCCAGCAGAATTTCGTCCCAGTAACAGTCTTCGATAAACGTTCGGATGACGTCTTCTGCCTTCGCCGGGTAGCGGAATCTCCCGTTGACGCCGCTAAATTCGATCTTATGCTTCTCCGTTCCCGCTCCGTCGAACCGCTTGTACAGCAGTATCACATGCCCTTGGAAGTCTCCATGCGCATATTCCGAGACGTTGTCCATCACCCCGTCGTTGTCTACATCCTTCAAATAGCGGTAACCCATGCCCGTCGCATGTGGAAAGTTCGACTGAATGAGCACCGGGCAACCGGCATCCCAGCGATACAAGTTAAAACCCACTCCGCCCACCGGACCTAACATTTCGGCTACGATATACAGCTTTCCCGTGCGGTCCATCGGCGCGAACTCGATATCGCCCAATTCGTGTGCGACGCCGACCTCGTCCTTTAACCGTCCGGCATTGACGAACGTCGCTCCGCTGCGCTGCACGACATGCAGACTGACGCCATCCCCATAATCGTCCGGCTCATCTCGCACGATATATTCGATCTTCCGGTCGCCGTCCAGATCGCCCTGCGCCACGATATCCAACTGCTCTAGTTTGCGGATACCCGCCAAATACGCGTCGAACGCCCGGTCGAAATAATTCGCTTTGCCGTTCACCAGCACCCGCGTCACCAGCTTCAGCTTCCGATCCGTCTTCGCCTGCACGGTGACGGCTTGCGCGTCGTCGACCATTTCGAAAGGCCAATACCCGTTAGCGCCGGCCAGCTCGGAGACCAAAACATCAAAGTCGCGTTCCTTCTGATCCGACAGCTTGTACGGCAGCTGCACGGTAAACTTCGGATACGTGCGATTCTGCAGCAGCTCCACGCCCTTGAGCGTCACGCCGAAATCGGCGAACACCTTGCGGATGGGATGCTTCCATGACTTCAAATCCACCGCCGTCACGTCGCTTGCCGCGGCCGCAGGCGTCAGACCGCTCTCGCCCGCAGTCCCAAGCGCCAGCAATACCGCGAGTGCCATTCCCCATAATCGATTCATCCTCGCGCCTCTCCCATCCCGGTCATCCTATCCGTCAGCTTATTTAAGCCTGACTATCAAGACAAATCGAACGTCGTCCATCCCTCCCGATCCAGCGCGTCGACCGTCGCCTGAAAGTAGCGCTCTCCTAGCTCCGAAGGGTGCCGCTTCCATTTCTCGCGCCATGTGCGTTTGTAGGGAAACGTGAACCGGATTTTGGGATCGGAGAAAAATTCGATGTACGGCGGTTCGCTCTGAATATCCCGCCAAGCGATGCAGCGGCTCTCCGACTGGCCGCTGTGATTCATCCAATTGCGGCGACAAGTCTCGAAATCGATTGTCCGCTCCCGTCCATCGTCGTCGATGTATAACAACCCTTCCCGCTCGATGCCTTGTATCCGGTCATGATGGTACTCCATCGCGCAAGCTCCCTTTCGTTCGTGAGTTAGTCCAGCAGCCTATCTACTCTGGCAAGTCTATGAACTCCGACATCCGGTTCTTCAACAGCTCGACCAGCTCCTCGTCCATATACCGGTAATCGTCAGGAATATCCAACATCCGCACCGTCTTCCCATCCAGTAACGGACCGAACTTCTCTTTGAGCCGGCGCACGTGCTTCTTCTCCATGGCGAAAATCTCATCCGCCCAGCCGATATGCCCTTCCGTCACTTTGACGCGGGCGCCTTCCTCCGTTCCAGCCGACCGGACGTCGTATCCGTCCTGACCGCGAAACACGTGCTCGGCGGTTAAGCTGCGCCATTTGTTGCGGCTGCAAATAAATAATAATTTCATGGGCTATCTTCTCTCCTCGAATCGCTTGATCTTGCTCGCGAAAGTAGGATGATCATACCGAGGCGGCAACCCATTCTCAGCCAAAACGCGTTCGAGCGTCTCCAGCCGGACTAACAGCTCCTTCGAGAATTTCAGCATCGCGTCGCGCTCAAACTCGAAGATCAGCCCTTCCGTGTCCCACAGCACCCGTTCTTCCTCATGGCGCACGTTCACCTCGTAGCCTCCACAGCCGAAAATGCCGCACGTGCAATTGAATATCGGGAACGTGCCGTCACACACTAGCGATTCATAGAACACGTCCGCTTCAAAAACGTTATCATCGTGCAATTGATCCCCGTCGATATAAATGTCGAGTCTCGCCGTCACGACCGGGACCTTGACGCGCTTGTATTTGGATATGCTTCGGTACACTCGGGTAACCTCGCAGTTCAATTCAACCGCTATTTGATTCGGTTCGCGTCTTCCCATAATCCCCATGTTCCACCTGCCTTTTACAGCCTCCCACAATATTCTCATATTAGCAGACGCATACCCGAGGGCGCTACAGAGCCCTTCCCTTCGTTTCGTTATCCGCAGCTGCTTGTCGGGTAATACTTCTGAAGACCGACCCGTTCGAGAAACCAAGGAGGAATGACCGATGAGCAGAACCGTATATGGCGTGTACGACACAACCGCCGATGTACTGCAAGCAATTCAGGCGCTACGGCAAAAAGGCTACGACAGCTACGAAATCAGCGTCGTCGCGCAGGCTGAAGAGCCCTGGGATCTCGCCTCCCTGTACCGAAAGGCTGATATTCAGACGGTGGAAGAGGACCAGGAGCACCGCACCTTCCTCGAGACAGTGAAGCGCTGGTTCGCCGGCGAAGAGCATGACCTGTTCCGCGAGCGGCTCGTCGCGCTTGGCGTAGGCGAAGGCGATATTGACGATTATTTGTCAGACTTGCACGCAGGCAGGCTGCTCGTTCTCGTCGACAGCGCCCGCGTGAACGGTCAGCCGCCGCAATACCGCCCCGAAACCGTCCATGCCAGCAGACAGGAAGCGGCGGCCGCAGGCGATGATTCGCCTCCTCATCCGTACCTGGATGGCGGCAGGCTCGATGCCGCCGCGCTGGCGGCGCTGTCGGAAGGAGCGCTCTATGACGATCGCATCTCCGCCGCGTCCCACGAAGTGCGCGAAGAAGATACGTCCGTCCATGCGCCGATGAGCAACGATCTGTTCACGGCCGACCCGCTCATGGACCCGGCTCCCGCGCACGCGCCTGGCTCCCGATCCGCCTGGACGCCATCGGAGCGAACAGACGGCCGCGGTTAACGCGAGAGATCGGCTTCGCCGGCCTTTCGCTTGGACGGACGTGCGGCTTCGCGGACTTCTTACAGACGGAATACAGCTTCGGCGGCTTCTTGCAGAAATACGGCTTTGATGGCTTCTTGCAGACGGACATACGACTTCGATCGGCTTTGCGGAGATACGACTTCGACCGGCTTCTTGCGGACGGCTTCTCGTAGACGGACGGAGGGCTTCGACGGCTTTTCATACGGACGGCTTTGCCAGCACAACCATCGCTTTTTCCAGCTATCTTGCGATCTGCGGGGCCCTGCAGCTTTCTTCTCTAGTTTCGCCGCTCTCGTTTATCGTTCATACCCGCCGGGTATATACGGTTTGTATCACGGAGCGATGGAACCTAAAGGAGGAATGGACAATGTCGAAAGCCGTTTATGGCGTTTTCAACTCGTCGTCGGAAGTGCTGGGCGCGATCCGGGCACTCCAAGCCAGAGGGTATACAAGTTCGGACATCACAGTCGTGGCGGACAAAGAGGAATCGTGGGATCTCACCGATCTCTATCGCAAAGCGGACGTGCAAACGTTATCGGATGAAGACCGGGACAACTCCTTCCTGGATAAAGTGAAACGCTTCTTTACGGGGGATGATCACGAGGGACTGCGGGGCCGGTTGTATACGCTGGGCCTGACGGACCAAGACACCGATACGTACATCGCCGATCTGAAAGATGGCAAATATCTCGTGCTGACGGACGATGCCAAGGGTTTCCTGGACAAGCGTCCGGCAGATCAGACGAGCCTCGGTCTAGCCGAGACGGCGGTCACGGCAGAAGATACGAGCCGTAATACGCTGACGAACGATCTATTCACGCCGGACCCGGTTACCAAGGACTGGTCCACGCCTTATCCGGCGGATGCAACCGCGCTATCGGCCGAGGAGCTGGAGGCGGACCGCGAGCGGACGCTGAAGCTGCGCGAGGAGCGTCTGCAGGTCGACAAGGAAGCGGTGCAGGCCGGCGAAGTCGTCGTGCACAAAGACGTCGTCGAAGAGCAGCGGACCATCAACGTGCCCGTCGAGCATGAGGAAGTGTACGTCGAGCGTCGCGCAGTAGCGGACGGCCGCACGGATGCCGCGCCGATCGGCGAGGACGAGACGATTCGCATCCCGCTCACCGAGGAGCGTGTCGAGGTCACGAAGAAGCCGGTCGTCACCGAAGAGATCGTCATTGGCAAACGCACCGTGCAGGGGACGGAGCAAGTCCAAGATACGGTCCGCAAAGAGAAGGTCGATCTGGACCAAAACGGCAATCCGGTCGTGCGGGAAACCGAGTCGTCGTCCAGACGTTAATCAGAAATACGCGAAACGGGCTTATCCCTGAGGGGGACAAGCCCGTTTCGCGCGTGTATGGCCAGCGGCCGCGGAGCGCTAGATGATGAGCAATCGCCAACGGAGATATCCCATTGGCTGCACAGTCTAACCGGCAAGGGCGCCGACATCCGCTTCCGCGCTCCCCTCCAATAGGGCCCGCTGCCCCGCCGCGAATGCTTACCCCTGCCTCCCCGCTCTCCTCACCATTCCTTCCGCCGTAAACCACAGTCCCGCGGTGACCGTCCCGAGCATAATTGCGGTAATCGCCGCGGATGCGGACAGCACGAACATGATGAGAATCTGATAGCGTACCGCCTCGATCGGCTCGGCCCCGGCCACGATCATGCCCGTCATCATGCCCGGCAGCTGCACGAGACCGACCGTCTTCATACCGTCGAAGGTCGGAATCATGCTTGAGCGCACCGCACGCCCGGCCGAGTGCCGGAGCGCCTGCCGGGTCGTCGCGCCGAGCGACAGCAGCGCCTCGATCTCGCCCCGGGCCGCCTCCAGCTCCCGGGTCATCGCACTAAGGAACAGGCCTGCTACGATCATCGAGCTGCCGATAATGATGCCGCTAACCGGTATTATGTATTGCGGCGTCGCCTCGATAATCCGAAGCGACAGCAGCAGCCCCATCGTCAGCGCCTCCGTCACGAGCAGCGTGGCCGCGATCCGCAGCCGGATGCCGGGAATTCGGTCCGCCCGCTTGCCCGCGTTGAACGCGGCGACGGTGATCATCCCGGCAATGATGAGGACGATCAGCGCCGGATTGCGCGTATCGAACACGAAGTGAAGCACATAGCCGATGAGGAACAGCTGCACCGCCGCCCGCACCGTGCCGACGGCGATCTCCTTCTCTAGCCCCAGCTTCCGCCTGATGGACAGCAGCATCGTCACCAGCACGAAGACGAGCGTCGCCGCCAGCGCCCAATTGCTCATGCGCGCCCGCCTCCTTCCGTGCCGGTGCCAGCCCCCGCCGCGGTGCCCGGCTTCTGCTCAGTTCCCGTCGCGGTGTCCGGCTTCTGCCCGGCGGACGGCGTCGGTACGGCGGCTTTCGATTCCAGCTCGGTTGCGGTCGGCAGCTCGGCATCCGGCTTTGATCCGGTCACCGGTTCCGCCCTGCCATTCGTCGATTCCGTCCTCCCATTCGTCGATTCCGTCCTCACAGCCGCCGCTTCCGCGGTATCCGGCCGAACGAAACGCCTCCCCTGCTCCGTCGCCGGCTCCCGGAAGAACATGTCCGACTCCGCCACCTCGAGCAGCCGCCCTTCCGCCATGAACCAGACCGTGCGGCAATGCCGCGCAGCCTGCTCGAGGTCGTGGGTCACCCAGAGGCAAGCAGCGCCTTCCTGCGCCGACCAAGTATCCAGCAGCGCCTCGACGGCGTCCTTGCTGCCCGGGTCCAGCGAAGCCGTCACCTCGTCGAGCAGCAGAAGCCGGGGCTTCAGCAGCAAGGCGCGTACGAGGGCGGTCCGCTGCTTCTCGCCGCCGGACAGCTCCGAAGCGGCGCGCTGCCAACCAATGCCCGTAAGCCCCACCGCCTCCATAAGAAGGCGCGCGAGCGTCTCGTCGAACGGCGTGCCATGCAAGCTGCTAGCCGCGCGCAAATTATCTTCCACCGATCCCGGCAGCATGACGGGCTGCTGGGCGACATAGCACACTTGACGCCGCCATTCCCTTGGCTCGACGTACGCCCTAGCTTCCTTGCCATCCAGCATTAACTTGCCGCCATCGGCCGCTTCCAGCAGGGCGAGAATGCGCAGCAGCGTGCTCTTCCCCTGCCCCGACCCGCCGAGCAGCGCGATCCGGTCGCCGGCCGCGAGCTCTGCCGTCATCTCCGAGAACAACGTCGCATCCGGTTGATCCGGCCGCTGCTTCCTTAATCCTTCCATCGCTAGTAACGCGGTCAATCCCGTCTACCTCCCCTAATGCCCCGCGAACGATCTGCGATCCCAGGCATTCCTTACCAGTTCTCCTTATTATAACGGAAGCTGGACAAATGATCCCGGCGCTATTTCTCGGAGAGTCGCAGTCGTCAATCATCAAGCGTCAGCCACGCCAAAAAAAGCGCCTCGCGTCATCAAGCCGATGACCGCGAAGCGCTCTCTTCATTAAAGCTATCCGTATCCGCCAAGACATGTCGTCCGCGCGTTATTCCGTCGCCAGTTCCACCGCCAGCTGCGATTCCAGGCTGTTCGAATAGCCGCCGAGCGTGAAAACAACTTGCTTCAACTCGCCGCTGAACCGGAAAGGCGACGCATAAGTCTCGCTGACCGGTGTCGGATCGTTCTCCCCGACATGGAACTGATCCTTGGAGAAACCAAGCAAGCCGACATGCCCGATCTTGCCTTCGCCGATGCGCGAGCCGTTCGCATAGAGCGTCCCCACGCCTTCGTTGTCGCTCGTGCGGGCGAAGCGGAACGCCAGCGTCAGCTCGCCAACCGGAAGCTCGGTCTCCGATGTAATCGTATATTGCACGCCCCAGGCGTAGTTGTAGTGGAACGTCAGCCGGTTGTGCTGCACGAACAGCGCGTAGCCGCCGAACCGCCCGCCTTGCGCGACGAGGACGCCCTCGTCGTCAACCGTCGTCCGGTTCACGAACGCCCGAATCTCGAACGGCTTGTTGCGAATATCCGGCTGCTTCGCGAACGGCAGGCCGAACGAGGAAGGATAAAATACCCGCTCGGTAACCGCATGCTTCGGCGCGCCGCCCTTCGCCTTCTCCACGCCGCGCACTTTGGCGACGACCGACCGACCGTCGAGCGGCAGCACGCCATAGCGGCCGGCCTCCGCCCACCACAGCTCGATCAGCTCCCGCAGCTTCTCCGGATGCGTCTGCGCCAGGTCGTTCGACTCGGTGAAGTCCTCGTCGACGTGATACAGCTCCCATACGTCGTCGCTGAACGGCGTGTCCGGTCTGTGGGCCGCGACCGCCTTCCAGCCTTTGTGCCAAATCGCGCGGTTGCCGACCATCTCGAAGTGCTGCGTCTCCTTGCGCGTCGGCTCATCGCCGCTCGCCAGCGTATAGGCGAGCGACGTGCCGTGCACCGGCTGCTGCTGGACGCCTTTGTAGACCTCGGGAGCCTGAACGCCCGCGAGTTCCAGCACGGTCGGCACGATGTCGGTCACGTACGAATATTGCGTACGGACCGCGCCGCCGTCCTGAATGCCCGCCGGGTAGTGAATGATGAGCGGGTCCTTCACGCCGCCGGCGTGCACGAACGATTTGTACCACTTGAGCGGCGTATTGCCGGCTTGCGCCCAGCCGATCGCGTAATGGTTGTTCGCCGTGTCCGAGCCGATCTCGTCGATGCGCTGCAGCTTCTCGTCCAGCGTCTCCTTCACGCCGAAGCTCTCCGCCCACGTATGGATCGTGCCTTCCTGGCCGCCCATCGCGCACGCGCCGTTGTCCGACAGCAGGGCGATCAGCGTGTTGTCCAGCTGCCCGATCTCGCGCAGGAAATCGACGATCCGCCCGATATGGTAATCCGTATGCTCGAGGAACCCGGCGAACGCCTCCTGCTGGCGGGCGTACAGCTTCTTCTCCGCTTCGGGGAGCGTTGCCCACTCGCGCACGTTCGGGTTGCGCGGCGGCAGCACCGCGTCCTGCGGGATGAGCCCGATCGCCTTCTGGCGGGCGAACCACTCCTCGCGAGTCACATCCCAGCCTTTATCGTACTTGCCTTTGTAGCGGTCGATATAGTCTTGCGGTGCGTGATGCGGCGCATGGGTCGCGCCGTAGGCGACGTACGCGAAGAACGGCTTATCCGGCGCGGCGCTCTTCTGATCGCGGATGTATTCGATCGCCTTGTCGGTCAAGTCCTCGGTTAAGTGGTAGCCTTCGGCGACCGTCTTGGGCTGCTTCACCCGGCGATTGTCTTCGACGAGATCCGGATTCCACTGGTTCGTCGCGCCTTCGAGGAAGCCGTAATACCGCTCGAAGCCGCGGCCGAGCGGCCAGTTGTCGAACGGACCCGCAGCCGAATGTTCGGCTGCCGGGACGAGGTGCCATTTGCCGACCGCGAATGTATTGTACCCGTTCTCCACGAGCATTTCGCTCAGCAGCGCCGTCTCCTTGCTCACCTTGCCGCGCGTGTTCGGATATCCGTTGTCGAAGCCGGAGACGAACGCAACGCCGGCCGCATGCGGATTGCGCCCCGTCAAGAGCGCCGCCCGCGTTGGCGAGCAGATCGCCGTCGTGTGGAAATTGTTATAGCGCAGGCCGCCTTCGGCGAGCGCGTCGATGTTCGGCGTCGCGATATCCGAGCCGTAGCAGCCCAGCTGCGAGAAGCCGAGATCGTCGAGCAGAATGACGACGACGTTCGGCGCGCCATCCTTGGCTTGTGCCGGCTGCGGCCAGCTCGGCACCGAATCTTCCACCGTCTTGCCGATCGTGCCGGCGAACGTCTCTTTGCTCCAACTTGTCATAGATATGCCTCCCTTAGGAAAATGGTTTTGCCTCGTCGCCCCTTACGCTTTGCGCGTCAGCGAGCCCGTGAACACGATGCCGTAACGGTAAAGCAGCTTCCGCCCGATGAAGCCAAGCAGCCGGTCGGTCGCGAAGCCCATCAGGCCGAGCGCGATGACGCCGACGAAAATCCAATCTGTCTTGAAGTACAGCCGCGCGTTCCAGATGAGGAAGCCGACGCCTTCGTTCGCCGCCATCATCTCCGCGCCGAGAATCGCCATGTATGACGTACTCATCGCCAGCCGGACGCCGGTGAAGATGTACGGGATCGTCGCCGGCACGATAACGTGGCGCATAATTTGCCACTCCGACGCGCCCATGCTGCGGGCGGAACGGATTTTATCCTCCTCGACCGCAAGCACCCCGGTCATCGTGTTGATGATGACGGTGAAGATCGTGCCGTACATGACGAGGATGATTTTGGACTGCTCGCCGATGCCGAACCAGAGCATGAACAACGTTACGAACGCCAGCGCCGGGATAAAGCGGACGAAGTTCAGAATCGGCTCGGCAAGCGCCCGCACGAAGCGGATGCGCCCCATGGCCAGCCCGACCGGAATCGCGATCAGGCTGCCAATCAACCAACCCGTGAACACGCGGTAGAAGCTGTACAGAATGTAAGTGAACAGCGAGCCGTCCTTGGAGAGCTCGATCGCGCCTTTCAGCGTCAGATACGGGCCGGGCAGGAAGTCCGGCTCCGACGCCCACGCGGCCAACTGCCAGATGACCAGAGCAGCCAGCCAAGGCAGCACGCCGTATTGCAAAATTCGTTTTCCTCTGCTCATCGCCTATGCCAGCTCCTTATTCGTCGAAATGGGCTTCGATCGTGCCAAGCAAGTCGAGCACGCTCGGGTCGGATAGATCTCGCGGGTACGCGAGCGGAATGTCGTACAGGTCCGTAATGCGCGAGGAAGGCCCGATCGACATGATGCCGATTCGCTGGCCGAGCAGGATCGCCTCTTGGATGTCGTGCGTGACGAAAATGACCGTCTTCTTCGTCTCCCGCCAAATGCGGATGAGCTCCTTCTGCATCGTCCGCCGCGTCATCGCGTCGAGCGCGCCGAACGGTTCGTCCATGAGCAGAATCGCCGGATCGTTCGCGAGCACCCGGGCCAGCTGCACCCGCTGCTTCATGCCGCCGGAGAGCTCCTTCGGGAACTTGTTCTCGTGGCCGGCGAGTCCGACGAGCGCGATGTAGCGGTCCGATATGGCGCGGCGCTCGGCCTTGGGCACCTTCTTCATCCGGAGGCCGAACTCGACGTTCTCCCGCACGGTCAGCCACGGGAACAGCGACGCGTCCGCCTGCTGGAACACCATCGCCCGCTCCCGGCCGGGCCGCTCGATCTCCTGCTCGCCGAGCGCGATCTTGCCTTCGGTCTTGCCGATGAAGCCGGCGATCATGTTCAGCAGCGTCGATTTGCCGCAGCCGCTCGGGCCGAGCAGGATGAAGAACTCGCCGCCTTTGATCGTCAGGTTGACGTCCTTGATAATGTAGTGCGGCTCGCGGCTTGCGGCTCCCGCGCCGGCGCCGAACGATTTGCGCAAATTCTCGATCCGGATCGCGTGGGCGCCGGCTGGTTGGGTCGTCATAGTGGGCCTCCTTGGGCTATAGGAGGTGAACTTCATGGGGACAAAGATTGCTGCGCAAGAGTGATGGTCTTACGATCGCTGTTGTTCACGGATAACTTGGATGGAATCATACAAAGGTAGTTATCCGTTCACAAGGGCGAACACTGACGTTTCTCCAGATTCATCTCTCTCGCTCCGCGCGCTTTGTACCGCTCATCCGTTCAAGTCCTATAGCCCGTCTTTTTATTTATAAGTTACAAGATCCGGGAACGCCTGCCGGAGCGGCTCGAGCGCCAGCTTCTCCTTGAGGTCGTAATCGACTTTCAGAATGCCTTTGTCCTTGATGTACTGCTTCATCTCGGTTAGGTGGTCGAAGTCCGCTTGCGAGAAGCCGATCGTGTACGTCAGCTGCTCGAGATCCTTCAGCACGCCCTCCTTCGGCAGCTTCACCTCGTCGAACGCCAGCTGGGCCGTCTCTTCCTTATGGTCCTTGATATAGGCGATGGCATCGTTCACCGCCCGCAGGATGTTCGCGACTGCCTCCGGATGCTCCTCGACGAATTTCGTCTGCACGACGAAGTAGGACGAGATGCTCGCGTTGGCGTCGGACAGATCGCCGATCTTGTGCGCGCCTTCGAGGCCGAGGAACTTGTCGATGAAAATGCTCGCCGCAATGACCGCGTCGATCTGCCCCTTCTGCATGCCGACGAGCCCTTCGTCCGGCGTGCTGTACGGGACGTATTTCACCTTGCTCTCGTCAATGCCGGCGGCTTCGAGATATTTGGACCATATGTACTCGTACACCGTGCCCTTCGCAACGCCGAGACGCTTGCCCTCCAGATCCTTCGCGCTCTGAATATCGTCGCCCTTGGCGATGACGATCGAGGCGGAGGCGGATTCCTCCGTCTCGCGGCTAAGCGTGCTGACGATCTTGAAGTCGCCCTTGGACAGCGAATTCAGCAGCGCGTAGTCCGCCGCCGAGCCGGTGTCGGCCCGCTCGACGAGCATCGCGTTGATCGTGTCGATGCCGTAAGCGAAGTTGGACACCTCCGCGTCGATGCCGTATTTCTCGAAATAGCCCTGCGCCTGCGCCGTCCGGAACTGCAGCGAGCCCGTCGCGACCGTGTCGAGCGCAAGACGTACCTTGACCGGTTCGCTCGATGCGCCCGCGCCTCCGCTTGCCGCCTCGCTGTCCGCCTTCCCACTGTCCGCTGCATTCCCGCAGCCTGCGACCAGCCCCGTCGCCAGCGCCAGCAGCAGCACCCCCGCCGCGCGGAATCCGAATCGTTTGCGTCTGTCGCTTGCTCTTCTCATCTTCTCATGTCCCCTGTCTCTCAATTTATGGCGCGATCCGTTTGCCGACGCTCTCGGCAGTCTCGTCGTGCCGCGGCCGCTCTTGTCTGTCCAGCAGCTCGGTCAGCCCATGCAGGCTATCGAAGAACGGCCGCATGTTGTCCACGATTCGTCCGCAATATGCCAGCAAGTTGCGCAGCTCCGCTTCTTCGAAGCCGTCGAACAAGCTATAGCGATCATGGTCCTCCTGCTCATGCAGCCACTTCATGAACGCCCGTCCTTTATCCGTGATGTGCAGCAGCACCGTACGGCGGTCGTCTTCGGGACGCGTCCGGTAAATGTAGCCGCCCTGCACGAGGCGATTGCACAGCTGCGTCGTCGCCCCCGACGAGAAATCCGTCTCCGCGGACAATTCCCCCGCCTTCTGCGGGCCATCCCGCAGCAGCTTCCCGAGCACGACGATCATCGGCAGCGTCACCTCGCCGTGGATCAGCACTTTGTCCCGCTCGGCCACGAATTTGCGAATCATCTTGCGAAAGGCGTCATCCAGCTCGTGCAGCAGCATGTTTCGTTCTGTCATCGTTCCTCCTCCGGCTTATGCAAACAAAAAAGCTCCCGACCGCATCAAAGTGGCGCGCCGCGTCCCTCGCATGGCGATGCGTCGGGGCGGAACTCTTCGATCAGTCAGAAGCCATTGGTTATCCAGTAGGCCTATTCTCTTTTTGGAAAGATATTTTGTATGAAGATAAATTATCACAATAATTCCAACCTGTAAAGTAGGTATTTAAACTTTCCTTGTATCCGATACTTGCGAATACCTTGGAGGCTCTGAAGTAGGACCCGCTGCCGGTGGCCGACTCGGCGCTCGTTCTTCCGCAAACCGCGGATTGACCGCTGATCTTAGCCCGGGTAGCTACCATAACGAACTCATAATTTGCATGGACGTCGTAAATAAGCTATACTTGACCGGTCATTGTAATTGATTAGTCAATAACTATAGGGAGTGTTGGGTTTATGGCAAAGGATGAAAAAAGCAGCGTAAATCGAAAAGCCGAAATCATCTCGGCAGCGATTGAGGTATTTGCGGAAACGGGGTATTACCGTGCTACTACGGCACAGGTTGCAGAACGGGCGAAAATTTCTCAACCCTATGTGTTTCGTTTTTTCGCCACGAAGGAAGCGCTATTACTCAGCGCACTGGAGATTTCTTGGGAAAGGATCCAACAATCCTTTCGACTGGTCGTGGAAAGCGCAGCAACCCCTGAGCAACTGGAGAGCGATCTGATCGAGGCATATAAGGAAATCCTAGTCTCCCACATGAATGAGACCTATTTGCAAATGCAAGCGCAGACGATGCGTGAGGAGTCTATCCGGGAAGTGATGCGCGACGGTTTTCGAGAAGTGCGTCAAATCGTGTTGAGTGCTTTTCGTGAGAAAGGGCTACAGAATCCAGAAGATCGGACCTTTATGTTTCTTGCCAGGGGGATGTTATGCAATATTTCGTGGGCGCTTGATATGCCGGAGCTCATCGAACGGGAATCTTAATATGGCGAAAGCCATAATTTGAAAATTAGTTATTGACCAATCACTAACACGATGTTATAGTTTGTTTATCGGTAAGTGATTGATCAATTACTTTTTTTTGAATGGGAGTTGGAGAATGATGAAAAAAGCAATTGTTATTGGGGCAACAGGTGGCACAGGCGCGGTTATTGTATCTGAACTTGTTCAACGGGGAGTTCCGACGATTGCCTTCGGACGGTCTCGCCGCAAGCTAGAGGAACTTGCCAACCAGTTAGGCAACCCTCCTCACCTGATGTTTGCAATCGGGGATGCATTCCGGACGGATGATATTGCGGCCGCAGCAAAAGATGCGGATGTACTATTCCATTGCGCGAACGTCCCTTACAACGAGATGGCGAGCAAGTTGATTCCTCTCGGCGAATCTATAATGGAAGCGGCCGACCGACTGAGTTTGAAGGTCGTTGTCATTGATGGAATTTACCCCTATGGACGAAGACAAATGGAACTTGTGACTGAGGACCATCCTAAGCAGCCTCATACGAAAAAGGGTAAAGTACGGCTTGCCTTTGAGCAGATGATCTTTAGCAGCAGATGGAGTAAGGCACGCCCAATGATTGTACGCCTTCCGGATTATTATGGACCAACCGCCAATCAAGCCTCATATTTAGGTGGAACGCTCGAAGCCATTGCAGCTGGGAAAATGGCCTTTTTCGTAGGAAATATGAAAACGCCGCGCGAATATGTGTATCTGCCTGACGCGGCAATGATGATTGTGGAGCTTGCGGGACGCGAGCAGGCTTATGGGCAGAACTGGAATATTCCTGGTTCGGACATTATCTCTGGCCGTGAGATTGTCCGTATTGCTCAACAGGCAAGCGGCACGAATAAGCCCGTTATTGCCCTTGGAAAGGTTGGATTGTCGCTGCTGGGATTATTCGTTCCCGTCATGAAAGAGGTTGTGGAAATGCTGTACTTAACCGAAGAACCGCTCCGCTTAAGCGGGGAGAAGTATCGGCGCCATATCGGGGCTATTCCAGCAACCAGACCCGAGGTTGGTATTGCGGCAACCATTCGGGAATTGCAGAAAAAGAAGTGATATTTTAATGCAAAGTAATTGATTGATCACTCAAACTCGATGAATAAGGAGATCGGTTGTTATGACAGTAATGGCTCAATCGTTAAAGGCAATACCCGGAGCAATGCCCTATCGATGGTGGGCACTGATTGCACTCGCATTGGCGCAATTCTTGGTTGTGCTAGACGCTTCCATCGTCAATATCGCGCTTCCGGCGATAGGCTCCGAACTCCGCTTGGGAACCAATATGTTGGGCTGGGTTATTACGGCTTATGTGCTGCCGTTTGGTGGACTGCTTCTACTAGGCGGCAGGCTGTCCGACCGGTTTGGGCATCGGAGATTGTTCATTGCCGGCGTTGCCGGCTTCTCCGTCGCTTCGGCGGCCGCGGGAGTGTCTATATCTGGGGAGTGGTTGTTAGCGGCCAGAGCGGTTCAAGGCACCTCCGCCGCCCTTCTGGCACCGGCCGCACTCGCTCTCCTAACCAAGCTGTTCGCAGATCCGCAGGACCGGGCGAAAGCACTCGGCATCTGGGGGGCGGTCGCAGGTATCGGTAGCGCGGCGGGCGTTTTATTAGGCGGTGTTCTTACCTCCTCCTTAGGTTGGGCATCCGTGTTTTTTGTGAACGTTCCCGTCGGTGTTCTGATCATCGCGACAGTACCTTTCTTAATCTCTAAAGATGCCCCTAGCGAACGCACTGGTTTGGATATGACGGGAGCAGCGGCGGTGACCGCGGGCATAACCGCGCTGGTCGCCGCTCTCTCCGGAACGGAACGCGTCGGTTGGGCATCGCCTCAGACGTTGATATTAGCGAGCGGCGCTGTTAGTTTGCTATCTTCGTTCATCTTCTTGGAAAAACGGGTTGCAAACCCTCTCATGCCGCTGTCCATCTTCCGCAATCGATGGGTGACTGGCGGCAATCTGGCGATGTTCCTCATAGGCGGTGCGACTACGGCATTATTCTTTGCACTCTCGGTTTATATGCAACAGGTACTGCACTATGACGCAATGAAAGCGGGGCTTACTCAGCTTCCAATGGCAGGTGCTTTGGTTGCAATTGCCGGCGTTGTCCCTTCCATAGTTAAGGCATTCGGAACACGCCGCCCGCTGGCTGCGTCTCTAGTTTTGCTGGCCGCCGGCCTCATATGGCTTTCTTTCGCGCCAAGCAATGCTGTATTCGCTATTCACTTACTTGGTCCTAGCATGCTGATTGGCATCGGACTGGGCGGCGCATTCGTTTCTGGAACGGAGGCTGCGGTACACGGAGTTGCCGATGACGAAGCAGGGCTTGCAAGCGGCTTAGTGAATACGAGCCAACAAATCGGCGGGGCAATTGGCATCGCGGTTTTAACAGCTTTATCCTCAGCCAGGACAGAAAGCCTGCTTGAGCAAGGTGTTTCGCAACCGCAAGCGTTAACGAGTGGCTTTGCTTGGATATTCCTAGGTGCTGCCGCATTGGCGATCCTGGGAGCAAGCGTTGTTCTTACCGTAATTCCGAACCTAAAGAAGCAGTAATATGTGCAATAATGCTTTATCACCTAATCAACCAGAATGTTATGTAATGGATTGATCAATAAATTTAAGGAGTCGGAATATGCGACGATGGACATGGAAAGGTAAAACCGGAATCGCCAGTCTGGCAGTGGTCGTTCTGTTGGGTAGCGTTGTTCTTACGTATTTTTGGCAAATGCGAATGCAAAAACCGTTTGAAGTCAACATGGCTGCTATGCAGCATATGAGCGGCATGAACGGGCATGAACATGGAACCATGCATAATGCAACTACCATCGGCCTGCAGCCTACCCAGTCATGCGAAGCGATGACCGAGAAAGCTGGTAATGAGCCTGTACGTGAATATGAGCTTACAGCCGCACAGCACGAAAAGAAATTAGACAATGGGCAAACCGAGCAGGTATGGGCATTCAATGGAATTACGCCCGGGCCCGAAATTCGGGTGACGGAGGGAGAAAGAGTACGTATCGTGCTGAAGAATACAGACATAAAGGAAGGTGTCACGATCCACTGGCATGGGATCATCCTTCCCTGTTCGCAGGATGGCGTGGCCGGCGTAACGCAAGAAGCGGTAAAGCCCGGTGAGCAGTTTACGTATGAATTTATCGCCGACCATCCGGGTACCTACTGGTATCATTCCCATCAAGCCAGCTCGGTCCAGGTCGAAAAGGGCTTGCTCGGAAAGCTCATAATCGAGCCTCTGAAGAAACGCTTGGAGTACAAACAAGAGGAGGCCCTTCTTATCCAGCAATTGAACGGAACATGGCTCATGAACGGTTCAACCAAAAGCCTGAATATCCAGGCGGGTCCCGGAAAAGCGGTTCGACTACGAATGATTAATGCAGCGAATGAGACGGAAACGATAAGCGTGAACGGAGCAGCTTACCGTATTATCGCAATGGATGGCCATGACCTTCATGAGCCTGGGTTGCTGGAAAATGTTCAATTCCAAATAGCGGCGGGGCAACGCTACGATCTGCTGTTACGGATGCCACAAGAAGGCAAGGCGATCGTCGAAACCGATTCAGGTTTGAGAGCAGTACTGGGAGCAGGGAGCGATCCTAAGCCCCGTTCCGATTACTCGCTGTTTGACTGGACGAATTATGGAGCACCGGACCCGCTTGCCCCTGTCGGGAACTTGATCATCGATAAGAGCTATACACTCGAGCTTGGTCAAAAGTTGTTCGTCAAATCGATTAACGGCAAGAGCTTTCATGAAATCCCCCCGATCGTTGTAAAAGAAGGCCAGCGTGTGAAGCTCACGATTATCAACAATGGTGGAGGCGATCATCCTTTTCATCTGCATGGGCATGTTTTTCAGGTATTAAGCCGAAATGGCCACCCGCTGACCGGCAGCTCAGTTATTCTAGATACGCTGGCAACGCAAGAAGGCGAATCCTATGAGGTCTATGTGATGGCGGATAACCCCGGCTTGTGGATGATGCATTGTCATAATCTGAGGCATTCCTCCATGGGGATGAGCATGATGCTCAATTATGAGGGTATCTCAACGCCATACCGGGTTGGGACCAAATCAGGGAATTTACCGGATTTATAAGCAGTGTAACCGGTAAAGTATTCGACAGTGATTGGGCAATGGTTTGCGAAGTAGAGCAAGGGCAGATAAGGTTTTTTCAAATCTTTGAAGATACGGCTGCACTAGAAGAAGCGTTTAAACCATAAAAACGTTGGTTTGCTAATGCACGAAGCTGTACTGCGACAGAGGAACTATAGCTCCACGATTACAAAGAAACGGCAGCCGCGCAAGGCTGCCGTTTTTCTCAACTAAAGGGCAATTTAAGGAAATTTTTGTTGATCATATACATTCGCATGCATATACTTAGAACATCTATTATATTTATAATCTAACTATTCGATAATCTATGTATTTTGAAACCGAAAGGAGTTTGTCAACTATGCGCATGCGTGGAGTGACCTATGACACGGGATTTCTAAGTGAAGGAACCAGCACACACCCCAACTTCGATCCGGCGAGAGTGTACAGAGAGATGGAAATTATACGGCGCGACCTGCATTGCACGGCCGTACGCGTGACAGGCGGCGAGCCTGATCGCCTGGAGATTGCTGCACAGGCGGCAGCAGCAGTAGGGCTCGAAGTGTGGTTCTCGCCATTCACCAACGAACTCGACCAAGAAGAGCTGCTTGCCTTGCTTGCGGACTGTGCCGCACGGGCCGAGCGGCTCCGGGTTACGGGGGCTGAGGTGGTCATGGTCACGGGTGCCGAACTCATGCTCTTTACCCGCGGCTTCTTTCCCGGCGAGACGCTGACGGATCGCCTCGCGGCTTTGTCCGAACCGACGGTTAGCCGTGCAGCGTTCGCGAAATTACCAACTCTTCTCAACGACTTCCTAGCAAGAGCTGTAGACGTCGTTCGAGCTCGATTCGAGGGACGAGTTACGTATGCAGCCCTTCCTAGCGAACCTGTGAACTGGGAACCTTTCGACTTCATCGCCGTTGACGCGTACAACTCTGCTGATGTTGCTCATCTCTATGCGGATTCAATCAAGAAGCTGGCAAGCTCAAACAAGCCTCTGGTGATCTCCGAGTTCGGGTGCACGACCTGCAATGGCGCATTCGAATTGGGCGCACGCGGAATATTCATCGTCGAGTGGGACGGTGGGCGTGCAGTTCGGCTGAAAGGCAGCTACGAACGTGATGAGTCCGAACAGAGTCAATACTTCAACGATAGCGTCAACGTTTTCGAGGAAGCCGGAGTCGACACCGCATTCTGGTGTACCTTTGCTTGTCACAACTTGCCATACGACGAAGACCCCAATAATGATTATGACCGAGCGTCTTATGGGATCGTACGAGTACTGCAAGAAGGTCGCGGCGCGACTTACCCCGACATGCCCTGGGAGCCCAAGGAGGTATTCTATACCATCGCAGCGCGATATGCAGACGTAATGGAGCCTTAGAATAATTGCGACATTGCATCTGGAACCGATCAGCGAAAATCATGTAATTCCCAAACAATTTTTATTCGGAGCGTGAATGGATTGTCGGATGAGCAGAAAAAAATAGCAATGCAATTAATGGAATCGTACTTCCAATCGCAGGTTGGCGGAAATATGATGCAGAATCGCTCAATATACAATCAAAAGCCAGGCGAGATCATGGTTCTCTTTTTCATCAGCATGAATGTCAAAGATGATAGTCCGGGATTGATGGTTTCGGAAATAAGCGAAAAACTGAATGTTACTTCACCAACGGTAACGCATCATATCAACAGTCTGGCAGTACAGGAACTTGTCGAACGTCATGCCGATCCTGCCGATCGGCGAGTTGTCAGAATCCAGCTTTCGGATAAAGGAAAAAAGTATATACAGCGCATTAATGAGGCCCGCCTTAATATGTTCGTTGGTCTCGTTAAGCATCTAGGGGAGGAAGAAAGCCAGCTCTTTGCCGAGATGATGAAAAAATCTTCGGATTATATGATCAAGCAACAGGAATTATATTTCCGGAGTTTCTCTGTGGATGGAAAGGATGACAAATGATTGGTGAACCCCCGATTTTTCGGGTGTTTGCTTTTAGACCTCGGGAAACAATAGCGGAATAACCACTACAGCAGCTGATCACCAATGATCGGCTGCTTTTTCATGGAAATAACGGGCAGTGGGCTCAAACTGAGCAACCGATGAGAAATGACAAAAGGACGTCTGGATCCCCCCTATCTTCGGTTTTGCAAGTTATAGCGAATGTGCATGTGCAGGGTTTGTCATTGTCCATGAATTGCTGCGGGCAGTCAAGCAAAAATACTGAACAGTGCAAGCGGAATGTAATCGAAAGGCAACGCGAGAAGACCGCCAACTGGCGGCCTTCTCTGCTTCATTTCCTATCAACCCGCAGCTTCGCTTTACGAGAGCCGCTTCACCAGCACGACCCGCTCGCCGCCGCGCCCGTCGTAATTGACGACGACAGGAAATCCGTCCCGCTCCTCCGCTTGAGGCTCGATCTGGAACCCGAGTTTGGCGTGAAAAGCGAGCGAATTCGCCTTGTGCGGCGCGGTGACGCAGCGAACCACGCTTCTCCCTCTGACGGCGATCCGCTCGAAGAACGCCTCGTACAACGCGCGCGCGATGCCGCTCCCCCGATGCGCCGGGTCTACCATGACGATCCGAATGTACGCGGAATCCGCCTCCGTCTGCGAGTAGAAGCCCATGACGAATCCCGCCATCTCCCCGTCCATCTCAGCCATCAAGCATGTTTCGCGAAAATGGTGAATGTACCATTTACTGAACATGTCGCTATCGTAGTTTCCGCCCCACCAGCGACCAGCCGCCTCGCGAATAACGCCGGCCTCTTCCGGGTCAATCAACCGAATTCGCATCGTCCCTCTCCCATTCCGTACGAGTGTACTTCCTCGTCAACGCGTCTCGTCCGGCTTAACCGCCGTCAGCAGAAAACGATGCTCCACGGTCGCAATGCCGCCGACGCGCACTGCCTCCTCATGCAGCTTGCGCAACGCGCCGAAGCAGCGTTCCACCGAGAAGCCCGGGAATTCCCACTCGATGATGCGGGCGAAATAGACAAGCGCGCCGACGTCGAGGAAGGTCGGCACGGGGAAGCATTCCTCCGCCCGTTCGATCGCGAAGCCCGCCGCTTCCAGCGATTGCCTCGCCGATGCCAAGCCGAAATCCGAATCGGTCAAGCCGACATCGTCGCCGAGCAGCGTTCGCGCCAGTTCGCGGTTGTTCCGTCCGCCTACCTGCTGCGTGATGAAGCGCCCGCCCGGCTTCAGTACTCGGAATACCTCCTCCGGCGAGAACGATTCGTGCCGGTTGATGACCAGATCGAACATGCCGGAGTCGAAGGGCAGCTTATCGTCCTCGATGATCTGTCTGACTTCTATCCCGTACGCGGGCAGCGTCCGCCTGCATAGCTCCACGTTCGGCGGATACGCCTCCGTCGCGTAGGTGCGCCCCGCAGGCGGACGCAGGGAGCACAGCAATTCCCCGCCCCCGGTGCCCATATCGAGCAGCATCGTCTCTTCGCTGAGGCTTGCTTCCACGATCGCGTGGTAATCCCATGGGAGCGGCTGCTCCCGGATGCGATTGCGAATATACCCGAAGTCCCATCCTTGAAATACGGCGTTCTCTTCGGCTTCCCATAATAATTTCAACTGCCGATCATCCATTCCAATCCCTCCACTTGTCGATGTCCGTGGCCGGGAGCTGGCGCAGTCGGCTGATAACAAATTCCACTCAAGCCCGGCCGCATCTGTTATCAGCTTCGCTTCGCTGCGCCGGGCCGTTACCGAGTTTCCTCACCGCTTTCAAGTCGCTTCCCCTCTCTTCCTATCGATACTTCTCTTCCTCGTCGCCCGACCCATCTTCCTCTTCCTCTTCCTCTTCCTCGTCGCCTGGCAGCTCGGGCTCCACATGCAGGTGCCAGCGCTCCAGCAGCATGTCGTAGACCTGCTCAAGCGGTATCGCGAGGGCGGATTGCGGAATATTCACCTGAGCATGCACCAGCCCTTTGTTCGCTTTGAGCAGCAGCCGCTTGAACCGCCCCTGTCGGTCGTATAGCGCCCGAGGGTCGCGCAGCGTAAGTCCGATCATCCGCTGCCCCATGAAATCGTATAGTTGAATCGACACAATGTCCTGCCAGGCCAGCCGCCCGCCGCCCACATAGGATGAATTGTCGGTGACGCCCTCGTCGTCGATAAGCAGGGAAGGCTGACGATTGAACATCCGATACGCGAGATAAATGAAGCAGCCGCCGAAAAACAACACGCATAGCAAGCCGAATAACCGGATCAATACCTCGTCGCTTGCGATCATGGAGCACCCGGTCGCCACGAAGAGCGCGGCGGCCAGCGTGAGGCTCCCGGTCTTGGCTTTGGCCGGATACAGCGCGACGGATCGCTCGTCGTCCGCTCGATGCATCGCTGAGCAACCTCCTCGAACCCGAATGACATTCGTTCTTAACCGGATCAACTTACAAGCCGCTCCGGATAAAAATTCTTCTTTTGACAACCCTGTTAAAGCAGGACTTTTGGTGTATAATAAATTGCTGTAGAATTTCGATCTTGAGGCTGATGCGAACATGCAACCGTCCAATAAACGGGCGTTCTTCCGAGTCAATCTTAAAATTCCGCTGTCCGCGCTGCTCAAGATCATCGCCGTGAGCGGCACGAAGACGGACACCAAGCATTCCCGAATTGCGATTAAAGACATTAGCGCCGGCGGCATTCGGATGCATTCCAAGCTGGATTTGCCCATTCACGTCAATCTGGTGCTTGAATTCACGTTCCAGCTGTTCAACGAGCCGGTCAAGGTCATCGGCGCCCTTACGCGCAAGACGAAGCTGGACGATTCGCTATTCGAATACGGCATTCAATTCTATCTGGACGTCAACAAGGAACGGCAGCTCATGGCTTACCTCAACATGCTGTCCACCCGGCTGCGCAGCCAGGACGTGCTCGGCAGCTGCAGCTTCTGCTCGGATGACGAACTCGACGAATTTTATAACGAGGACATGAAGAACAAGCTTATCCACGGGCCCGTTCCGGAGCTCTGATAAGGTTGTTCTCTTTTTTTAGAGGTGGTTCACAAAGCCGCCAATGGAGCACGAAGCAGCTCAAGGCGTAACTCGGCATCGCATTTTGCGTTCAGCCTTGAAGCCCGGTGCACATTTAGGTTCGCCTAAACGCCGCTCCTCCTTCTTCGCCTTCCCGCCGCCTTCTCGGTGCTGATTTGCCGATTTTTTGAACTCGCTTTAGCAAATGACCAGCGGCTGATCTTTCTTCACGATCTTCGCCAGCTTCTTCAAATCCCCGACGCGAAACGCCGAAGAACGGCTCCTTCGCCCCGTGCCGGAAGAACGTGCGTTTCGTCTGTTCCGAGCCCATCGCTTCCAGCTCCGCCATTACGTCCTCGTATGTCATGATCGGTCCCCTTCGGCTTTTCTCGCATTATACCATAATGAGGAAATTCGCGGTTGAAAGCTCTGTATTTGGGCAAGGCGCGCCGATTCGGTATAATGGCATCTAGATTCTACGCGAAATTAAGCATGCAAAGGAGCGATGGTCCCAGGTGGTGAACCGAATTTGGAACGCGGGCATTGTGCTTCTGTTGCTGCTGCTTGCCGCGCTGCTGCTGCAATTCGTTCGCGCCTCCTCGGCCATCGGCGACTTGTTCCCGAGCAGCGGAGCGAGCGGACAAGGCGGCACGCGCAAGCAAATCGCGCTGATCGCCCAAGAACGGGACAACCCGTTCTGGCATTCGATCGAGGAAGGCGCCCGGGAGGCCGCAGAGATAGCCGGCAATGAGCTCGTCTACATGGGGCCGGCGCGCATCGCCCCCTCCGAGCAAATCCGGCTGCTGAAGAAAGCGATCGCCTCGAAGTACGACGCGATTCTGCTCCAGGGGCTCGGCGGGCGCACCGAATACGCCAAACTCATCGACGAGGCGGCCGCGCAAGGCATTCCCGTGCTCGTGCTCGATACGGACGAACCGGGAAGCAGACGTCTCTCCTATGTCGGCACGGACAATCAAGCGGCCGGGGCGATCATGGGACAGCTGGTCGCGAGCCAGACAGGCGGCAAGGGGCGCATTGGCGTGCTGATCGGCAGCGAGACGGCCGCGAACCAGCAGCTGCGGCTTGCCGGATTGCGCAAGGCGATCGCGGGCTATCCCGGCCTGACGGTCCAAACGGTGCGCGCGACCAATATTTCGCGCTTGCAAGCCCAGCGGGAAGCCGAACGGATGCTGGCTGCCGGTGAAGACATTACTGTGCTCGTCGGCTTCACCGCGCTGGACGGCGAAGGCATGATGGCGGCAGCGCAGCGCCTGGGGCGGACGGATGCGCTGCTGCTCGCCTTCGACGACTTGGCGGCGACGCGGGCGGGCATCGCGGACGGGCGGATCGCGGCTTCCGTCGTGCAGCTGCCCAAGGAAATGGGCGCGCAGGCGGTCGCGCTGCTGCAGCGGCATTGGGCTGGCGAAGACGTCGGCGGCGAGCATTACACGAACGTATTCACGCTGGACCGGCTGAGCGTCGACAGTCTGGCAGAGGCGAGGTAAGGCGATGAGCATCCGCAAAAAGCTGCTGCTCTTCATCCCGCTGCTCGTGCTGCTCGCCAACACCGTCGCCTTCCTGCTGTTCGAGAGCGCCCATGTCGTGCAGGACAGCTACCGGCTGCTGCTGGACCGGGTGCTCGGCATTCGGAACTCGGCCGAAGCCGCGGAAGCGCAGCTGACCGCGATGTATCGGTATCTCGCCGATCCGGCTCCGGCTGCGGGGGAAGCGCTGCGCCAGGCGGAAGCGGGGGCTTCCGAGGCCGCTGGCGAGTTGGCCGTTTCCGCGGCCGAGCCTTTCGGGAACGAAGCGGCGTTCATCGCCTACGGCCGTCTGCTGTCCACGCTGACGGAGCAGACTTCGGCCGCGCTGACGGACGAGGGGGCCGGCGGCGCGGTCAGCTTGAGCCGGTACGAGGCGGCCGAGGAGACGGCGGGCTTCATCCGCGAAGCCGCCGCGGAGCTCGTCGATCTGGAGCTCGCCGCCTACGAGCCGCTCTATAAGGAGGCGCTGCGCCAGAGCGCCCGGATGAACCGGCTCGGTCTAGCCGTGTTCGCGGTCCATACGGCGCTCGGCGTAGCGCTCGCGCTGTGGATCTCGCGCAGCGTCACGCGGCCGGTCGCCCGTCTCGTCGATTGGGCCGGCCGCGTCACGACGAGCGGCGCGGCCGACGCCCCGCCGCCCGTCTCTCAAACCCGCGACGAGATGGGCACGCTAACGGACGCATTCGGAAGAATGCTCGGCGCGCTGGAGCGATCGGCCCGCATCGAGAAGGAAGCCGCCGAGAAGGACCGGCTCGTGAAGGAGCTGGAGCTGGCCGCGCTGCAAAGCCAGATTAACCCTCATTTCCTGTTCAACACGCTGAACGTGCTGTCCAAGCTGGCGCTCATGGAAGGCGCCGACCGGACGAGCGACCTGATCGTCTCGATGTCCAGCATGCTCCGCTACAATCTGCGCAGCCTGGACCAGCCCGTGCGCATCCGGGACGAGCTCGCCCATGTGCGCGAATATATCGTTATTCAACAAGCGCGCTTCCGCGACCGGGTGCGGTTCGAGGTCGAGGCCGACGAGGCGGTCCTCGATCTCGCCATTCCCGCGCTGACGCTGCAGCCGCTGCTGGAGAACGCGTTCATGCACGGCATCGAAGGCATGGAACGGGACGCAGTGATCAGCTTGCATATCCGCACGGCGGACGACGGCGCAGAGATCGTCGTTGCGGATAACGGGCGCGGTATGTCGCCTGACGTGAGGGCGGCGCTGCTGCAAGCGGGCGGCGGGTATCGCGTTAGCGATGAGCATGCCGGCGAGGAACGCGCGGCTTCCGCCAACACCGGCTCCACCGGACTCGGCACGCGCAATGTGTTCCGGCGGCTGCGGCTTTTTTACGGAGAAGAAGATCTGGTCGGAATCGACAGCGGGCCGGCGCAGGGCACGCGAATTACGCTGCGCATCCCGGCAAGAGGAAAGGAGTAACCGATGTACCGATTATTAATCGCCGACGACGAGGCGCTCGAACGCGAAGGTCTGGAGCTCATCGTAGGCCGGATGCTGCCGGATACGTTCGAGATCATTCACGCGGAGAATGGCCGCGCCGCAATTGAGCTGGCCGAGGAGCTGCGCCCGCATATCGTCTTCATGGACGTCAACATGCCCGGGATCGACGGCCTCTCCGCGCTGCGCGAGATCCGCAAGCGGCTCCCGGACGCGAAGCTCGTGCTCGTCACCGCCTACGACTATTTCGCGTACGCGAAAGAAGCGCTCACCTTGGGCGTCAAAGAATACATCGTCAAGCCCGCCGGCCGGGAGCAAGTCGTCGCCCTGCTGCGGCAGCTGCTTGCGGAACTCGAACAAGATCGCATCCGGCGGGCAGGCGAACTCCGCCTGCGCCAGCAGGTGGCTGAGCTGCTGCCGCTTGCCGAGAACGAGCTGGCCCTTATGCTGATGGTCGATCACGTCCAGGGCATCGGCGCGTCGCTGCTGGCGGAGTGGATCGATTTCCCGCTGGCGGCGAGCCGAGCGTTCGTCGTCGCGCTGCCGGAGAAGACGGACGCCGCGCTAACCCGCAAGCTCTACGACACGATACGCGGCTTCGCCAAGAGCGGCGGCCAACCGTGTCTCGTCAGCTCCGCGATCGAACGCCATATGGCGATCTTCATGCGGGAACCGGAAGACGTGCATCCTGGCGGCTACGGTTCGGCCAAGCGATTCGCCGAGAGTATCGCCGAGCTGGCGCGGCGTCAGACCGGCAGCACGGTCACCGTCGGCGTCGGCTCCCGGCAAGAAGGCGAGAGCGGGCTGCGCCAGTCGTATTTCGAAGCCGTATTCGCCTCGACCTGCTGCCCAGGCGGCCCCTTCTGCCTATTCGACGAGCTGCGCGAAGGCAAGGCCGAGCTTCAGGCGAACAGTCTCGCAGGCATCGGCAGTCCCGGCGAGGACAGCGGCGCTTACGTGCTGAGCGCGCTGCAGCATATCCGCGAGGAGCGCGAGCATCAGACGCTTACCGTGCTCGATCGAGCCAAGCAATATATCGAGGAGCATTACACCGAGGAGATCTCGCTCGAAGAAGTCGCGGATTACGTGCATCTGAATCCCCACTACTTCAGCAAAGTGTTCAAGCAGGGCGTCGGCGACACGTTCATCGACTATGTGACCGGCTTGCGCATCGAACGCGCGAAGACGCTCATCGCGGACGAGCGCCTCAGCTTGAAGGAAGTGTGCTTCGAAGCCGGTTATCGCGACCCGAACTACTTCAGCCGGGTGTTCAAGAAGGTGACCGGCGTCACGCCGACGGAGTACCGGAGCGGGCTTCGAGGCGGCGCGTAACGGCGCCAACCCGCGCAAGCCGCCGCATAAGGTTTGACCGCCGACGTGTGACCGGGCACCGCTTGCCGCGATGGCACGCGCGCCGGGAGAGCGCGGAGCGGTAAAGGCTCCGCGCTTCGCAGAATATACACTGTCAGCTTCCGGTTATGCTGGCAGCCTCCATGCAAAAGGCGCCGCGGGTCGTTATGACCCGCGGCGCCTTTTGCATGCCGTATGCCTTTTCGCGGCATTAGATCGCCGGGCTCGCCACCATCAGCAGCGTTTTGCCGGGCGTAAGCCCCGCGTCCCGTTTCGCGATCCGCGCCTTAGGCTCGCCGCATGGGATGAACGTGAACACGTAGCGCGTTCGTCCGCCGTCCTCCCCCGGGCCGCCGGGGACGATTTCGAACCACAGCTCATAATTGCCTGGCGGTACATCGTATTCATACGCCTGGGACAGAATGCTGCTAACCATCACGCCTCCCGCTCCCGTCTCGAACGGCACGACGATCGCCCGAATTGCATCCGGAGCGGGCGTGGCCTCCTTACGCACCGCGACCTCAATGTCGCTGCGCTCGTCCCCGATCGTGCCGAAGGAAACCGCGCCCTCCCGCCATGTGAAGCCTTGCCGGATATGCGCGTCGGTCCAATCCGAGAACGGATGATCCACGTCGCGATTATAGACGGCGATCTGCGAATACGAGACTACCACTTCTTGCCTTTCCCATTGCTTCATGCGCGATCCCCCCTTGAACGGACAAGCGCCCCGACAGCCGGGGGCACGCTCATCTGCCGTTTATTCGTAAGACATGACGAACTTGATGCGTACCAACAACATGACCGCCACGAACGCCGCCTTGCGCCGAGCAAGAGCCTGTAACATTAACCTTCCTCCTTTGTATGGTAAATATGACGGCAGCTGGCTCGTACCATCTCCATGCATCCTATCTCCGGTTGGTTCGGGTAGCCGCGCACCAGCATTTTTTTCTCCTCCTCCTCAAAATAATGCTAGCTTGCCGCTATGTTAGAAAACGCCGTCAGCCCGAACGCAATATATTGCGGCAAGTGCCCGCAATAGTGCTGTTGATGCTCCGCTTCCGCCGCGCGAGCGCGTGCTATAATGGCCGAGCCAGCTTATTTCGAGAGGAGTTACCACTGTGGAAGCAGCTATACAATCCCCCGCTGCGGAGCGGGTTAGCATGAAATTCGTTACGCTTGTCTCGATCGTCGCCGCGCTCGGCGGCTTATTATTCGGCTTCGACACGGCCGTCGTGTCGGGGGCCATCGGGTTCATGGAAGAGAAATTCGCCCTTAGCCAGGTGCAAGTCGGCTGGGCCGTATCCTGTCTCATCGTCGGCTGCGTCGTCGGCGCCGCGATGTCCGGTGTCGCAAGCGACCGGTTCGGACGCAAAAAGGTGCTCATTGTCGCCGCTCTGCTGTTCGTCATCGGTTCAATCGGCTCGGCCTTTCCGAGCACGTTCACCGGCTACATTATCGCCCGCATGATCGGCGGTATCGGCATCGGGTTCACCTCGACGCTGTGCCCGCTGTACAACGCGGAGATCGCGCCGGCCAAGTACCGCGGCCGCTTGGTCGCGTTGAACCAGCTGGCGACGGTGACCGGCATTTTCATCACCTACTTCATCAACTCCGCGATTGCCGGCTATGGCGATCACGCCTGGGATATCGAGAACGGCTGGCGTTGGATGTTCGGCGTCGGCGCGATCCCCGGCTTGCTGTTCCTCGTCCTGCTATTCTTCGTGCCGGAGAGCCCGCGTTGGCTCATCAAGCAAGGCCGGGCGGCCGAATCGCTGCCGATTCTGGTGCGTATTCACGGCGAAGAAGGCGCGCGCCAGGAAGTGCTCGACATCAAAGCGTCGTTCCAGGAAGAGAACGGATCGCTGCGCCAGCTGTTCAGTCCCGGTCTGCGCCTAGCACTCATCGTCGGCGTCGTGATCGCGGTGCTGCAGCAGGTAACCGGCATTAACGCCGTCATGTATTATGCGCCGGAAATTTTCAAGGAGACGGGCGCCGGCACGAACGCGTCGCTCTACCAGACGATTCTCGTCGGCCTGATCAACTTCTTGTTCACGATTCTGTCGTTGTGGCTTATCGACAAAGTCGGCCGGAAGGCGCTCTTGCTCGTCGGCTCCGCATCCATGACCGTCTGTCTCGCCGTCATCGGCATGGCGTTCCATACCGGTCATACGTCCGGCCCGCTCGTGCTGATCTTCATCCTGCTGTACGTCGCGTCGTTCGCGGTGTCGCTCGGCCCCGTCGTCTGGGTTATGCTGTCGGAGATCTTCCCGAACCGTATCCGCGGACGGGCGACGGCGATCGCCTCCATGGCGCTGTGGGCGGCCGACTACGTCGTGTCGCAATCGTTCCCGCCAATGCTGGACTCGTTCGGCGCGGCCTCGACCTTCTGGGTGTTCGGCTTCATGTCGCTGTTCACGGTGGTGTTCACGTGGCGCGTCGTACCGGAGACCAAGGGACGGTCGCTGGAAGAGATTGAGTCGCTGTGGGCGAAGAAATAAAAGAAGGCTTGAGATCGGCGGGATGCCGGTCTCGAGCCTTCTTTGCGTTGCAGCTTAATGTCTTGAAATCACGATTAACGGACTCCTTTTATCTCGGTAAATTATCTACTTAAACTCAGGAGTTAAACTAACTAATCCTAGCATGATGAGAACTTTATTAACAGTTTGCATCTTTACGCCTTCATCTGCGGCTTCAAGGCTCGATATCGTGGCCTGACGGACCCCTGCAAATTCGGCAAGCTGTAATTGAGTCCAGCCAAGCTCCAGTCGGCGTTCACGAACCATTTTACCAATCTGGATTGATGGCGTTTCAAATATAACGGAAGACATGCCCTTCATCCCTTCAAAATTGGATGGCCAGTGACTGTGCGGTCAGATTTAACGGCTTAAGTGTCATACTTTCACCTTGCCCGAAGGACTACTTAAATGTAAATTATGCTTCTTGAACAACTTGTGATGTCTAGTCGAAGCTTCTGCGTTCTTATTATCGATTGTATAGGTAATTATGATCTTCGTTTTCCCTTTATTACTGTATGCTATTGCTTCGAGCTTCTTCCTAGTGGTCGACTTTCGTGCTTTATAGTGCCGATTTTTTTCTAACCTGTATCGTGGATGGACATCGGAATATTCTTCGTTTTCATTCACGGCCAACCAGTAATAATCATTTAAACTAACGACTCTCGTCTTGGCTATGATTTCCCACGGATTATAAGTTCGCACCGCTAAGTTCGTCATTATCGTACGCGCATTTCCACGTTCGCGCGGGAATATCCGCCCTCTTAGCCACTTGCGTATATCTTTATCAGTCGGTATATGGTCACGCGCCGGAACAGTAAATCCGTTTACTACTGCGATTGGATACAAGCCCAGCGGAAAGGCTAAATCGCCAATTTCATGTTCAATGCCATTTATCCTTTCGTAAGATATGCTGCTTTCATCGACTTTAATTAAACCGATCGTCACATCTTTATGTTTTAGATAATAAAGTTTGGACATGAGCATATCTCCTTTCGATTAGTCTCTTCATCATTTCCACTTTTCTCGTTCCTATCAAAGAACCGTAGCATTCCATTGTTGCATGCAGTTCTTCAATTCTTGCATCTCCCCTAATACCCTTAAGCGACTCCCTATCAATAAGCTGGAGCGCTGCATGCAGCTTTGCAAAAGGTCTTCCTGCCGCCATTTCATCCAAATACTCCACTTCATGATCCTCAAATTCAGCGAAATCTTCTCTAATGGCCAAGCAATGACCATGATCAAACAAAGAAGAAAGCCCCTGTAATTGATTATCTATCGTAATAAATCCGAAGTTATTCTCATGTCGATCCGTATTATGAATCAAGAAGTCAAAGACCATCATCTGATCCAAATCCGAACGCGCTGCCGGAACTCCTTCAACTATTCGGTGATACAGTTCTTGACGGAGCCCTTCTTCATAAAGATCGGCACAGGGCGAATAACCCTGCCCCGCTTGCAAGAAGGAGGGGCAAGCGCTGACCAATACCTTATTTAATTTTTGTAATGTATGACTAAACATAAGGTCTCCGACCGGTTCATTGCCCGCCATACGCGGAATATCGATACACTCCACATCATCGGCAAAATCCCAGCTATCCATGCTATCCTCGGGCAAGTTAATCTCTTGAAATAAATCTTTATCAACTACCCATAACGAATAGTTAACCGCTTTGAATCCCAATATACGCGCGATATCAGCGGCTATCTTCTCTCCAATGGGCTCATGTAGTTTATAGTTACCTTGACCACTGGGCGAACCGGCTTTAATATACCACGGTTGTTGTTGAAAATGGAGGTTGAACTTATCGAGTACGCCACCTGCTCCGGCACTTAGACGAGATAAGTCCTGAACTTCTTCCTTATCAATTTCCATATGAACCATATTATACTTCTGCAGATCCCATGTCCCAAGTGTCTGAATTGGACTGATACGTATACTCAAACTACCCAGCTCCATCTTTTGCGAAATATAAACTTCAAGGCACACTTGTTCATACATGGTATGCTCAACAAACGGAAATTTCACAGCTGCGATGGATCAATATGTAGACAAAATATACGCTGCAGCGTATTGAATGTCAATAGTCGGGTAACTTGGCCTGACTATGTTAGTTATATTAATAATTTCATAATGGATGCATGATAACAGTATTAGCGCTCGAGTAACTGGTCCAATCGCATAACAATTAGACGCCAAAAAAGCCGGCCCGGCAAGCTCTCGCTTCCCAAACCGGCTCTCTTCTCTATTAGTCGTGCAGCGCCGCCTGACGCTTGTACATGTCCTCGAGCACGAGGCATGCCATCGCCTCGACGACCGGCACGATGCGCGGGCAGATGCTCGGATCGTGGCGTCCGTGCGTCTCAATCGTTTGCTCCTGGCCGAAAATGTTCATCGTCTGCTGCGGGCGCGAGATCGACGACGTCGGCTTGACCGCGATGCGGAAGATGATCTCGGCGCCGTTGCTGATACCGCCGATGATGCCGCCCGCGTTGTTCGTGCGGTACCCGCTCGCATCCATCTCGTCGTTATGCTCGCTGCCGTTCATGCCCGCCGCCGCGAAGCCTGCGCCGAATTCGATGCCCTTCACGGCCCCGATCGACAGCATCGCCTTCGCCAGCTCCGCGTCGAGCTTGTCGAACACCGGCTCGCCGAGGCCCGGCTTCACGCCGCGGATACGGCATTCGACGATGCCGCCGCAGCTGTCGCCCGCCGCCGCCAGCTCGTGGATCTTGCCGATCATCCGCTCGGCCGCGACCGGATCGCAGGCGCGAACCGGGTTCTCTTCGATGACGCTCTCGTCGAAGGTCTCGCATTCGATGCCGCCCAGCATCTTCGTGTATGCGACGATCGAGACGCCGCGGCGCTCGAGCAGCTTGCGCGCGACGGCGCCCGCCGCGACGCGACCTGCCGTCTCGCGTCCGGATGCGCGTCCGCTGCCGCGATGGTCGCGGATGCCGTACTTCTCAAGATACGTGAAATCCGCATGGCCAGGACGGAACGCGTTCTGGATATCGCTGTACGCTTCCGGCCGCATGTCGGTGTTCTGCAGGATGATGCACATTGGCGTGCCCGTCGTTTTACCTTCGAAAATACCCGATACGATGTTGATCGTATCGTATTCCTTGCGCGGCGTCGTTACCGACGATTGCCCCGGCTTGCGGCGGTCCATCTGCTTCTGAATGTAAGCCGGATCGAGCTCGACGCCCGGCGTGACGCCGTCCACGATGACGCCGACCGAGATTCCGTGCGATTCGCCGAACGTCGTGATTTTGAATACCTCTCCGTATGTGCTGCCTGCCATTTGTTTCTGCCCCCTAAACGTCCTTTACCTGAATGGTTATGTCCATTATAATTCGGATCAAGACATTTAAGAAATTGAAATTGAAGAGCATTGCCATAGAGGTGATCTATATCAATCGGATGATCAGCACGGAATGGTACCGGATTTTCCTCGCGACCGCCAAACTCGGCAACTTGACGAAAGCGGCCCAGGAGCTGCATATTACGCAGCCGTCGGTCAGCTATGCGATCAAGCAGCTCGAGGGGACGCTTGCCGTGAAGCTGTTCGACCGCCTGCCCAAAGGCGTCTCGCTGACGACGGAAGGCCGGGAGCTGCTCGATTACGTGGAGAAATCATTCGCGATGCTCGAAGCCGGCGAGAACAAGCTGCGTTCGCTGAAAGAACTGGCGAGCGGCGAGCTTCGCATCGGGGCGAGCGGCCCGATGATCAAGCACTTGATCCTGCCCGCGCTCGACCGCATGCGCGCCGACTACCCCGGCATCCGCATCCGGCTGTCCCAGGGCAGCACGCCGGATATCCGGCAGCGCCTCAAAGGCGGCAAGCTGGATATCGGCTTCGTTCATCTGCCACTGACCGATCCGGAGCTTAACGTGACGCAGCTGCAGACGGTGCAGGACTGCTTCGTCGTCGGGAGCGCTTACCGCGAACTGGCCGCACGCCCGATGACCGCGCTGGAATTAACGCGCGTGCCCCTTCTCCTCTATTCGCCCGGCAGCAGCACCCGGCGGTTCGTCGACCAGTGGCTTGCCTCGCACGGCCTCTCCGCGGAGGTGGATATCGAGCTGAACTCGCTCGACATGCTGATCGAGCTGGCCGAGCGGGGCTACGGCGCGGCCTTCCTGACGCGCGCGTACGTCGAAGCGCAGCTGGAAGCAGGCCGGCTGTTCGAGCTTCAGGTGAAGGAGCCGATCCCGCCCCGCTCCGTCGGCATCGCGGTTCGGGCCGATCAGTCGCTGCCGGTCGCTGCGGAACGGTTTCTCGCAATGCTTCGCGGCAGAGGCGCGATCACGCGCGAGACCAGCCCTGCTGAAGACCGGCAGCATGGGCAGCTGCCATAAGCCGAGGACGGGACGCACAACTAGCCCTCAACCACGCAGTCCCTTGCGAAGCAGCGATCGGGAGAGCTGCTGTGCTGTCCATATCCCCATCGAACGACCAGAAGCCTCCGGCGCGCTTGTTCCCAAGCTAACCGGAGGCTTCTTCGCTTTTACTTCTGCGCCTTGATATATTCCACCGCGCCCACCAGCATAACCGCCGCTTCGGCGCGGCTCGCCTGATCGAGCGGGGCGAAACGGTTGCCCGCGCTCCCCTTGACGATCCCGGCTTGGACCGCGGCTGCGACGCCAGGCTTCGCCCACGCCGCGATTTGGTCCGCGTCGGCGAACGTCGGCTGCGCGGCCTGATCCACCGCGATGCCCGCCGCGCGGACGATAATCGCCGTCATCTCCGCCCGCGTGATCAGCTGATCCGGCCGGAACGAGCCGTCGGCATAGCCGGACACGACGCCGGCTGCGGCCGCTTCGGCGATGTATGCGCTGGCCCATGACGGAATCTTGCTCGCATCCGCGAACTTCGGCGTAACGCCGTTCGTCGGCTTCAGGTCGAACGCCCGCGTAATCATGGCCGTGAACTCCGCCCGCGTCACTTTCGCCTGCGGACGGAACGTGCTGTCCGCGTAGCCGGTGATGATGCCGAGCGCGGCCGCTTTCTCGATGGATGTTCTGGCCCAATGTCCCGCAATATCCTTGAAGGCGACCGCCGTCGCCGACTTCGCCGAGATCGGAAGCGCCAGCTCGGTGCCGGATTTCAGCGTGACAGAGGTCAAGTCGCTCTTGACCAGCTTCACGTCGCCGAGCGAGAGCTTCGCGGTTGCGGCGGCCTGTCCGAGCACATCGAATGTGACATTGGCGAGCTGAACGGTGCCATTCTCGCCGGCTTCCTTGCCGATTTTGACGTGCGCGAACATCAGCTTCCCGCTCTCGTCCGCCTTCGGTACGGAGAAGCCGGCGATCGGACTGATCGTCTTCACGTACTTCAGCAGCTTCGAATCGTAAGCGAGATTCAGCTCGAAGCCGTACAGATCCGTCAGGTTCTCGCCTGTAATGGTCACGGTAGCTTGTCCGCCCGCGACCGGCTTCTCCGGGCTGAGCGTCAGCTTGAACACAGGATCGCCCGCGGCGGCCAATGCCGGGAACGGCGCGAGCGCAAGACATAATAAAAGTGCAACCAACCCCAATGATACGATACGTTTCCGTTTACCCAAGCGAGACATCCTTTCGTCGGTCGTATGCCGTTCCTTATTAGCGGCGATGCTGGGCCAACGGTCCACTGCTGCGCGAAACCGTGCCGAAAGTCCGTCCGCCAACTTAATTATATTATTAGATACGTAATGTATCAATAAATTGTTTTATAAAATGTAACCGCTTAATCGCTTGCGTGGCACGGCGTTGCCAAAACCGGGCGATTGCTGTCTGCGGAGGGCAACCGTCTATGAAATCCGGGACTAACGTCCCTTAATCAGACGGCAGTCGGCGAGCGCAATTCCTTATCCCAATCGAAAAAGCCGCCCGTGCTGCATTCCAGCACAAGCGGCTCTCCTCGCTAATTATGCGTTACCCGCACGCTCGGCCCGGCCGGAGAAGCGGCGAACCGAGATGAACAGCGCGAGCAGGCAGATGCCAGCGGCGGTCCAGAACACGGCGTGAAGCGCAGTCAGCATCGCGTCGCTGTCCGGCTGAGCGGAGGTCTCCGCTCCCTGCTCCGCCAGATGGCCGAGCACGGACGAATAGAGCGAGACGCTCACCGCGATCCCCATCACCATCCCGATGTTGCGCACGAGCGCGTTCAGGCCGCCCGCGACGCCGAGCTTCGGCTTCGGCACGGCCCCCATGACGCTCGCGTTGTTCGGCGATTGGAACAACCCGCCGCCGAGCCCGAACAGCACCAGATGCGCCGCGAGCAGCCAAGCGCTCTCGTCCGCCGTGAGCGTGTTCAGCAGCGCGAACGCCGCCGCATTGACGAGCAAGCCCGCCGTTGTCAGCCCGTTCGGTCCGATCCGGTCGGATAGCCAGCCAGACACCGGCGCGACGATCGCCATCGTTAGCGGATACGCCATCATCGTGTAGCCGGTCTGCTCGGGCGAGTAGCCGAGCACGTTCTGCATGTAGAACGGCATCATGACGTTCATGCAGAACAGCGCCACGAACGAGAGCAGCGCCGTCATATTCCCGATCGCGAACGCGCGAATGCGATAAAGGCTAAAGTCGAGCATCGGATGCGTCAAGCGCCGCTCATAGAGGTAGAACGCCACAAGCAGCAGCACCGAACCGAGACCGCCAGCCACCGTCCAACCGGAGCCCCAGCCGAAGTCCTGCGCGTTGGAGAGTACATAAAGGAATGCGACCATGCCCGCCATGAACAGCGCCGAGCCCGCGTAATCGAAGGGCTCCCCTTTCTTCGCGGCCTTTGCGCGAGGCAGCAGGTACAAGCCGGCCAGGAAACCGACGACGCCGATCGGCACGTTAATCCAGAAGATCGATTCCCAGCCCAGCTGCCCGACCAATATACCGCCCAGCGCCGGCCCCGACAACGAACCGAGCGATACCGTCGTGCCTGTAATCCCCATCGCCCGACCGCGTTCGTTCGCTCCGAACGCCTCCGCCACGATCGCCTGGCTGTTGGCCATCAGGCAGGAAGCGCCGAGCGCTTGAATGATCCGGGATACGATCAAGAACGCCAGCGAGTCGGCCAGCGCGCACATCGCCGAACCGATGGCGAAGGCGACGAAGCCGTAATTGTAAATCCGGCCCCGTCCGAGCAGGTCGGATATTTTGCCCGCGATCGGGAGCGTGGCGCAGATGGTGAGCAAATAGGAGGTCAGCACCCATTGCACGACATGGATCGGCGCGTCCAGTTCCGCCGAGATCGTGGGCAGCGCCACGTTGGCGATGCTGCCATCCAGCGTCGCCATGAAGGTGCCGACCGATACGTTCGCCAGGATGAGCCAGCGGTTGCGCGTCATGAAACCCTCTCTCCTCTCTTGCTCTTTCGGGAATTGCCTCTTGCCAAACGATGGAAACCTCTATACCTTTGTTTTCAGACGACTCGATGCATATCTAGCGATTAGGAGGCGAGTGATGACCACCTATGTGATTCGGTCAATCCGCAGCGCGGATGCCCGCGACATTTACGCGTTGAATCAAGACTTTAACGCGACGTTCGCCGATTTTGACGAAGAGCGCGTCCGGCAGAAAATCGACATCATCCTGACAAGCACGAACGATATCGTATTGGTTTGCGAGTACAACGGCCGCGTGGTCGGCTATATTCACGGCAGCCCGTACGAATTGCTTTTTGCGGATTCCCTCCTCAACGTCCTCGGCTTCGTCGTCGGAGCCGAGGCGCGCAATCAAGGGATTGGCGGCCGACTGATTACCCGCCTCGAGCAATGGGCGGAGCGCCATGGCTACGCGGGCGTCAAGCTTCTTACCCATCCGAGCCGTACGGCGGCCCACCATTTCTACGAACGGCGTGGCTATGTATGGACGAAAGACCAAAAGAATTACATCAAGACCTTCGCGAATTCCGCTGACCGCGAAAGCTAGATCGACTCATTCGCAAATGGATAAGGGGGCATGCAACCGTGCATATAACGAATCGGTCGGCTCTGCCGAATAAACAAGATTACTTCGACCTCTATCAAACGACGGGGTGGAATAAGCGAGGCGTCTGGACGGCCGACATTCTTCATGAAGCGTTGAAAAACAGTTGGCACGTCGTTTCGTTATATGATGGCGAGCATCTTGTCGCATCGGGACGCCTCGTCTCCGATGGGTTCATTCAGTGTTTGATCTGCGACATGATCGTCCTGCCGGCCTATCAGAATCGCGGGCTTGGACGAAAGGTATTGAACGAACTGCTCGAGCATTGCCGAGCGAGCGGCATACGATGGGTTCAACTTTCCTGCGCGAAAGGCAAGAAGGGGTTTTATGAACGCTTCGGTTTTCAGGAACGCCCGTCCGACGCGCCCGGCATGCAGCTCTTCCTTTGATTTGCCTTTCGATGCTTCGTCGACATGGTCCCTTGGGAGATGGGCTTTGGCCGGAGCCTGCCATATGCCGGACAACCGCCTCGGTCTGCAGCGATAATCGCAAAACTTCCCTTCCGATTGGACGGCATTCTTCAGCACGAAAGATCATCCGAGCTAACTCCACCCTTTACCGACCACCTCGTGCGCATCGCTGAAAATAACGAACGCATCGGGATCGGCCTCTTTCACGATGTTCTTCAGCTTGCCCGTCTCGTTGCGGCTAATGACGCAGTACAGGATCTCCTTCGGCTCGCGCGTATAGGCGCCTTTGCCGCTTAGGAACGTGACGCCCCGCTTCATCTGCTGCAGCACGGCGGCGGCGATTTTGTCCGGCTCGTTCGAGATGATCGTCACCGCCTTGGCCGAATACGACCCTTCCTGCACGAAGTCGATCAGCCTCGCGCCGATCGTGATCGCGATCAGCGTGTACATCGCCCGCTGCAGATCGAGATAGATGAGCGACAGCACGATGATGATCATGTCGGTCAGGAATAGCGTTTTGCCCAGGCTCCAGCCCCAGTATTGGCGGCACAGCAGCGCCACGACGTCCATGCCGTCGGTCATCCCGCCGTATCGGAACACGATGCCGAGCCCGATGCCGACGAATGCGCCCGCGTAGAGGGAAGCGAGCAGCGGATCGTCCAGCTTCTTGGAAGCGAACTCGAACGCATACAGGAAGAACGACAACGAGACCGCCCCGATGATGGCATAGATGAAGCTCGTCCGCCCCATCACTTTCCACCCGACGAGCAGCAGCGGAATGTTGATCAGAAAGCTGGAGATGCCTGGATTCCAGCCGAGCAAATAATTCAGGATGAGCGACACGCCCATAATCCCGCCCTCGGCCAACCCATTGGCGATATTGAAATAATTGATGCCAAAACCCATGATCGCCGCCCCGATCACGATGGCAACGACATTGAAAATCTTTATGTTCTTCACGATATCGCTCCTACCGGTTATGTCCTTGCTCTATTGGCCAAAAGCAGCGTGCGTACCCGAGAATGGCGCGTCACTATCGACGCCGCAAGCACGCTTGCGCACGCCGTTAGTGACCTGTACATCCCTATCGACGCCGCAACTACGCTTGCGCACGCCGTTAGTGCGCCGCAAGTCACTATCGACGCCGTGACCACTCTTGCGCACGCCGTTAGTGCGCCGCAAGTCACTATCGACGCCGCAACTACGCTTGCGCACGCCGTTAGTGCGCTGCAAGTCACTATCGGCGCCGCGACCACGCTTGCGCACGCCGTTAGTGACCTGTACATCACTATCGACGCCGCGACCACGCTTGCGCACGCCGTTAGTGACCTGTACATCACTACCGACGCCGCAACTACGCTTGCGCACGCCGTTAGTGCGCTGCGCGTCACTATCGGAGAGCAACCTCCGATAGTCGGCCCCGCCCATTATCGCTGCCGCACGCCTCGTCCAACACGCATCGCTACCGTTAAAATAACCCCGGCTAGCCACAGCTAACCGGGGTTTCCATGCTTTGCCGTTCCTTGCCGGGAGAGCCGCCAGCCTGCTATCCGACCTTCTCCACGTCCACGCGGCCGGAGAAGAAGGTGGCGCCGCCGCCCATATCGGCCACGCGCGCCGGGGTGAGCGCGTTGAGCGTGTCGCCGCCGCGCTCCGGATCGTCGGCCCACAGCCCTTGGCTCAGCACGACGCCCGGCAGCAGATCCGCGCCGACCGAAGCGGTCAGGACGCAGGAGCCGCGCCCGTTCCACACCCGAATCCGGTCGCCGGTCGCGATGCCGCGCGCCGCCGCGTCCACCTCGTTCATGTGCAGCTTCGGCGTCTTCTCCAGACGCACATGCTTCTCGTTATGGGAGAACGTGGAGTTCAAGAAATTGTGATTCGGCGCCGGGATATACAGGAACGGCAGGTCGCCGTCCTCGACCAGCGGCGTGTACGTCGGCAGCGCCGGATAGCCCCTGCGCGCCATCGTCTCCGAATACAGCTCGATCTTGCCGCTCGGCGTCGGGAAGCCCGTCTCGAGCAGCGAACGAACTTCGCCGCGGACGTACTGATGCTCCACGAGCGCCTCGTACGTCACGCCTTCGAGCACCGGGTTCCCCGAGTCCGTCAGCGATTGGCGGATAAGCGCCTCGTCGGAATCGTACAGCGCCGGCTCGTCGAAGCCCATGGCCCCGGCCAGCAGCCGGAAGACGTCCGTATTCGATTTGCTCTCGCCGTACGGCCGCATGACCGGCTCTTGAATCTGCACGTAATGGTGCCAATACGACGCGTAGAAATCCAAATTCTCGTACGAGGACGTCGCCGGCAGCACGATGTCGGCGTATTTGGCCGTCTCCGTCAGGAACAGCTCGTGCACGACGGTGAACAGGTCCTCCCGCTCGAGCCCTTGCCGTACCTTGTTCGCATCCGGGGCGACGACCGCCGGGTTGCTGTTGTACACGTACATCGACCGCACCGGCGGGTCCAGCTCCGTCAGCGCCTGGCCGAGCAGGTTCATGTTCACGCGGCGCGCCGACTTGTTCTTCCGCAGATCCGGCCGCTGCAGCGCGCGCACGTTGTGCTCGAGATAGCCGCCGTTGCCCTTGATCGCGCCGCCGCCCTGATGCCGCCACGCGCCCGTCACCGCCGGCAGGCAGGCGATCGTCCGGATGCACATGCCGCCGTTGTCATGGTGCTGCGGCCCGTTGCCGATCCGGATGAACGAAGGGTGCGTGCCCCCGTACAGGCGCGCGAGCTTGTAGATATCCGCGACCGGCACGCCCGTGATCGAGGATACCAGCTCCGGCGTATACGGCTTCACTTGGTCGCGCAGCTCCTCCGCGCCAACCGTGTACTGCGCCAAGAACGCCTCGTCCGCCATCCCTTCCGCGAACAAAATATGCATGAGGCCCAGCGCCAGCGCCGCGTCCGTACCCGGCAGAATCGGGATGAACCAGTCCGCCCATCGGCCCGTCTGGTTCTTGTGCACGTCGATGACGACGACCTGCGCCCCGTTCTTACGTGCCTTCTCCGCGAGCATCACTTGATGCATGTTCGTGGACGCCGCGTTAATGCCCCACATGACGATCAGCTTCGCGTTCACCGTCTCCTCGGGATCGGTGCCGACGCTTGCGCCCATCGTGTAGCCGTATCCTTGCGAGCCCGCCGCCGAGCAAATCGTGTATTCCAGCTGCGTCGAGCCCAAGTAGTGGAAGAAGCGGCGGTCCAGTCCCTCCGTGCCGATCATGCCCATGTTGCCGTAGAACGAATACGGCATGATGGATTCCGGACCTTCCTCGGCGATAAGCGTCTTCCACTTGGACGTGATCGTCTCGATCGCTTCCTCCCAAGTGATGCGCTCGAACAAGCCTTCGCCTTTCTTGCCGACGCGCTTCATCGGATATTGCAGCCGTTTCGGATCGTACAGCCGCTCCGCCACGTTCCGCACTTTATTGCAAATCTTGCCCTGCGTCACCGGATGCGAAGGATCGCCTTCGACCTTGACGATTCGGCCATTCTCTTTATGAATAAGCAGCCCGCACTGATCCGGGCAGTCCAGCGAGCACACCGAGGGAAATACTCCCGTCTCTTGTTCCGCAAAACGCGTCATGTCCTCGTTCCTCCCTCTCGCCTACTGCGCGCCGCCTTGGCGCTTTTCGGGATAAATATCGCAACAATCGCACCTTCTATCCTACCATATTTCGCGCCTTCCCGGCATCGACAATATCAGGGCTGCATCGCACAGGGAGCCAAGCGCAACGCCCCGGACAGGAAGGAATTACACGAGAAACTGATAATAGGTCGAAGAACTGGGAATAAGTGTAGCGAACGACTGGAACGACCGATGCAGCTCGGCGATTACGCGATGACCGATCCAATCGCGGGGTAGCAGCGATAGCGGGAGCATGGGATCCTGAAGGCTGATCTCGCTGATCACCTCGCCCAGATGCAAGTAAAGGACGAAGAGCGCAAGCGGATCCATCCCGCCTCGGATTTCCTTGTCGAGCGCCGGCATGAATTCGTCTTGATACCACTGCCGCTTCTCCTGATGCAGGCGGTGGATGTCGGCTAGCGGCCAAATGTCGGCTGCCCGCTCGGGCGTAATATCGCGAAACAAAATCGAGGCTTCCGAGATCGTGACGTAGTCCTCCATGGAAGCCGCATGAATCAAGGACAAGAGCTGCTTGCTGTAGTCCCAAGGGGAGACGTATACGCCTTTATAGAGCTGGCCGAATCCCAGCTGCAGCAGCTGTAGACGGAATTGATCTCTTCTTTGCCTCTGCGGCTCGGGCACCTCGAAATGCACGAACGTCCATTTGCGATTCCAGTCCGCGTCGGACTGCCGCGGTTTTCGATTTACGAACGATAGAAACTGCTCGCCTTTGTCCATGATAGAGTAGAGGGAGCGCTCTTCCGCATGAATATACTTTTCTTTCTTCATTCGGGAGAGTACGTTCCGGATCGACTGCTCCTTATATCCACGCTTCGTATAGATTTGCACGAATTCTTTCGCATGCATTGAACGTTTTTTGGTCAGCAGGAATAGCATCTGCTTCTCGATTGAAAGCATTCGGTCGTGATCCCCTTCCAGAAATCTTGCTAGCGTCATTTTATCTTAATTTGACAACAAATGAAACGAATAATATACTCTTCACGTCGTCATATGACGAATAACAAGTATAAGCGAGGGAGAACAAATGAACCTTATTTTTCACGGACACTCTTGCATTCAACTTTCGGATGGAGAGCACTCGATCGTCATCGATCCGTTCCTGAGCGGCAATCCCGTTGCCAAAGCGAAAGCCGAGGACATTAAAGTTCAATACATCTTGCTTACGCACGGACACTCGGACCACACCGCCGATGCGGAAGCGATCGCCAGAGCGAACGATGCGACCATTGTCGCGACCTTTGAGCTTGCGAACTATTACGCGTGGAAGGGTCTGAAGACGATCGGAATGAACATCGGAGGGACGGTGGACTTGGGATTCGCCAAAGCCAAGCTCGTTCACGCCTTCCACAGCTCTTCGATTATTGAGGAGGATTCCCAGCGCATCGTCTACGCGGGCATGCCGGGCGGATTCATACTCGATTGGAATGACGTAACGCTTTATCATGCGGGGGATACTTCCTTGTTCGGAGATATGAAAATGTTCGGCGAGCTCCACGATATTGATTATGCGGTGCTGCCGATCGGGGATTTCTATACCATGGGACCTCAGGATGCGGTCATTGCGGCAAAGTGGCTGCAAGCCAAGAACGTGATTCCGGTGCATCACAGCACATTCCCGGGCATCGCGCAAGATACGGCAGCCTTCACCGCGCAGCTGAAGGAGCACGGCATCGAAGGCCTCGCTCTCCAGCCAGGAGAGCAGCTCTCGCTTCTAAAATAAGGCTCGCGGCAACGCTGTACATATCAATCCGGCGCAGCTGCCGGTTCACCCAACAACAGGCAAAAGCTGCTTACTAAACGAAAACCCAGCCCGACACGTTAATTTTCGTGTATCGGCTGGGTTTTTGCTTGGCAAACGTCAATCGCTCACGTCTGCAGCTTTATTCGCTTTGAATCGTGTGCTCATATGCCTCTCCTCGCGTGCTCCCGTCTAACACCTTAACGGTTACTTCGCCGGCGCCACGAGAATTTTGCACTGCTTCCGGTCTTGCGTCAGCGCCTCGAAGCCCTGTTCGACCAGATCATCCAGCGCGATGATGCTCGTGATGACCGCTTGCCCGTCGATGATGCCGCCCGCCAGCAGACGAATCACTTCCGGGAACAAATTCACGTACGCATAAGAGCCGCTGATCGACGCTTCCGTGCGGACGATGACGTTCGGGTCGAACGTCACCGGCTTCTCCCAGACGCTGACGATCTTGAACTCGCCGCCCGGACGGACCGCGTAGACGCCCGATTGGAACGTCGCTTGGACGCCGGCCGCGTCGTACGCCACTTCCACCCCGCCGCCCGTCATCTCGCGGATGAACGCGGCCGCATCCGTCTCAAGCGGATTCACGACATGCGTCGCGCCAAGCTCGGCCGCCTTGGTACGCCGCTCCTCCGACACCTCGACGACGAAAATCTCGCTCGCGCCCGCAGCCTTCACCGCCTGAAGCAGCAGCAGACCGATGGGACCTGCGCCGAATATGGCCGCACGGTCGCCGAGCTTCAGCCGGCTCTGACGAACGGCATGCACCGCGACGGCCGTCGGCTCGACCAGCGCGCCGAGTTCCAGGCTCATTCCTTCAGGCAGCACGAACGCGTTCTCTTGCTTGACGACCGCGTATTCGGCAAAGCCGCCGGAGTGGGTGTAACCGTACCCCTGCCGGGCGCTGCACAGATTCACGAATCCGCGGCGGCAGTTCTCGCAGGAGCCGCAAGGCATGAGCGGCTCGACCGCTACGCGGTCCCCGACCTTCACGCGCGTAACGCCTTCGCCGATCTCCGTCACGACGCCAGAGAACTCATGCCCGAGCACCGGCTGCGTGCGGATTGGGTATGGACCCGCGATGTATTCGTGCATATCGCTGCCGCAGATTCCCGTATAGGCGACTTCGACCTTCACCATACCGGCCGCAACCTCCGGAACCGCGACCTCTTCCACCCGAATATCCTTCGCTCCGTAGATCTTAGCTGCTTTCATCTGACGATTCCTCCTCTTATATGTTGGCCCATACAACTATCTGTCATCTCGCAGTCCCTGCAGAATATAACGAACCGCCATCTCCGCCGCTTCCTCTTGCGAGAGCGGCATCTGCTCCCCCGCCGGGCTTGCGAGCTCCGGCAGCACGAACGGATTCATGCGCGAGAAGATGAGCGTCCCGACTATAAAGTGCGTCGCCATTGGCAGCGAGTTGAACCGGAATCGCCCTTGCGCGGCCCCGGCTCTCAGAATATCGGCGAGGTGCCGCCACGTCGGATGGATCGCCCCGGTCAGCCGCGGCAGCCGCGGACTGTTCATCATCATCTCCTGCTGAAGCACGTTCAGCAGCTCCGCCTCCTCATGCCGGTAACGGACGAAGCGGCGGGCGAACTGCCCGAGCGCCGCCTCCGGATCCGACAGATCGAATCGCAGCTCCCCGAACAATCGCTGCAGCGGCTCGAATATCGCGAAGAACACGCCTTCTTTGCCGCCGAAATGATAGGACACGAGCGCCAGCGCCACGTTCGCGCGTTCGCAAATATCCCGCACGCTCGTCCCCTCGTAACCGCGTTCGGCGAAAAGCGCCTTCGCCGCGGCCAGTATCTTCGCTTTCACTTCCGCGCCAGGCTGCTGCGGCTTCATGATCGGCATCGCCTCCGGAAGAACCGCTGCATACGGCTCTGAATTAAACAAGCGTTTTGAACAACTGTTCAACTTCTACAACCTCACTATACGCCTCCTTATGACATGGCGTCAACCAATAATATTGCGCTATACAAGTTTCAGAAAAAGAGGTACGCTAGTATGTGCCTTCATTGGCGTACAATCCATAAATCTAGAAAAAATTAGGTGAGATGAATGACCATGACCGATACGCAATATTTCGAATCCTATATGACTTCCTTCCCCGTGCTGGAGCAGCTGTTCTCGGTCGATGCGGCCATCGCCTTGACCGATAAAGAGCAATTCGTCCGTTACAAAGCATCCTCGACATTCACCCTTCACTTGAAGGAAGGAAGCAAGCTCGCAACAGAAGCGGACAAGAAGGCGATCGCCGAGTTCGCGCTCGAAACGGGGCAGACGCAGACTGCCCGGTATCCGAAGGAATACTTCGGTTTCCCGATCGCCGCCAAAGCGATTCCGCTCATGAATCCCGATACGGGGAATACGGTTGGCACCTTGCTAATCGCCATCTCGCAGGAGCGGGAGCAGATGCTCGCCGACATAGCCGCCCAGCTGCAAGCGTTCGCCGGCGTGCTTGCGCAATCGTCCGGCAAGCTTGCCGCGGGATCGGAACAGGTCGCGGGCAGCGGTCACGAGATGAGCGAGAGTCTGGCCCGCATCGAAGCCAAGATTAAAGACGTCGACGAAGTGATCCAGTTCGTCCGCTCCGTCGCCGACACGACCAACCTGCTCGGGTTGAATGCGGCGATCGAGGCGGCGCGCGCAGGCGATCACGGACGCGGCTTCGCGGTCGTGGCCGGCGAGATCCGCAAGCTCGCGCAAGAAACGAAGAACTCCGCCGCGCAGATTACGGACGTCCTTACGAGCGTGAAGAACGAGATCCGAGGCATCTCCCGGGCCGCCCTCGAATTCGCTTCCCTCAGTCAAGAGCAGGCCGTGCAGACCGAGGAAGTCGCCACGGCCAGCGAGAAGCTGGGACAGCTATCCGAGCGTCTGACCCGGCACGCCGCCGATCTGCAATAAGCAAGTCTGCCTTCGCGCTGTCCGTCGAATACGCGGACAGCGCTTCTTCGACAAAATCCCTCATTTTTCGCCCATTTACAACCCGTGTTCGTCGAGATACAATGTACTCCATGGTTTTCAAATACGCATCGTAACGCGCTCCCCGCAAGGCAAGCGAACAATCCGAAATTTAGGAGAATCCACAACCCTCATGACCACCGTTTCCACTTATTCCAGTTCCCCTTACACGTACATCGCCGGCGAGAACTATTTGCTCGTCGTGGATGCCGATCACGAAGTCGTCGAACTCATTCCTTACCTCGACATGCGCTTGTCGCGCGGCGCCGAGGACTCGCAGCTTCCCGCCATTGCCGTCAGTTTCTGCTCGCGCCAGCAAGAACCTTTCCTGATCGTGGGCAACGGCGAAGCCGACCTGGACGCGTTTCACGCCTCCCTGCTTGCCAAAGTAAAGGACCGCTGCCCAGACCAGGCCTCCGCTTAAGAATTAAGAAGACGTCCTGCCCTCATTGCCCCATCCATCCGCAAACAATACCGGCTCATGCGAGCATAAATCCTCGTTCCGGATTCATCCTATAAGGGTAAAGTTCGATATAGGAGGAGGGTTTCCATGAGCTTGTTCCATCTGTACTACATCATCATCTTCAGCGTCCTTCTCGCGCTGGGCATCGGAGGCATGGCCTGGTTCGTGTTCCACCGCCGCAAAAGAAGAGCACGCTGACCGGGCGCTCCCCGCATGCGTGCCAGCTTGCCGCCGCACCGCGGCATGAACGGCCATGCGCGAATGACCGCGGGCGTCCCTGACTCGGCGTCTGCTTGTACCAGGCTCGGCTGGCCATAAATAGATGCATCCCCACTCGGCGTATGCTGGACACGCGCCTCCTTGCCGCTTGCATACCACAGCCTGACCAGCGTCATCACACAGTCCAAAGCAAACGCGGACCGGGAAGGTGCGCGCTGGACGCGTGCCCCCTTACCCTTACACACCACCGCCTGACCAGCCCGTCATGGCTAGGCCAACGCAAGCAAGCGCGAGCCGGGACGGCGCGCGCTTGCTTGGCTTATTTGGCTTGTGCATGGGTCCGCGAGATCCCTGCCATATTCGTCGTCACGGTTGTATCTTCGCTTTGGCGGACGCGGCTGGCGTCTCTTCCGGCAGCTCCCGCGCATTCATCCCAGGCACCTCGCGCGGCACGAATTCCATCTCGTCGGACGAATAGAGCACGACGAAGATTTTGCCGTGCACGGCGTTCGAGCGAATGAGAATCGGCTGGTTGTACGGATTGCGGAACACGAAGTCCGGCCCGCCCCAGCTGACGGTAGCATCCCGCCCCGGCCGGACGTAAGGCACGCTGCGGCTATGGGAATAGCGCGCCTTAATCTCCAGACCCGCGCGGTCAGTCGCGTTGAAGAGCGTGGAGGATACTTGGCATATGCCTCCGCCTACCCCCTCCGACAGTTCTCCCCGCACAATGATCGGCGCCTCCAAATATCCCTTAGCCTTCGTTCGCCTGCCGACCACCTGATTGAAGGAGAATTTCTCCCCCGGGAACACAACCGTATTATTGATCGCCTGCGCCGCCAGTGCGATATTATGCGCGCGATTATGATTACGGGCGTTGAAATACGTCACGTAATAGCCGATCGGCCTGCGGCGGATCTCCGCCAGCAGCTCGGAGTCGACGCGCGCGGCGACCGGCCGGAGCGGCGCTTCGACGAAGGCCGCTCCGGCCCCGTAGAAATACCGGTAGAACTGCGCCGTGAAGGCGCGCTCGTCCAGCCGCAGCCCCTTCCGCTCCGGGACCACCCGCCCGTTGTCGGCGATATAAGCGTTGGTCGGCGGGACGTACGCGCGTTTCGCCAACTTCGCGATCAGCTGATCCATTTTGTCCAAATTGACCATCGTCACCCCGGGCAGCGTGTAATCCGCCCGTTCCACGACGAGCGGCTCTGCGTCATGCATCGCGATGGTCATCTGTTCCGTGCCCCCGCCGCCCGCAAGCATTGCAAGCAGAGCAGCCGCCCATACCCCTTGCATGTTGCGTCACCTCCTGGGAATTGGAATGCTATTCTATCTGAACTCGACCTGTTCCATCTTCCATGGCTGCCACGGCGCGCCGCGCCTCAGCCGGAAGAGAATCCGCCGCTCTTCTTTGCCTCTCTCTGCATGATAGAACGTCGCCCGCACGACTCGTTCCGTCTCGAGCACGCCCGTATCTTCAGCCGGCTGCAGCCCCGTCTCTTGGCGCGCCGCCGTAATCGTCGCCACGTGATGCTGCATCGCGGGCAGCTGCGCATGATGGCGGCTCGGGAAGAGCATCGCCATCAGCTCCCGGTCCTTCTGGTTGATCGCAGTGAAGAACAGCGTAACGAGCTCCTCCGGCGCTGCGCTGCGAACGAATTCCTGCAGCCGGCCTGCCGCCTTATGCACCATCACTTGATGATCATGGTCGATGCTGCGCGTTTTGTGCGTGCTGCTGCCCAGGAAGTGAATGCAGAAGTGGCCGCTGAAATCGTTGTCCGGGATGCCGTCTCCGCCGTGCGGCATGCCATGCATGGAGGCCGCCAGCCGGTAGCCGTCCTTACTGACGAGAATAGCGCGCCGCTTCCATGTCCACTTGCCGTTGTAAATTTGCTTCATGACCGCGGTGTCCTTCTTCGTCAGCGGCTGCACGTCGGCATGCGTACTGCCAGCCCGCCGCTGAACGGCGAATTGAAGGCCGCTCTCCAGGTCGGTGACGGTGAAGACCGACTTCATCGTCACCACCTTCGCCGCTTCCGGCCACTCGAGCAGGTCGCCGTAGTGAACCGAGCGTAGGAACGTCAAATAGCCTTTCAGCTCTGCTCGCATACCACCGGGCAGCTGCACGGCAGCGCTGGCGTCCGGATCGTACAGCCCGAAATCCGGATCGACGACGTAACGCCTTCCTCTCACCTCTAGATAGAGATCCGAGACCGGCTCAGGCTGCTTGGCCCATACGGGCGACTTCCCGATGATCCGCGACCAGCGTTCGGCGTCGACCGGCAGCTCGGTCTCGAGCTTCGCGGTCCGCGATATTTTGACTACCAATCTACCGCCGGCCTCCTTCTCCGCCGGGCTTCCTTGGGCGGAGCCGGCCAGCAGGAAGCTGGCCGCGCCGCATAACAACAGGCTTTTGATCAAGCCGGACATGCCGTTACCCCTCCATCGTATGTCGCTCGTATCCTGATTCGATCGTGCAACCGCTTCTGGTATAGGATGCCATCGGTTTCTTCTTCCTATTCTCGCCAGCCCATTATGAAAAAACATTCACGCCTGAGCGCGGCATTCCGTGAATATACTGCATAAGAATCGTTCGCAAAGGAGGCGTTACGGGTGCAGCAATTCGAATTGCAGCTGCAGAACGGCTATGGCCTGATTGCTTTCACGTCCAATCGCGGTGGAGCCTTCGCAATCTGGCTCTACCGTCCTTCCGACGGGTGGTGCGCGCCTCTCACCAGAGGACTCGCTGTAAGCGCATCCATCCCGTACTGGTCGCCCAACAAACGCAAGCTTGCCTTTATCGGAGAAGAAAGCCGGGTCTACATCATCGATGCGCTCACCGGCGCCGTGGCCGCTTTGAACCGGGTCGAGCCATATACGTTCCTCGACTGGTCGCCCAGCAGCCGAATCGTCGGCTTCGCCACCCCGGAAGGCATTACGCTGTACGACACGATCTCCCATCATGCAGCTGCCATTGCGCATCCAGGCGCGTATGACCTCAACTGGTTCCCCAGCGGACGGGAGCTGCTATTCGCGGCGCCGGACGCGGACGGGAACGGGCAGCTGTACCGCGTACAGACGGACGGCGGCGGCCTTCAGCAGCTGACGGATCAAAAGGAAGGGCCCATCCATCACGTCCGCTTGTCACCCGACGGCAGCCGCGTGCTCTACACGTACCCTGGCGCGAGCATCTCGCTAATCGCCACGGTCGAACTGGCTACAGGCGCCGTGCACCGCTTGGAAGGCGGACCGCTATCCAAGAACGCCAATCCCGTCTGGTCGCCGGATAGCCGCAGCATTGCCTATAGCGCGACCGTATGGGAGAACGACCGGTACAGCGCGCAGATCGAGACCGACCTGGCACAGGGCGGACGCCGCCAGACGATCGCGACCGCCAGCTGTTACGCCTCGGTCGTCAGCTGGTCGCCGGACGGCAATCTCATCGCGTACACCTCCGGCTGCCTTGAGACGGGAGACGAAGCGACGCAAATGTGGGTGGCCGACGCGGACCTTCGCCGCTCGCCGCAGCAGATCGTGGACGGCGCGGCCATCACGTCGCTGCAATGGTCGCCGTCTTAAGGAGCGCGGACATGACGAAAAGGCTGAGACAGCTTGAAGCTGCTCAGCCTTTTCGTTATATGGACGCGGACTAGCTATTACAACAAGTTCAGCTTCACCGCGGCGGTAACCGCCTTCACCCGGTTGTTCACCTGCAGCTTGTCGAAAATATTGCGTGTGTGCACCTTCACCGTCTCCGGCGAGAGGACGAGCTTTCCCGCGATTTCCTTCTTGGTTAAGCCCGCCGCCAGCTCGCGCAGCACTTCCGTCTCCCGCTCGGTCAGCGGGGAGGCCGGCGCGAGCGCCGGCTGCTTCTCCGGCTTCGCAAGTCCTGGCGCGCCTCCGCCGAAATACGCGAACAGCTGATGCACATAGTGGATTTGAGAAGCGAGCATGCCCAGCACGCCGTACCGTTCCGGTCCGAACACGCCCTTCGTCAGTTTGTTCTCCATGTACAGCATGCCGAGCCACTCGCCCTGGATCGTGACGGGCATGCATAGCATCGACTTCACGCCGCTGCGCGCGACGTAACCGCTGCCTGCGAACATGCCATCTCCGGCCGCATCTTTCAGGGCGAGCGTCCGACGCTGCACGAGCGCGTAGCCGACCGCTTCGGCGCAGATGTCCGCGAATTGCTCGAGCGGGACGCCCGGCGAGTCGAAGCTTCCGCCTTCTGCGGAGGAAGCGGCATGCTCGACGACCGCGCCGGAGGGAGCAAGAGAGAGGTAGCAGGCCCGGTCGGCGCCCGCAATCTCGATCAGAATCGTCATCAACTGGCGGATGAGCCGGCCGGTATCCGCTTCCTGCGCGAACGCCTGCGAGGCGCGCATGACGGCGGCCAAATCAAGCATCTTGGCGTAATCGAATCCAGCCTGCTCGGCGGACGCCGAAGGCTCGGCCTGCTCGACACCAGCCGACAGCACCTGAATCGCGTGCTCGCCCGAAGGGGATGCTGCCGGAACCGGCAGCTCGTGAAGGCCGGGTTCGAACATCTCCAGCCGTCCGTCTCGCTCCCATGCCGACATGCATCGCTCCAGGTCGGCGCGCAGTCCGCGGGCGCTCTGGTATCGCCGCTGCACGGATTTCTCCAGCAGCTTCAGGACGACTCGCGCAAGCATCGGCGGAATCAGATACGACGGATTGTCCAGCGGATCGGGCTGCTTCGCCATATGGGCGTGCGCCCAGCCGAGCGGATCGGACGCTTGGAAAGGCAACCGGCCGCCCGAGAGCATCTCGTAGCACATGACCCCGAGCGAATAGAGGTCCGTGCTTCCGCCGATCGGCTCGTTCATCCGACCCGTCCGCTCCGGCGCCATGTAAGGCGGACTGCCCTCGATCAGCGGCATACTGCGCGCCTCCCGCCCCTCGCCGGTCAGGACGGAGTGGCCCATGCCCGTCACGAAGACGCGCTTCGTGGAAGGCACGTAGATCAGCGTGTCCGGCCGAATATTCATATGCACGATATGCTGGTCATGCAGCTGCTCCAGCACGCGCGCGATTTGGATCGTCATCGCTAAAAAAGCAGGCACATCCAGCGGCTGCATCTGCATATAATGCCGCAGCGTCAGCCCGTGAATCCACTCGCTCGCCAGAATAAGCCCGTTGCCTTTACGCAGCAGGTTTAACGGCTTTAGTACGCCGGGTATATCAAGGTTACCGGCAATCTCATATTCATTCATCAGCTTCGCGTTCTCCAGCATGGCCCGCGGACCATCCTTCACGAGCTTCAGCAGCACCGCCTGGCCCGACGCTTCATGCTCCGCGCGGCATACGCGAATGAAGCTGTCCTCGAAGATGAGCTCGCGAATGAGGTAGCCTGGAATTTCAGTCATGAAGTCCCCTCCCATTCCTGCTTCCATTATACTAGGGGAACCGCTAGAGAGTCGAATCATGACGAAAAAAAGAACATATATTGCGATGTATGGTTGCTGCGGGAGCAGACGCTGGAAGAATTTTCAGAATTGTATAGTCAATTTGGTTGATTTTTTAAAAGCGCTTACATATAATGAGAATATGAGCCAGTGAAGGAGGAATTTACATGCGTTATGCGGGTAATTTTGGCGTCGGTTTGATTTGGGGTTCGGTGCTTAGCGCGCTTCTCTGGATGTCGTTCTTCGGCTGGATTCAGTTGATTTCTTCCTCTGTCGACTTGTATCTCAAATAGATCTCTCCTATACTAAGCCGCCTCGGCCCCGAGGCGGCTTTTCGTTGTTGTTCGGGCCCAGGCGCGCCCATGCTGCACCGCGGCTGCGGTTCACGCGCTTCGCTCGGCCATCCTATGCGCAAAGCATCGTTTCGCCGTTTCGATCAAGCTCATCCCGCCCTCAATCAGCGTCAGCGCCTTCTCGGCCGACGCTTCTTCCGGGTAGTAGTCGAGCACCGCCTCGTGAAAATGCGTAATCTCCTCCGCAATATCGGGAACCGCGGCGAGTCTGGCGGCGACTTCCTGCTTCGTCAAGCACCACACGTGCACCCCGTCGCCATGCAGCAGCGTCAGCAGTTGATACGCGACCGGCCAGGCGATGGTGCACATTAGACGCGCGCAGCGTTCGATCCTGTCCTCCCCGTGGTCCAGCAGCGAATGCGAATCGAAGACGGCAGCCGGGTTCAGCCGCCGAAGCGACGCTTCCGCATCCGCGAGAATTTGCGCGTTCGTCGCCTCCGGCAGAAGCAGGCGTCCGGCAAGCAGCCGGTAGGTGCCCGCAATCGGCGGCAAATACGCGCACGTCTCCTTTGATGCGACGCTGAATTGAATATACCGGAACGGCGCCGGGTCGATTCGCGAGAGCTCCCGGTGGATCGCCAGACATAGGGAGAGCGGAAGCCGTCCGGCTTCGCTCAGTGCCTCGTCCACGACATACAGCACATAATCGATGTCGCTGCTGCCGGGTATGACGCCGCCTTTGACCGCGGACCCCTGCACGATCAACCCGATCAAGTGCCGTCCGAGCTGCCGCCGCATGATTCCGCTCACTTCGCCGTTGATCCGTTCGACTTCCTTCGCCAATGCCATGTTGGACACCCGCCTTCACAAGATATGGAAATTACGCCATCATCTCATATGGGCGGTTGACGGTCAAGAGGTTTTACGAATGAAGTAAGCGGTCAAGCGGCTTAGTGAATGAGGGATGCGGTGCGGCATTCTCACTCGCCGAACAGGTCCCGCGTGCCGTCGCAAACAGCATCCACGGCTGAACTTTTGCCCAGCTCCAAAAGGAGGATTTTACCATAATTTGCAGAATTGATTCCCATCTCACTCTGTGTCTAATGGAGGTCTCTCATGAAGCTCATACCCAGCGGCTTGGCTGCCGCCGTCTCGCTGCTGCTAGCCGCATCTCCGCTTCAAGCTTGGGCGGCGCAGCCGGCAGCGCCGGTCACGCAGACAACGGTTTACTTGAATGGAGAACGGCTCGTGCTAAGCGCCGCTCCGATTATGCGAGACGGCACGACGCTCGTACCGTTCCGGCCTATTTTCGAAGCGCTCGGCATGCCCGTCGCATGGGACCCGCAGCAGCGGCAAATCAAGGGACGCAGCGGACAAACCGACATCGTGCTGACGATCGGCAGCCGGACCGCCACCGTGAACGGCAAGCAAATGTCGCTTACAGCAGCCCCGGAAGCGGTGAATGGCGCCGCCTATGTCCCGCTGCGTTTCGTGGGCGAGGCATCGCAATATGCGGTCGCATGGAATCCGGCTTCACGCACGATTACGCTGAATCGGAGAACCGGGTCGACGACCGCGAGTTCGCCAACCGCGTCTACGTCGGCTCAATCCGGCCAACCAAATAAGTCGTCAGCTGAGCAGAACGCGGCAGGACGGATCAACGGGGAAATAACGGGCGAAGCCGCCGGAGCGGGCAAGAGCTGGAACATCGAGCTTTGGCAAGTACTCCCCGATGGCAGGCAACAGAAGCATTCCGATGCCGTCACCGATACGTTAGGTCGTTTCTCGTTTTCGGGTCTAACGATCGGCCAGACGTATATCGCGCAGGGGCAATGGCCGGATTCCGCCAGCTTGCGCGCCGACAGGTTCGTCTATCAGGATGATCCGCCTCCCATTTTAATGCAGGCGATGCCCAATACGGCGGTTATTCGGTTCCTGCTACCAGACGGAGAACCGACCGTCAGTTCCGATATACGGCTTGTGCGTTCCGGTCCATACAGCGCGCAGGACGAACCGGGCGGTATTTACCATATCGACGGCACCAGCACTTATTTGCTCACTGCACTTCGGGAAGGCGGAAAATACACCGTCACCGCCGAGCTGGACAACGAACTTGCCGGTTATACCGTGGCGGCTCCATTGATCTTTACCTACGCAGCCGGCCAACAGAACCGCTATGATGTACAGCTTCGAGAGCCATCCGATATGCAACTCTCCGGGAAGGTGGTCGACGAGAGCGGTGCGCCGATGCACAATATCAAAGTCGATTTTTTCGATCCGAACGACGGAAAGTGGTACCGCTCCGCCTATACGAATAAGGATGGCCGTTACTTTATGGATGGCTTCGCGGAAGGACGCCGGTATAGTTATATCGTAAGGCCTCCTTCGCCAACGTCCGGCACGCGGAGCGAATTTGGTTACAATGCCAACGAGACGTTTACTTACACGGCGGGTCTAAAAGAGCTGCCGACGCAGACGATTCGCCGTGTGCAGCTGACCGGCACGGTCAATTCGCAGCAAGGCGCGCCCGCACAAGCTTTCGTTACGCTTGAAGATGCTGCTGGCAAACCTATCGCGACCTACCCGGCAGGCGAGGACGGATACTTCGGCTTAGCCGGGCTTATCGCAGGACACAGCTACACCCTCACGGCTGTTCCTTTAGGTTCGAGGATAACCGCTTCAACGGGCTCCTGGCTCATTGGCTCCGCTGGCAATCAGGTGAAGAAAACGTTCGTATTCGATCCCTCGAAGCCAACTATTGAGATCTTGCTTTCAGCGGAGACCCAGACTCCATTGCTAGGCGGCAAAATTCAAACCACAGACGGTCAGGCTGCCGCACAGGCCAAAGTATATATTGAATTTACCGATGGAGGCGCATCGCGTTCCTTCACGTCAACTGCGAGCAGCGACGGTTTCTTCTTCGTTCGAACCGATGGCCTCAAGAAAGGCAAAGCCTACGCGGTGAGCGCCGACGGCACCATGAAATCACAGACCTATACGTTCACGATCGAAGACAATAAAGTCGACCTGCCGGCCCTGGTGCTGGACCTCCCCAATCGCTAACCGCAGACGCACCTCAAACGAATTAAAGATGCCCGGCATTCTCGTTCCGCCGCGGCATCTTTTCGTTCCCCTTATCCTACTTCTCCCGGATAACGCCCTTCTTCAAAATCACGTTCCCATATTGCGCCCGCTCGCCGGTCGCCACGATGGCATACGCCGCGCGCGCCCGTTCGTAGAACGCATAGCGCTCCACAAGTCCGACCGCGATATCAGCGCCTGCTCGTTCCGCGATAATGGTCCCGTACGTTGCCCAAATAGGCGTCTCCACCGTATCGCCCGCTACCTTCTCCATCAGCAGCACTGGCTGATCCACGTACTGATCAAGCGGCATGAGCGTTAGAATCGCGTCCAGCAGGTCAGGGATCGCGTGCCCATCGGCGCGGATGATCCGCCGCGCGCAGCTGACTGCCGGGAAGTTGGCGTCGGCCAGCACGATCTCGTCGCCATGCCCCATTTCCATCAGCGTCTTAAGCAGCTCCGGCGAAAGGATGGATGGGATGCCGATCAGCATGGGAGATCCCCCTTGTAGACGGCGAAGGCGGACAGCGTTGGCTGCCATCGAGCGTCCGTAATCGTCAGGCGAATGGTGCGCGACGTGACCGTCTCGAATCGGCAAATCCGCTTGCGCCCGATGACCGTCCCTTCGTATACGGGCTTCCATGCCCCGTTCACCTGCGCCTCCAGCTTGAACCGCTCGATCCGCTGGCTGTACCGGTATTCCTGCAGCACGACATGGTTGAAAGCCGCTTCCTCCGCCAGCTCGACGACGATCTCCGCCTGCTCGGTTCCTTCCTCCGGCGCCCAGTACGTGTCGGGATTGCCATCCAGCATGTTCGCAGCCTCACGACCCTGCGTCGACTCCGATGCGGATACGGTCGCGCTCTGCGCCAGATCCGTTCGGAAAATGGACCGCAGCGTCTCGCCCAGCTCCCGCAGCCGCGCAACGTCATTCTCGTGAAACAGACCGCGGCGGTCGGGCGGAAGGTTGAGCAGGAACGTCGCGTTGCCGCCGACGGACCCGTAATAGACGTGCAGCAGCTCCTCCAGCGATTTGACCCGGTCGTCCTCGGACGCGTGGTAGAACCACCCCGGACGGATCGAGGTATTCACCTCGGACGGATACCAGATGAGCCGGCTCTCCCGTTCGATGATGGCGCGGCTGCCCAAGTCCTCGTCCTGCGAATCGTAGCGCTTCGCGAATTCGCGGTCGTCCGCCTGCTGGGAGTCGGCTTGGATCTTCTCGTTGTCCCGCAGCGACGCAGGCACGACGCTCCACTCCGATTCCCGGCAATGCCCGGCCTCGTTGCCGCACCAGCGGATGTCCGGGCCGCACACCGAGATGACCGCGCCCGGCTGCAGCTCGCGCACCGTGGCATAGTAGGCATCCCAGTCATACTCCTGCCGCTTGCCGTTCGGTCCTTCGCCGCATGCGCCGTCGAACCAGACGCAGAAAATATCGCCGTACCCCGTCAATAACTCCCTCAGCTGTGCGACGAAATAAGCGTTGTAGGCGGGCGAATCGCCGTATGTAGGCGCATGGCGATCCCAGGGGGAGAGGTAGATGCCGAATTTCAGCCCGCCCCTTCGGCACGCTTCCGCGACCTCCCGCACGACATCGCCCTGACCGTTCTTCCACGGGCTGCTCTTCACCGAATGCGCCGTGTACGCACTCGGCCAAAGACAGAAGCCGTCGTGGTGCTTGCACGTCAGGATGAGCCCTTTCATGCCGGCCGCCAGGCAAGCATCGACCCATTGGTCCGCGTCCAGCTCGGCGGGATTGAAGATGGCCGGCGATTCCGTGCCGTGCCCCCACTCCTCGTCCGTGAACGTGTTGACCGTGAAATGAACGAATGCGTAAAACTCCATGTCCTGCAAAGCGACCTGACGTTCGGTCGGCGCGACGAGCGCCGCGCGCTGGATGGCGCTGTTCATCATGAACTCCCCCAAAGAGGTTCGAGTTAGCGAGATGGAATCAAGTTGGGTTATCGATAACTCAAACGGATTTGAGACCTATTATACGCGGTGGGCGGGATCGTGTATAGCCTGTAATTGCTTTTGCCGCTCCCTTCCCGCCGAACTTTTTGCAACACTGCATCGAACAAAAAAAGATGTCCTCCATGAAGGCATCTTTTTTATCCGCGCTTTTTACGCTCGATTCATGTCTTTGTTTTTGTCGTAGCAATCGTCATCGGCGTATCGCCATGTTGGAGATGCTTGTCGCGATGCTCTTCATGAAAGGACTGGCCGTTCTCGTCATCCGTTGGGACCCCGTACATCTGAAAGACCCAGTCATCATTGTTCTCCTGATCCCCTGTCGCATAGTTCTCCAGCGTTACGTTGTCCGAACCCGATTTTAAGATGACCGCGGCCCAGTGATAGTTCCATACGTCTTTATCCGACACCGGTTCGCCTCCGCTCGAGATGGCGTAAGCCCCTCCGATGGCAGGGTTTGCATAGGAGTTGATCCCGTTTATTTTGTCGAATTCAGGGTCTTTTTCCTGTAACTTTTTATATTCATCGGTAAAGAAATTATCCAATTCGGCTAGTTTCTCGTCCTTCTTGCTTTTCGGATTTTTAAGTTTTAAGCGACTATTCTTCTTGTACTCCTCAAATTTTTGCTCATGTTTTTGACCCGATAACTTGTTCACGATCTCCGCTTTCATTAGTCCAGGGTCTGAAGCCGCGTCGGTCGTTTCGCCGCCAAACACCGCATAGAGGTTTTCCGCATCCGCAATCGTATGTGCCGCGAAGCCGCAGTCCGAGTTCAATTTAAAATTCGCGCCCTCTCCACCGCCGTTGTTCTTGCTCGCCTCCACGTTTGGTCTGTCTTTGTGGAATTTAGGGACCAGCAGATGAAGCTCTGGTTTATCGTCATCGATCTTGGAAGAGATTCTCTCATTGCCGTCTTTAAGTTCAATAGGAGAGTTGACCGCTTCCAATGCCGCATTGGCTTCTCCGATTAATTCTACGGAAGCATAGAGTTTTTGGGAGCCCGTCGGGTCGCTTTGCGGAACCGCGGCATCCTCTTCATCGGCAAGACGCAGCTTATCGCTCTCCTTCGACCAGCTTCCAGTGTAGCCTCTATAATCATTCTTCCCGATTTCCGTATACCGTTGAACTACGGCCCGGTTCGGGTCGCGCATCCGCTGAATCATGCCGGAGACGGCTTGATTGCCGGCTGTTTTTTGCAAGTTCATAATCGCGGAGGCCGAGAGCCCTCTCGCCTCGGGCGACGGTCGCGAATGAAGCTGCGGCGCATGAGTCGCGGACGGGATATGGGACTTAGGAGGAACGTACGATCTGCTCACCATTCAACACCCCCTTTGGAAAAAACATGTATATTCCTGACTATATCACGTCCGCTCAGGGGAAATATGTAATCCAAAAGTTGCGATGTTTGCTAGAGAAAGGCGCCTCCCATACCGCTTCCACTGTCCTCCATATACGGCACTTTCGTCCATGGGCATGCTCGCGACCTACCGAAGTCCTAGCTTCCGCCGCATGAAAAAACGACCGCGCGGCTTACGCCGCGCGATCGTCGCTACGTTCGTTCCTAAGACACGCTCTGCTGGTTCACCAAATAATAATACATTCCCTTGCGTGCCAGCAGCTCCTCGTGCGTGCCCGCTTCGGCGATCATGCCGCCGTCAAGGACCAGAATGAGGTCCGCATTCCGGATCGTGCTCAGCCGATGCGCGATGATCAGCGTCGTGCGGCCGCTCAGCATCTGTTCCATGTTCTGCTGGATGATCCGCTCCGATTCCGTGTCGAGCGCGCTCGTCGCCTCGTCGAAGATCAGGATGCGCGGGTCGTTCAGCAGGGCGCGGGCGATGACGATCCGCTGTCGCTGTCCGCCGGAGAGGCGCATGCCGCCTTCGCCGATCATCGTGTCGTAGCCGAGCGGCAGCGACGCGATGAAGTCGTGCGCCCCCGCCAGCTGCGCCGCACGCTCGACGTCCTCCTGCGACGCGGATACGCCTGCCCCCGCGGCATGCAGCTCGATGTTGTCCCGCACGCTCGCCCGGAAGATGACCGTCTCCTGCTGCACGACGCCGACCTGCTTGCGGATCGACGCCGCGTGCACGCCCGAGAGCGGGTAGCCGTCGATCGCGATCGACCCGCTCGTCGGCTCCAGCAGCTTGAGCAGCAGATTCGCGAGCGTCGACTTGCCCGAGCCGCTCCGGCCGACGAGCGCGACGGTCTGGCCAGGCTGGATTTCGACGTTCATGTTTTGCAAAATCATTTTGCCGCCCCGGTAGTATTGGAACGACACGTTATCGAACCGGATATGGCCGCGAATGCTCGGCAGCGTCCGCATCGGCTCCGGCGCGGGATGCTCGGGCGTCGACTCGTACACGTCGTTCAGCCGCTCCATCGAGATGCGCGCCTCGGACAGTGTACCGGTCATATGCGAGATCGCCTCCAGCGCGTGCATGAACGAGGCGAACAGCACGGTGAACGCAACCAGTTCGCCGACGCTGAGCGTCTCCGCCAACACGAACCGGGAGCCGAAGTAGAGCAGCGCCACATTGCTGAGCGCGCTTAGCAGCGCTTGGCCCGAGGTCAGCCACAGCGTCAGCCGGCTCCCCTCGAAGCGAAGCCGCAGCAGCTCGGTTAGCTTATCCAGCAGCTTGCCCCGGACCGCCCGCTCCATCGCGAGTCCCTTCACCGTCTGAATCGCGCCGATCGCCTCGACCACCTGCGTCTGCGACTCGCCCTCGGCCAGCATCTGCTTGCGGTAGTTCCGCCGCACCTTCGGCAGCAGCACCGCGTACAGCAGGACGTAGACCGGAATGACCGCCAAGGCGATGAACGCCAAGGCCGCGTTATAGTAGAACATGAGGCCGCCGTAGACGAGCAGCGTTAGCGCGTCGAGCGCAAGCTGTATGCCGTGGTCGGTCAGCAGCTGCCGCACCTTCTCGTTCTCATAGACGCGGGTAATAATATCCCCGGACGTCCGCTTGGTGAAATACGTATACGGCAGCCGGAACAGATGCCGGTAGAAGTTCTCCAGCATCGCCCGGTCGATCCGGTAAGCCAGCTTGCCGATCAGCAGCTGCCGGATCGCGATGCCCGCCGCGCTCGAGAGCGCAAGCGCGATCATCGCCAGCAGCAGCACGTGCAGCAGCGGCATATCCCGCGCATCCAGCACCCGGTCGAAAATCTGCTGCGTCATGACCGGGAATGCGAGATAGACGAGCTCGATCAAGACCGATAGGGCGACCGCCGGAATGAGCAGCCCTGCGAACGGCTTGAACGTGGCGGCGTACCGGCTCCATAAGCTCTCTTCGTCGTCCAACCGCACCAGCTTGTCCGTCGGCTCAAGCGTGACGACAAGTCCGGTCCAATGCTTCGCCAGCTTCTCCTTCGTGATCGTCTCCGCGTCGCCCACGGCCGGATCGGCGATGACCGCCCCGTCTGGGCGAACGTCGTAGACAACGACATAATGGTTGCCGTTCCAGTGCGCGATGAACGGCAGCGGCATATCGGCCAGCTGGGCCGCCGTAATCTTCAATCCCTTCGTCTCGAAGCCGAGCGACTCGCCCGTCTCGGTCAGCGACAGCATCGACGTGCCTTCTACCCCGACATTGCACCGCTCCCGCATCCGGTTGACGCTCGCCTTCATGCCGTAATACCGGGCGACCATCGTCAGGCATGTCGGCCCGCAGTCCATCTCGTTCTGCTGCATCAGCGCCGGGTACCGCTTGCGGCCAAGCAGCCGCAGACGGCTAAGCGGCTTCGGCGCGACCTCGCGCTCCGGATCGAGCGCCGCTTCCGCGGATGCCGCGACTTCGTCTTCTTCATTCGCCATGACCGGCATCGGCGCCGCCGAATAATGCGCGGAGATGCGGCGGATCGAATCCAGGATGACGGGATACCGGACGATCAGCTCGTCGAAGTCCGCCTTGGCCAGCCGGAATGCCGTCACCTCGCCCGACGCGCGGATGCTCGCCTTGCGCGGCGCGCCCGTCAGCAGCGCCAGCTCGCCGAAGAAGTCGCCCGGATACAGCCGGTTGACGACCTGCCGCTCCGCCCCGATCTCCACGTCGACCGTGCCGGACTTCAGAATATAGAAGGAGTCGCCCTCGTCGCCTTCGCGCACGAGCAGCTCGCCAGGCCCGTAATCGCAGATGCCCAGATGGTCCAGCAGCGAGCGAATCGCCGAGGAATCGACGTGCGTGAAGACGGTGTTATTCTTCAGGAAGGCATTCAGCGCCTCGGATGAGATGAACTGGCGCATGTAATTCGCAAGCACCGGATGAGCGCTGAGCACCGCCTCGAATTGCTCGCGGCCCACGCGCAGCACCGTGAGCGCCGTCGATGCCCGGATGGCGATGTCCGAGCGTTCCTCGCCCAGCAGGCCGTGTTCGCCGAAATGCTCGCCCGGCCCCACCAGTCCCAGATTGCTCTCCTTCCGCCCTTCGCCGATGCCGATCTTGCGCGCCTGGCCGTCGACAATGACATAGAACGCGTCGACCGGGACGTCGTGCGGCACGACCGTCTCGCCCATGCGATACCGCTCGGTCCGCATCTCGGCGGCCAAAGCCGTTTTCTCCTCCGTTGAGAGCAGATTGAACAGCGGCACGCGATGCAAATAGTCCATGTTGTCCATAACCGCCATCCTACGCCTCCGCTCCCTTCCATAGACTTACGCGAACTTCCGCTTCCGACGTACGCTGCTCCAGCATGTCTGCGAATAGAATCCCGCGAATCGCCTCGCTCGTCTCTTCGTCCAGCTCGGCCGGCCGCAGCGATTCGATCAGGACGAGCATATAGCCGGATTGCGTCTCCATCGGTCCGAGCACGTCGCCGGCTTGCCCGCCGAACACCGCCGTCGCGAGCTCCGCTCCCAGCTCGTCCCGCCCGAATTCGCCGGCATAGCCGCCCGCCATGCGGGTCGACTCCTCCTGCGAGAAGGCACGCGCCAGCTTGAAGAACGGTTCGCCCTCCTCCAGGCGGAAGAAGAGCTCCATCGCTTCGCCATGTTCCGAGACAAGCAGCCGCGAGATCTCCGCACGGTCGAACATCGCGCGATGCTCGTGGAAATACCGTGCGATCTGCTCCTCCCCGATAAGCGCCGCCGCCAGCTTCCGCTTCACGATGTCCGCGCGCAGAAAGTCCGTCACGTCGCCCAGCTGCAGGCCATGCTGCTGCAGCCATTCGTTCGTCCGGGCCGCCGTGTATAGTCCCAGGCGCTTGCGGTAATCGTTCAACGCGGCTCCGGTCTCTTCTTGGGTGGCCGCAATCCCCGCTTCCTCCGCCCATGCCGCGATCACCGCGCGCTCGATGCTCTGCTCCAACGCGTGCAGCGATCCGGACAGCAGATCGTGCCGAAGCAAATCCATATACGTAATGACGCGGCCGCCGACGCGTGCCGCTTCGAATTCCAACTGGTCCATCCGTCCCACTTCTTTCTTCCTATCGATCTACTTATTATAGCAAGGACATCCCGTGCGTAATAGATAGTTGGATCGGCATTCGCCTAGAAGGGGCTTCGCCCCTTTGACCCCATTTTTGCTGGTCCCTCCCCCTTGGTGGTCCCTCCCCCTTCCCCCTCCGCCGCAATGCTGTCAGGATAAGCGCGCCGGGACTTGGTAGGAGATTGCTCGTTCACAGGACGTTTGGGCTCCCGATAACGACGTCTATGTCACTATTGCTCGTTCACAGGACGTTTGTGCTCCCGATAACGACGTCTATGTCGCTATTGCTCGTCTGCGGGCCATATGGGCACCCAATAACGACGTCTATGTCGCTATTGCTCGTTCACAGGTCGTCTGGGCTTCCGATAACGACGTCTACGTCGCTATTGTTCGTCCGCATGCCGCCCATTCTCCATCTGAATGTTTCTCCTTAACCTGACAGCATTCCCCTCCGCCAAGGGGAACCAAAGGACTTTGCCCTCTGGACTCCCTTTTTCGTGCTGGCACGTAGGGTTGTGGACGGCGGGGGAGTTCGTCGTGGGCACGCTTTTGTCCTCGCGGACAAAGCTTCAGCGGGTATCGAAAACCATCCGAAAACATAAACCTGTCAACTATAGGCCATGGGTGGCTTCATCGGTCGGTTTCCTTAACCTGACAGCATTGCTCTATCCGTAAGAAGGCCATGGCAAAAAGGACGGGTTGCCCCGTCCTTCTCTCGAAATACAGTTCCGCGCATAAAGTCATTTTGTATTTCTCAACGCGGAATGCTGCATTCCCAATCCTTGGATTGTGAACGCAAACCAATCCGCTTACCGACCGCGGAATGCTGCATTCCCAATCCTTGGATTGTGAACGCAAACCAATCCGCTTATCCCTCTCTATTGTACCAACCTCCGCGCGGGCTGCTGTATACCGCTTTCGGGGTATATTCGCTAAGGCCGGCTCAGCCTTTGCGCTCCAGCACGCGGAACGAAGCGGTCGCCAGCGACAGCAGCTTGCCATCTTCGCCGGTCAGCCGCCCTTCGGCCGTGATCATGCGGCCGCTCATATGCGCGATCGACGCGATTGCCGTCACCCGTCCGACCTTGGCCGGCGCCGTGAAATGGATGTTCAAGCTTGAGGTCACCACGTCTTCGCCCGGACGCGCGCTCATCGCGATCATGCCCATCGCCGTATCGAGCAGCGACGTATGCACGCCCCCGTGCAGGATGCCGATCATATTGAGATGATGCTCCCGAATGTCCAGACCGATAACGACCTCGCGTTCGTCTTGACGGATGAGCTCGCAGCCGAGATAGCCCCAGAACGTGCGGCTCGCCAGCTCCAGCACCGCCTCGTCATACAAGCCTTTAGCCTTATCCATCCGATGCTCCTCCTTTCAGCCGTACGTACGCGCGGGGTCGCGGCCAGAGCCGGGGACGGCGCGAAGTTTGGCGTCGCATGAAACCGGTAACCGTTCGACCGTCGCGTCCGTCCCGCCTCTATTTCACCGTCCGCGCCTCCTCGTTCTGCTTCTCTTCCTCCACGAGCTTGCGGCGCAGCACCTTCCCCGCGATCGACTTCGGCAGACTGTCGCGGAATTCGTAGATGCGCGGTACTTTGTAGGCAGCCAGCCGCTCCTTGCACCACGCCTTCAGCTCCGCATCGGTCAACGTCGCGCCCTCGCGCAGCACGACGTACACTTTGACCGTCTCGCCCCGGTATTGATCCGGCACGCCGAGCACGACGCATTCCTCGACGGACGGGTGCTCGAACAGCACTTCCTCGATCTCCCGCGGGAAAATGTTGTAGCCCCCGGCGATGATCATATCCTTCATCCGGTCCATGATGAAGAAATAGCCGTCCTCGTCCATCCGCGCCATGTCGCCCGTCCGCAGCCAGCCGTCCTTCAGCACCTTATTCGTCTCGTCCGGCCGCTGCCAGTAGCCCTTCATGACCTGCGGCCCGCGCACGGCGAGCTCGCCCATCATGCCCGTCGGCAAATCCTCCCCCGTCTCAGGATGGACGATTTTGGCGATCGTATCCGGGAAGGGGACGCCGATCGAGCCTTTTTTGCGATGCTCCCAAATCGGGTTCGCGTGCGTGACCGGCGACGCTTCGGTCAGCCCGTAGCCTTCGATCAGACGCCCGCCGGTAATCGCCTCGAACCGCTCCTGCACCTCATGCGGAAGCGGAGCGGCGCCGCTGATGCAAATGTTGATCGACGACAGGTCGTATTCGCGGATCTTCGGGTGGTTGATGAGCGCGATGTACATCGTCGGCGCGCCCGGGAAGATCGTCGGCTTGCGTTTGGCGATCGTCTGCAATATCGTCTCGACTTCAAACCGCGGCACAAGCAGCATTTCGCCCCCGATCATGACCGCTTGGTTCAACAGGACGGTGAGGCCGAAGACGTGGAAGAATGGAAGCGCTGCCAAATATCGTTCTTGGCCGGGTACGACTTTGTACGCCCATAGGCTTGACTGTATCGTGTTGGCAACCATGTTCGAGTGGGTGAGCATAACGCCCTTCGAGACGCCGGTCGTGCCGCCCGTGTATTGCAGCAGCGCAAGATCGTTGTCGGCGTCCACTTCCGCATGAACGGGTGAAGCCGATTGGGCGCGCAGAAACTTCGGGAAGGCGTGAATCCGCCCGCCGTACTGCACCTCACGGTCCACGCCGTCCTTCTTAGCTTTGATCGGGTAGAGCAGATTCTTCGGGAACGGCAGGTAGTCCTTGATCGACCCGACGATGAGCGGTACGTCGGCCATGCCCGTCACGGCGCTCATCACCTTGCGGAACAGCAGGTCGAGCGTGACGATCAGCACGGCGCCGGCGTCCTTCAGCTGATGCTCGAGCTCCCTCTGCATATAGAGCGGATTGGTCATGACGACCGTGCCGCCTGCCAGCAGCGTGCCGTAATACGCGATGACCAGCTGGGGGCAATTGGGCAGCACGATGGCCACCCGGTCCCCCTTCTTCACGCCGAGCCCGCGGATGCCGTGGGCGAACCGGTATGCGGCCTGCAGCAGCTCGGCATACGTCACTTTCTTGTCCATGAAGCTGAGGGCCGCATGGTTCGGATAACGGGAGGCCGATTCCACGAGGAAATCGGCCAGATTTTGCTTAGGATACGGGTAAGTCGAAGGCACTTCTTGCGGATAATGAAGGTACCATGGCTGTTGTGACAAAACCCATCACCTCTTCGGTTTCGAAAATCGCTCCTACACGGAATACGATTCGGATTGGATGACGCGCGCCGCGATTTGGCGCTTGAGCTGCACGGTGTTGACCGAGCTGCGGCGCGTGAGCTTCTTCAGCACGGACAGCTGGGTGCGGAGCATGTCGCCGGTCTCGATTGTCGACAGGATTTCTTTCGCCAAGCTTTCGATCTCCGCGAACGCCTCGTGGATGAATACGCGCGTCATCGCGATCGCCTGCGCCGACTTCTCTTCGCCCTGCTTGTCGATCGCTTTCTGCGTCCGCAGCAGCGCGCTCTCCATCGCGAAGATCTGGATCATGATGTCCGCCAGGGCGCTCAGCGACTCCTGCTCCTGCTCGAGCTTCGGCCCGAACTTCTGCACTGCCGTACCGCCTGCCATGAGGAAGATCTTCTTCGCCATGCCGACCAAGTGCGCCTCTTCCTCCAGCGTCCCCTCGAACAGTTGGCCCGGGATGAGCTGCAGCAGCTCGCCTTGCAGCGCCTGCGCCTTCTGGAGGAGCGGCAGCTCGCCTTTCAACGCGCGCTTCACGAGCGTTCCCGGGATGAGGAGGCGGTTGATTTCGTTCGTGCCTTCGAAAATACGGTTAATGCGCGAGTCGCGGTAGATGCGCTCGACTTTGTATTCTTGAATGAAGCCGTAGCCGCCGTGAATTTGGACGCCCTCGTCCGCCACGAAGTCGAGCACCTCGGAGCCGAACACTTTGTTGATCGAGCATTCGATGGCGTATTCGGCGATCGCCTTCGCAGACAGGCCGCCCGCTTCAGGCGAGTTGTGGTCGATGTCCGCGAGACCCGCGTCCATCAGGCCGGCCGTCCGGTAGATGACGCTCTCGAGCACGTACGTCTTCGTGTTCATCTCGGCCAGCTTTTTGCCGATGAGCGGGAACGAGGAGATCGGCTTGCCGAACTGGGTGCGCTCATTGGCGTATTTCGCGCTCAGGTCGATCGCTTCCTTCGCCGCGCCGAGGCAGCCGACGGCAAGCTTGTATCGGCCAATGTTCAGGATATTGAAGGCGATGAGATGGCCTTTGCCGACCTCCCATAACAAGTTCTCGACCGGCACCTTTACATCCTCCAGGATGAGCGGGCGCGTCGAGCTTCCTTTGATCCCCATCTTCTTCTCTTCCGGTCCGAGGCTGACGCCCTCCATCTCGCGCTCGACGATGAACGTGCTGAAGTGCTGGCCGTCTACCTTCGCATATACGATGAACACGTCCGCGAAGCCGGCGTTCGTGATGAACTGCTTCGTGCCGTTCAGCACGTAGTGCGTGCCGTCCTCGGACAGCTTCGCCGTCGCCTTCGCGCCGAGCGCGTCGGAGCCGGAGGACGGCTCCGTGAGGCAGTACGCCGCGATGCGGGCGCCGCTCGCCAGATCCGGCAAGTACTTGCGCTTCTGCTCGGGCGAGCCGAAGTAGACGATTGGGAGCGTGCCGATGCCGACGTGCGCGCCGATCGAGAGCGCGAAGGATGCCGCGCGGGACAGCTTCTCGCTGATGAGCGTGGAGCTGACCTTGTCGAGACCGAGGCCGTCGAACGCTTCCGGCACGTCCGCGCTCAGCAGGCCGAGCTCGCCGGCCTTGCGCATAAGCTTCACGGTGAGGTCGTAGTCCAGCTTCTCCAGGTGCTCATCCACGGGCAGCACGTCGCGCTCGACGAATTCCGCCGTCGTCTCGGCGATCATGCGCTGCTCTTCGGTCAGATCTTCCGCGGTGACGATGGAACGGAAATCGAAGTCTTGAATGACGAAGCTGCCTCCGACGACTTTGTCGAACGTTTTATCCATAGGGGAAAACCTCCTGAAATTTGGTGTTATAAGGTGGACCTGAAAAACGTTCGAAACACGTCGCTTCGCCGGATGGAATGTTCTTACGATCGCTGTTGTCCCCGGATTTATTGGAATGAACTCGGTAACGGTTTATATCCGGGGACAAAGGCGAACGCTGCGGGTGATTGGTTTGCTTTCCAGAAGTCGGAAAGCAGCATTCACCCACGCTTCTCCAGAATCATTCATCCTTGCTGCGCTCGTTGTTTCACCATGTCAGATCAACCTTATAAAGGATGCATTTCATTGTTTACTGAGCAGCAGGTGAAGAGAAGCTTCGCGTCTTCTCTTCGGGTTGGATAGACCTTCGTGGCGCCATCGGCCTGGCTTTCAACTTTGGCTTCCGCGCTTGCTCACGATGACCTTGCGATGTCTTATCGCCACCAATGCGGCAGAAGCTAGCTCTCGTCTAACGAGGTAGCCCGATGCGATGGACTCTCCGAGAGGAACCGACGCTATGGTAGTCGCCCGCTTCCCGCGCTTACTCCGGATATACCTCGAACACGCCTGCCGCGCCCATGCCGCCGCCGATGCACATGGAGACGACGCCGTGGCCGCCGCCGCGTCTGCGCAGCTCGTAGATGAGGCTCGCCGTCAGCTTCGTACCCGTGCAGCCAAGCGGGTGGCCGAGCGCGATCGCGCCGCCGTTGACGTTGACTTTGTCCTCGTCGATCTCGAGCGCGCGGATGATGTGCAGGCACTGGGAAGCGAACGCTTCGTTGATCTCGAACAGGTCGACCTCTCCGACGGAGAGACCGGCTTTCTTCAGCGCCTTCGGGATCGCTTCGACCGGGCCGACGCCCATGATGTCCGGATCGACGCCCGCGAGGGCGAACGACTTGAACGCGGCGAGCGGCTTGAGGCCCAGCTCGTCGGCCCGCTCGCGGCTCATGACGAGCACCGCCGCGCCGCCGTCGCTCATCTGCGACGCGTTGCCCGCGGTGACGCTGCCGGTCGGCTTGAACGCCGGACGCAGCTTGGCAAGTCCCTGCTCGGTCGTGTCCGGGCGGACGCCTTCGTCCATCTCGAGCACGAGCTTCTTCTCCCACGCCTTACCGTTATCGAACCCGCGGACGCTCGTCGCGACCGGCACGATCTCTTCCTTGAACGCCCCGCGCGCCAGCGCCGCCGCTGCCTTGCGATGGCTATTGGCCGCGAAGCGGTCTTGGTCCTCGCGAGAGATGCCGAAGCGGTCCGCGACGTTCTCCGCTGTATGACCCATGCCGATGTAGATATCCGGCCGCTCGTCGACGATGACCGGATGCGGCGCCGGCTTGAAGCCCGCCATCGGCACATGGCTCATGCTCTCGACGCCGCCGGCGATGATGACGTCCGCGCCCCCGCTCATGATGCGCTCCGCCGCGAAGGCGATCGACTGCAGCCCGGAGGAACAGAACCGGTTGATCGTCAGCGCCGGCACCGTCGACGGGAAGCCCGCGTACAGCGACATGATCCGCGCGAAGTTGAGCCCCTGCTCGCCCTCCGGCATGGCGCAGCCGATAATAATATCCTCGACGTCTTCCTTGTTCACGCCCGGCGCGCGATCGATGACCGCCTCGAGCACCGCCTTGCCGAGATCCTCGGCCCGCGTGTGCACGAAGCTCCCTTTCTTGGCGCGGCCCACCGGCGTCCGCGCGACCGATACGATGACTGCTTCTCTCATGCGTTTGTTCGCCCTCCTTCGGGTATTAGTTGCGAAGCGCTTTGCCCTTGGCAAGCATGTGCTGCATCCGCTGCTGCGTCTTCGGTTCGCCGCATAGGCTCAGGAACGCCTCGCGCTCGAGGTCCAGCATATATTGCTCGGTGACGAGCGTGTTCGCCGGCACGTCGCCGCCCGCAAGGACGTGCGCCAGCTTCTTGGCGATGAGCAGATCGTGGTCGCTAATGTAGCCGCTCTGGTGCATGCCGAGCGCGCCCATCTTCAGCACCGCTTTGCCGTCCGAGCCGACGACGCGAATCTTCTGCGGCTGCGGCGCCTCGTAGCCGGCCTGCGTCAGGCGGAGCGCGGCCTGCTTCGCTTCGTAGATCAGGTAGTCCTGGTTCATGATGACGCGGTCGTTGCTTCTCAGATAGCCGAGCTTGCGCGCATCGTGCGCGCTGGTCGAGACTTTCGCCGTACCGATATTCATGAACAGCTGGTTGATGTGCGGCTGCAGGTCCACCTCCGGATTCGGGTTCGCCTGGCTGAGGCGCAGCGTCAACTCCTTACAGCCGCCGCCTGCCGGGATGAGACCGACCCCGACTTCGACGAGGCCGAAGTACGTCTCCGCGAACAGCGCCACCTCGTCGGCCGGCAAGCATACCTCCACGCCGCCGCCGAGCGTCATCCGGTGCGGCGCCGCCACGACCGGCTTCTCGAAATGCTTCAGCTTCATCATCGTGTCCTGGAACAGGCGGATGATCGCGTCGACTTCATCCCACTCCTCGTCCTGCGCTTCCATGAGCAGCAGCATGATGTTGGCGCCGACGCAGAAGTTGCGCCCTTCGTTGGCGATGATGAGCGAGTCGTAATTCTTGCGCACTTCCTCGACGCTCTGCTGGATCATCAGGAGAATGTCCGCGCCGATCGCATTGTTCGGCGAGTGGAATTCGAGCGCCGCCACGCCGTCGCCGACGTCGATCAGGCTCGCGCCGCTGTTGCCGCGAATGACTTTATTTTGCTCCTTCAGCGCGCGCAGCGAGATGATCTCGCGCGGCTGCTCCACGGCGCGGAACTTGCCTTCGTACGCATACGCAACGCTGCCCGCTTCCTTCTGGTAGAACGACTTGTTGCCTTCAGCGATCCATGCCTTCACCCATGCCGGCACCTGCGTCCCTTCGGCTTCCATCCGCTCGACGGAGCGAACGAGGCCGATCGCGTCCCACAGCTCGAACGGGCCGAGCTCCCAGCTGAAGCCCCATTTCATCGCCTTGTCGATGTCATTGATCGTATCGGCGATCTCGCCGACCTTCTCCGCCGCGTAGACGAGCGTAAGCTTCACGATCTCCCAAGCGGCTTCCGAATACTTGTCTTTGCCGCCGAGCAGCGCCTTCGTCTTCTCCTTCGCTCCTTTGGCCGCCTTGGACGCTTCGAGCGAAGCGGACGACGGCTTCTTACCCTTCGCATAGTCCATCGTGACCAGATCGAGCGACAGAATCTCGCTGCCCTTCTCGCCTTTTACTTTCTTATAGAAACCGCTGCCCGCCTTCTCGCCGATCCAGCCGCGCGCCACCATATCCTTCAGCAGCTGCGAAGGCTCGAACACCGCCTTCTCCGCTTCGTTGTCGACTTTCTCGAACACGTTGTTCGCGACGTGAACGAAGGTGTCGATGCCGACTAGGTCGAGCGTCCGGAACGTCGCGCTCTTCGGCCGGCCCATCGCAGGACCCGTGATCGCGTCGATCTCGTCGACGGTCAGTCCTTTGTCCGCCATCACCTGCAGCGTCGCGAGCAGCCCGTAAGTGCCGATCCGGTTGCCGACGAAGTTCGGCGTATCCTTGGCGACGACGACGCCTTTGCCGAGCACACGCTCGGAGAACGCCGACATGTGGCTTACGATCGCCGGGTCCGTCTGCTCGCCCGGGATGATCTCCATCAGCTTCATGTACCGCGGCGGGTTGAAGAAGTGCGTGCCCAAGAAATGCGACTTGAACGCATCGCCCCGGCCTTCGGCCATCGCATTGATCGAGATGCCCGACGTATTAGAGCTGACGATAGTGCCCGGCTTCCAGTGGGCTTCGATCTTCTCGAGCAGGCTTTGCTTCACAGCCAAGTTCTCGACGACGACTTCGATGACCCAATCGACATCCTTGATCCGGTGCAGATCGTCCTCGATGTTGCCCGGCGTAATGCGGGAGACGAACGCGTCGTCGTACAGCGGCGACGGCTTGATGGACGGCAGCTTGGCGAGCGCGCCCGCCGCCAGCCTGTTGCGGACCGCCGGGGAGTCGAGCGTCAGCCCTTTCGCTTCTTCCTCCGCGGTCAAGGATTTCGGAACGATGTCGAGCAGCAGGCTCGGAATGCCTGCGTTCGCCAGATGCGCGGCAATGCTCGCGCCCATGACGCCAGAGCCGATTACGGCGGCTTTCGAAATTTGTGCTGCCATGCGGATGATCCCTCCTGAATGGTAGTTGACGCCTCCCCCTTCCCCCTCCGCCGAGGGGAACCATAGGGCTTTGCCCTCTGGACTCCCTTTTCGTGCTGGCGTGATGGGTAGTGGATGGCGGATGTTTTCGAGCGAGGCACGCTTTTGTCCTGCGGACAAAGCTTCCGTTTCACGAGACGTTTTCCCTTAACCTAACAGCATTGCCCTCCGCTGAGGGGAACCAAAGGGCTTTGCCCTCGCTTCTGCTTACGAAGTGCGTTTTCCGTTGAAAACCCTTAGGACTCCCCCCTTCGTGCTGGCACGATTGTTCGCGGTCGGAGGGATGGCTTGAGCGGGCGTGTGAAAGCCTGCTAGCCGCAGGCCGTAAGTGGCTTTACCGTACGTTTTTCTTAATCCGTCTGCATTGCCTGAAGGCCCCTCGTCGCAACGCGACTTACGCCGCCCCGAACACCGCCTGCTCCAAAATCTCCGCCACGTCGCGCGCCTTCACGCGGTCGTCAGCGTCCGCAAGCTTCGTGCCGTCCTCGAGCATCGTCAAGCAGAACGGGCACGCGCTGCTGATCATCGTCGGATTCACCTCAAGCGCCTGCTCGGTGCGGGCGAGGTTGACCCTTTTGCCGGCCGTCTCTTCCATCCACATCATGCCGCCGCCGGCGCCGCAGCACATGCCGTTCTCGCGCGTTCTGGCCATCTCGACCAGCTCGACGCCTTGTATCGCACGCAGAATATCCCGCGGCTGATCGTATACATTGTTGTAGCGCCCAAGGTAGCAGGAATCGTGGTACGTAATGCGTTCGTTGACGGTATGCTTCGGCGTCAGGCGCCCTTCCTTCAGCAGCTGATCCAGCAGCTGCGTATGGTGAAGCACTTCCACCCCCTCCAGCCCGAATTCGGGATATTCGTTCTTCAGCGTATTAAAGGTATGCGGACACGCCGTTACGATCTTCCGCACGCCGTACTTCCGGAACGTCTCGATATTCTCGGCGCACAGCTGTTGGAACAGCATCTCGTTGCCCATCCGCCGCGGCGTGTCGCCGGAGTTCTTCTCCTCGTTGCCGAGTATCGCGAAGTTGACGCCCGCTTCGTTCAGCAGGCGGACGAACGCGCGGGATACTTTGCGGGAACGATTGTCGTAGGAGCCCATCGAGCCGACAAAGAACAGGATGTCGAAGTCCGGGTTCTCGCGCACCGTCGGTACCGGGATGCCGCCGATCTCGCCGGTCCACTTGCCGCGATCCGCGCGGCTGATACCCCACGGATTGCCTTGGCGCTCGATGTTCTGCATCGCGCGCTGCCCTTCATGCGGCACGCTGCCCTCCATCAGGACGAGGTGGCGGCGCAGGTCGACGATCTTGTCGACGTGCTCGTTGCCGACCGGGCATTGGTCCTCGCAATTGCGGCACGTCGTACATGCCCAGATCTCCTCCTCGGTCATGACGTCGCCGATGAGCGACATCTCCTCCGGCTTCTTCTCCGACGGCTGCCACGTCTTCTTCTGCCAATCCATCGTCGGACCGATGTTCGTGATGCCCTCGGTCTCCCAGGCCGGCATTGTCTCCGTCGCGCCTTCGGACAGGCTGTGAGCGCTTCCAACTGGGAATGCGAATTCCGGCATCCACGGGGACTTGCTCGTGATCGCAGCGCCCTTCTCGGTGAGGTGGTCGCGCAGCTTCACGATCATATGCATCGGCGAGAGCACCTTGCCGGTGTTCGAGGCCGGGCACACGTTCGTGCATCGTCCGCATTCCACGCAGGCGTAGAAGTCGAGCATCTGTTTCTGCTTGAAGTCTTCGATTTTGCCGACGCCGAACGATTCCGCCTCTTCATCCTCGAGATCGAGCTTGCTCAGCTTGCCGACCGGCTCCACCCGGCCGATGAAGATGTTGACCGGCGCGGTGATGAGGTGAAAATGCTTCGACTGCGGCACGTACACCAGAAACGTCAGCAGGATAAGCAGATGCGCCCACCAGAAAATGAAGAACAGCACTTTCGCCGCCGCTGCCGATAGGCCCGCCGCTGCCGCCGCGATGAGCGACGATACCGGCGCATAGCCGGACGCTTCATGCCCCATCCAGACGCGGTGGAAACCGAGCGACAGGATGACCGTCAACATCAGTGTCGAGATCAGGATGAGGACGATGGCAGGCTTCAGGCCTTTTTTCAATCGGGACAACTTCTCGCCGTAGCGGCGGTAGGCCGCATAGCCCGTCGCCAGCAGGATGAGCAGCACCGTAATCTCCTGCGTCAGCCCGAACGCGCTGTAGCCCGGGATCGGCAGCGGTTCTCCCCCGGACAAGCCGGTATAGATGAGATCGAGCGCGCCGAACTGCAGGATGATGAAGCCGTAAAAAATGACCAGATGCATGATGCCGCTTCGCTTATCCTTCAGCAGCTTCGTATGGCCGAACGCCTGGGTCAGCAGATCGCCCACCCGGCTGCGCCAGTCGAACGGCTTCTCCGGCGGCTTGCCCAGCTTGATGTACAGGTAGCGATGGTAGACGGCCTTATAGAATAACGAAAGGGCGTACCCGACCACCAGAAGGAATGACACGTAAAGCAGCCAAGACAACAGCATGAGCACCCAACCTTTCTTCAGACTCGAATGTAAGCCTTTACATTTACGATAATCAAGGTGAAACGCACTTCGCCGGCTTTTGCGGCGATGCACGTTTCATTCCGGAGAAATACAAGATAATTTATAAGCGAGACATCTTATAAATACTTGTATTTTGAAAAAGGAATGTCCTGCATACCTCATTCGTGTACACGGTCATTCCTTCCATGACCGACATGCCTGCATCTAGACAAGGTGAAGCGGTTGACGCCGTCTTGCGCGGCGAATCTCGTTTCGTTCGAAGCGATTACCCCTCGTTCGTTCCTCTAGCGCGTGCTGCCGTAAAACTTATGCGGATAACATTGACAACGTCCTGCGGATTTCATAAGATGGATTCAAGAAAATGAATGACCATTCATTCAGTTTCTGGTTAGATCTTAACACCGAGGTGCGATTCATGACAAGTAAAAAAATGAATAAATTTGAATTGATCCTCGATGCTGCCGTCAAAGTGTTCGCCGAGAACGGGTACCATGGCTCGCAAGTATCGAAGATCGCTAAGGAAGCCGGCGTGGCGGACGGTACGATCTATTTATATTTCAAGAATAAGGAGGATATCCTCGTTTCCTTATTCCGCGAACGCTTGGGCGAGCTTGTCGGCAAGTTCGAAGCCTCCGCCCGGGAGTCGGCCACCGCCGACGAAGCGCTTCGCCGCATTTGCGAGCTTCATTATACGGAGCTGGAGCAAAACCCTACGCTCGCCTACGTGACCCAGATCGAGCTGCGCCAGAGCTCGCTGGAGCTACGCAAGGCGATCGGCCAGGCGCTCAAGCCGTACATCGACCTGATCGAGAACGTGCTCGTGAAAGGCATGGACGAAGGCACGTTCCGGGCCGGAACGGACGTGAAGCTGACCCGGCTGCTCATCTTCGGCGCGATGGACGAGGTCGTCACCTCTTGGCTCATCTCCGGCCGCAAGTATTCGCTGTCCGGGCAGATCGAGAACACCGTCTCGTTCTTCCTGCGCGCCCTGAAGCCTTAACTTAATTCATCCTAATCATCTTCAATTCGAGAGGAGCATGTCAGATGAATGTCGTCGTACTGCTGAAGCAAACGTTTGACACGGAGGAGAAAATCGTCGTTAGCAATGGGGCCGTATCCGAGGATGGCGTCAAGTTCGTCATTAACCCGTACGACGAATACGCCGTCGAGGAAGCGATCCGTCTGAAGGAAGAGAGCGGCGCGAACAATGTAACCGTGCTGTCCGTCGGCCCTGCCCGTACCGCCGAAGCGCTGCGCACCGCCCTTGCCATGGGCGCAGACGAGGCTGTGCTCATCGAAGATGACCGCATTCCGCAGGACGAGTACGCCGTCTCGGTCGTGCTGGCCGCTTATCTGAAGCAGCAATCGTATGACGTGATCCTCGGCGGCAATTTCTCCGTGGACACCGGCGGCTCGCAGGTGGCCGTCCGTCTGGCCGAGACGCTCGGCATTCCGCATGTCTCCTCCATTACGAAGCTGACCGTGAGCGGCGGTTCGGCCAGCGCCGAGCGCGACGCCGAAGGCGATCTCGAGCGCGTCGACGTGCGGCTGCCGGCTGTGTTCACCGCGCAGCAAGGACTGAACGAGCCGCGCTACCCGTCTCTGCCGGGTATCATGAAGGCGAAGAAGAAGCCGTTCAAGCAGCTGACGCTGGACGATATCGGCGTGTCTGCAGGCGATCTCGAAGCGAAGACCGCGCGTCAATCGCTGTCCCTGCCGCCGAGCCGCCAAGCAGGCCAAATCCTGTCGGGCGATCTCGCCTCCCAGGCCGCGAAGCTGGTCGAGCTGCTCCGCACGCAATCCAAAGCCATTTAATCCGGACGATTCCAAGGGAGGAACCTTAAGATGAGCAAAACGTTTCTGATCGTAGCAGAGCACCGTGACGGCAAGCTTCGTCAGGTTACTTTGGAAGCGCTTCAGGCAGCAGCCAGAAGCGCGCAGGACGGCGACGCGATTCACGCGGTGCTGCTCGGCGGCGGCTTGGATGCGCTGGCATCGGAGCTCGCGGCGTATCCGCTCGCCAACGTGCATGTTATTGAAAACGAGGGGTTAAACGCTTATAACCCCGAAGCTTATGTGCGGGCGCTGACCCCGCTGCTCGACACGCTGAAGCCGGACGGCTTGTTCCTCGGCCATACGGCGATCGGCCGCGACCTCGCGCCGGCGCTCGCCGCGAAGCTGTCGGCCGGCCAGCTGTCCGACGTGACGGCAGTCGAGCAGGAAGGCGGCGAGGTCGTATTCACCCGCCCGATCTATGCGGGCAAGGCGATCGAGAAGAAGACATTCCGCGCCTATCCGTGGGTCGTGACGGTTCGCCCGAACAACATTCCGGCGGCGGCAGCGGCTGGCGGCGGCGCGGCCATCGAGAAGCACGCGGACGCACCGGCGGCCGACCTGCGCACCGTCGTGCGCGACGTCGTACGCAAGACGTCCGGCAAGGTCGACCTGACCGAAGCGAAAGTCATCGTCTCCGGCGGACGCGGCGTGAAGAACGCGGACGGCTTCAAGCCGCTCGAGGAGCTCGCCGACCTGCTCGGCGGCGCGGTCGGCGCTTCGCGCGGCGCGTGCGACGCGGGCTACTGCGACTACGCGCTGCAGATCGGCCAGACCGGCAAAGTCGTCACGCCGGAGATCTACATCGCCTGCGGCATCAGCGGCGCCATCCAGCACGTGGCCGGCATGAGCGGCTCGCGCATCATCATCGCAATCAATAAGGATCCGGAGGCGCCGATCTTCCAGCTGGCCGACTACGGCATCGTCGGCGACCTGTTCGAGGTCGTGCCGCTGCTGACGCAGGAGTTCCGCAAGGCGCTAGCGTAAAGCTAGGCGGGGATGCAGATAGAATGAAAGAGAGCACGCTAGCGGGGAATGGCTCCCCTGCCTGCGTGCTCTCTTTCATTTTGCGCTTGATGTCGCCTATCGGAGTAGGTCTCCCCTGCTTGCGCCCGCTTCGAGATTGCGTTTACGAGTCACCGACTCAGCCGGTCCTCATCCAGCAACCAACCATGCTCCGGCTCACGCCCTCCGACCCTCTCGAAGGCGATCATCGCGCCCAGAAAAATCAATATCGCGGCAAGCGTGCCCAGGCCGATCACCATCGCCATCGGCGCTGCGGCTTGTTCCATAGTCATGTCCCTCCGTTGTTCCATCGCAATACCTTTCTTCTATTCTGATTATGGCAATTACGACGGAACGAGAATAGTACCAAGTTTGGCTGGTACCATCCGCAGCGCAATTACTTCACGTATTTTGCCTTCAACGTATCCACGCAACTTTCGGGCAGCTCCGCAATGCGGCTAGCAGTCTCGACGCTCAGTCCCTCGCGCAGCGCGATGCGGGCGGTGCGAAGCTGATGTTTGATTTTCAACATCCGGCCTTGGAACAGCGTATCTTCGAAATCGAGGAAATCGTCGGCAACCGCCCCTTGCAAGAAAAACTCAATCGCATACGTCCCGATCTGCTGTTCGACTTAAGACACATTCACTGAACAGAGCACGAACGCCTCTTCCCGATGGAAGTCGTACTTAAGGGTGATCGACCGGTCCTCCACGGCGATGAACTCATCGTACAATTTGCCGGAGAACGTCCCAGGTAGTCTTCCCTGTTCTCCTCGCGCCATCGTTTGAAGCAGCGCCAAAATCCTTCTTCGGTTCGTTTCATCGCGCGATGCTCGCGTTCCCACTCCAGCAGCAATTCTTGATCCATTCGCTAACCTCCCGCCTCGCCCTTCAGTTCATCGAACTGCGCTTTCGTCCGAGCCGGGTCTTCTTCGTTGTAGTAAATATACGTATCGTTCAGCTTCATCCGGATATAAGGCGGATTGTCGTTAAACACGTACAGGCGTGCTTTGCCAAGCCCGTTGAGCCGAAAATGTCCGCGGGAGAAGCGGCCCGTAGCCTCGCCGTTCGTCTTCATGCCGTCAGGCACATCGTCCACAAGCTCCAGCTGCTCCACATCGGATAGCTTGAAATCGTACGAATACATCGGGTATGCGATCTCCACGCGCTGATCGGCCGTAATCGTCATCACGGGCGACGTCAGTTCCGCGCGGATCAGCATGAACGACACCACGAGGATGACCGCGGCAGTCAGACCGGCCGTGCCCCAGGCGAGCGCTTTGCCTACGGGAGTACCGGTATTGACCGTAAAGCCGACCCCGATGCGCTTCTCGACGAAGACGCGGCGGTCGTCCGGATTATGGTAGGTAAACCCATTCCCCCAATATTCGTCGTCGTCGGTATACACGAGGCTGCCATCATTTACGAGGATGTCGTGCTCCAAGCGGCGCAGCTTACGATACGCGGCATAGGTGAGCGCGAGCGGAATCGCGGCGAACAGCAGCATGAGCGCGACCCACCAGTCGCCGACGCGGTTGGCGGCAATCAGCAGATAGATGATCCAGCCATGCACGCTCTCGACCACAGCCAGATTCAGCCACAGGTAGGATAGCGTCCTGCGCCGCTCTTGATTGAGCAAGACGTTCGTGTCGCTGTTCATGCTGTATACCTTTGCTTTGCTCCGGCGCATCTGCAGCGCAATGGCAATCATAATGAGCGTCGCGACGATCCCGATGGAAGCCAGAGCAATCAGCTGCGAGTTCGTGCGCATGGCATGAATGAGCGCGCCGGTCCCGATGATGAAAGGAACCGCGAACAGCCACAATGGCGCCGAACGGCCGTTTTTCAGACGGGCTGCCCGCAAGTCGCTTTGGATGGCCCGCTTGGCCCCGACGAACCAGTCGTTGCGGCGCTTCAGCGCCAGCGTGTCGCGGAAAGCTTGGCGGAACGGCATGACCATCGCCGCCATGAAGACGCCGATCCAGAGCAGGAAATATACGACTTGGTACGCGGTCCAAGGGATAAGCAGCGCGACCGGCGCAAAACCGACCGCCAACCAGAGGCTGTACGTACGGAATCGCCTATAAAAGGCCAACTGAACGGCTTTGACTTCCGCGTCCTCCTTCGCTGCCGGCGGCAGGGAGACCGCGAAGAGCATGCCGTTCTTGAAGCTGGCCTGCGTCTTATAGGCTCCGGTTAACGCGACATAACAGATCAGTGCATTGACGAGCAAGATAATGGTTAGCAAGGGCTAGCACCCCTTCCCTATCGATTAGGTATACCGGTACGTCATCTTGGCAAAAATCGGCGCGCACAGCGACTGGAACCGAGCCGGATCGATCCCTTGAATCGCCGCTTGGGCGATGATGAGCTCTAGTTCTTGCGCAAGCTTCGGCGATAGCTCCTGTCGCGGGTCGCTCTCCGGCGGCGCGCTCACTTTGGCCCCGTGACGCCGGTCGATCACAATGTAGCCTTCCTGCTTCAGGAGCGCATAGGCCTTGTTCACCGTCATCGTGTTCACGCCCAGATCTTCGGCCAGCTGGCGCACGGTCGGCAGCTTCTCGCGCGGCTCCAGCACGCCGGTCGCGATGCCGATGACGATTTGGTTGCGCAGCTGTTCATAAAGCGGGACTTCGCCATCCAGTTGCAGCGTTATCACCATGGTTGAAACTCCTTTCCATTGTATTATTTGTATTACTAATTGTAATACAAATAATACATAGTTACCATACGAAAATCACCTCGCATGCAAAAAAGGGCGGCTGGCAATGTTCAGGCACATCCTACCCGAGAGGATTGTTGAGGTGCGACCCGCTCTAGGCTGGTCGCCGATAAATGAACGAGCGCCGCAGTGCCAGGATAGCCCCGTTCGGCAGGTGGAGCATGAGAGTGCCGGAGGGTCGCGCGGAATGCGGAAGAGCACAACTGCCCTTTGAGAGTCTACCTCATGCGCGACATCTAGTTTGGCGGATCGGCTTCGTTTTTCGACGATCCGCCTCGAGACTTTCCATACTCCCACCATTCAGCTGATAATGCAGACCTCCTGCCGCGCAGCCAGGTTCATCTGCGATTGAGACCTCAGCGTCACTATCCCGCTCCAACACAGCCGCTCTGCTCCCGTTAGTGACCTCAGAGTCGTTATCGCCAGCCACGCGCTCGTCTTACTTCCGTTAGCGCCCTCAATATCGTTATCCTACTCCATCACAGCCCACTCGCTCCCATTAGTGACCTCAGAGTCGTTATCCCACTCTACCGTGGCCGTTTCGCTCCCGTTAACGACCTCAGCGTCACTATCCCGCTCCAAAACAGCCGCTCTGCTCCCGTTAGCGACCTCAGAGTCGTTATCGCCAGCCACGCGCTCGTCTTACTTCCGTTAGCGACCTCAGAGTCGTTATCCTGCTCCATTACAGCCCACTCGCTCCCATTAGTGACCTGAGTGTCATTATTCCACTCCACCGTGGCCGTTTCGCTCCCGTTAACGACCTCAGCGTCACTATCCCGCTCCAACACAGCCGCTCTGCTCCCGTTAGCGACCTCAGAGTCGTTATCCTGCTCCATTACAGCCCACTCGCTCCCATTAGTGACCTGAGTGTCATTATTCCACTCCACCGTGGCCGTTTCGTTCCCGTTAGCGACCTCAGCGTCATTATTCCACTCCACCGTGGCCGTTTCGCTCCCGTTAACGACCTCAGCGTCACTATCCCGCTCCAACACAGCCGCTCTGCTCCCGTTAGTGACCTCAGAGTCGTTATCGCCAGCCACGCGCTCGTCTTACTTCCGTTAGCGACCTCAAAATCGTTATCCTACTCCATCACAGCCCACTCGCTCCCATTAGTGACCTCAGAGTCGTTATCGCCAGCCACGCGCTCGTCTTACTTCCGTTAGCGACCTCAAAATCGTTATCCTACTCCATCACAGCCCACTCGCTCCCATTAGTGACCTCAGAGTCGTTATCCCGCTCCGACACAGCCATTCTGCTTCCGTTAACGACCTCAGCGTCGCTATCCCGATCCCCACAGTCCCCTTTCGCAACACCTGTCCGCTCCCACGCACATCCCACGCGCACGCGCTAAAACAAACAACCCGCCGGGTCCATACCCGGCGGGTGATCTACACGCTATACTCGTTACGCCCTACCTTATACGCTCGGCTAACTGCCTTACTTCGCCGCTTCCACGACCGGGAACCAGCCCGGCGTGTGGATGATCGCCTGCCAGAGCGGATCCGGCACGTTCAGACGCGCTTGGTCGTCCTTCGTCAGCGTCGTGGCGATGTCCGCCTCGCGGCCTTCCTTCACTTTGCGCACCCAGTCCGGCTCGATGATGAGTTCGCGGCCGATCGCGACGAGCGGCGCGCCCGTCTCAAGCGCCTTGAGCGCATCGTCCGGCGTCTTGATCGAGCCGACGCCCATGACCGGCACGCGACCCGCGACCCGATCCAAAATCCACGCGAGACGGGATTTGCTCTCCTCGGCGCCGCGGCGCGGTTTGGAGTCGAACTCCATCAGCGAGACGTGAAGATAATCCAGCTCTTCCGCCGACAACGCATCCAGCAGATAGAAGGTCTCCTCCATCGTAATCCCCGGCGTTTCCTGTTCTTCCGGCGAGAAACGGTAGCCGACCGCGAACGGCTGCTTCGCATGCTCAGCCACGACGCGCTTCACTTCCCTCACGACGGCCAGCGGGAACGCGAGCCGATTCTCGAGGCTGCCGCCCCACCGGTCTTCGCGGCGGTTCGCATGCGGGGAGAAGAACTGCTGGATCAGGTAGCCGTTAGCGCCGTGAATCTCAACGCCGTCATAGCCAGCAGTGATCGCACGGCGCGTCGTTTCGCCGAAATCGCGAATGATCGATTCGATCTCCGCATCGGTCAACTCGCGCGGCGTCACGCCTGGGTTTTGATCCGAACCAATCGCGCTTGCGCTCACGACGTCGCCCCCCGGCACGAGCGCCGGCGGTACTTGTCGTCCGCCGTGGAAGATCTGCAGAATCGCCTTCGCGCCCTTGGCTTGGATCGCCTTCGCCAGGCGGGAGAGGCTCGGAATGTATTCATCCTTATGGGCAGCGAACTCGCCATGGAAGCCTTTGCCGTTCTCGGTCACGTACGTGCACGCCGTGATAACGAGCCCGACGCCGTCCGATCTGCGCTCATAATAGCTAACCTCGGCATCGGTCACATTGCCGTGCTCGTCGGAGGAGAAATTCGTCATGGGCGCCATGACCAGACGGTTGTTCAGCTCCACGCCGCTCTTGAAGCGGAAGCTCTCGAATAAGGGTTGGTACGTTGTTTTCATCGTTTTCTATCGCTCCTTCTATATCGATCGCGGGCGGGTGCGCCCGTTGTTGCTTACTGGTATCGCGGAAGATCGAGCCGGTTGCGAACCGCCCGGTGCCCTACCTGCCCTCCGCTTGGCGCATCTTTGCGGGCGCCCTGCTTTAATCTGGCCGAAAGTTCCTGAAACCATGCCCCGTCTTGGGTCGCGAGCGCAAGATCGATCAGATCGGCGATTTGCCCCGCGTCTTCCGTCTCCATGAACGGCATGTCTTTCAGCCATTGCTCTCGCATCATGACCGCTTTGCCGACGACCGCTTCGTTATCGGATTGAACCACATGGACTTTCAGGACCGCTTCCGTCTCGTAGATGGCGACGATGAAGCCCTGGATCAGCTCGCCGTTCTCCGCTTTGCCTTGTACCCAATCGCTCATTTCGAATCTCATACTGGACACCACCCTCGTTTAGAGTCGGACACCTGAACTGTAACAAGATTCATTACACTTCCGTGATGAAAAAGATGAGTTTCATCGTTCGATTACCGCCCATCATTTTAACTATATATTTAATAGTTACCCTAATAATATGAGTTTAAAACGTTTTTGTCAACTGGTTCCTACCTACAATTCAATTACCCTACAGCCTACCGACATAACCTTGAGGCTAGACGAATGAGAACGTTCTCGCTTATCTGATGCTCAAACTTTAGCTGCTATCCGAATGTCCTTCTCAAGTGGCCATGCTCCGATGCGAGGTAGAACTCGCTCCGCATAATTGTCTTCCCAGGCCTTTTTTAGCTCCAAGCCTCCGATTTTAATACCTAGATAACCGGGATCAATAAAGAGGTACTGCCCGTTGGCTAACTCCATGCCAAGCACATCCGTAAGAATCCATCCCTTATCCAGCTCAGGATTATATAAAGTGAGGTTTGCCGCCTTATTGTCGTTTAGCGGGTTCTCGAAAACGAGCTGGCCGATCTTTACACGACCGGCTTCTACGTCATGGAGTCCAAAATCCGTATGGAACGAATCCGCGAACGACATTCGAATCCTCCCGTAGCTTTCAATAGCGGCTAGTTCAATGAGCTGCTCCCCTACCTCCAGATACAAGAAATTCATCGATGTCACGAACTCAATCGTGCCATCTTCTGTTTTGTCGACAACGCCGATCAAATATATTTCCTCAAGTACGTTCAAAGCCAGGAGGCTTATCAATTTCTCCAGCATATCCACTAACCTCCCTGACAGACAGATGTCATGAACAAACGTTATACTGAGCATAAACGCTCCTATTCCGATGGTAAAGGTGGCACACTCGAAAATGAATCCTAACGTAACCAATACAAAGCTTCATTTGCCCCCTATCCTATCCAAACGCACGCTCAACCGAACCCTCCTCCACCGCCAGCTCCTGCTGCGGCGAGCCGACATGCCCGTGCTGGAGGCGCTCGAGCACCTGGCCGGGATGCAAGCTCAGAATCCGTATCCGACCTACTATGGACTTTGGTCGCGGCTGGTCGATTTCCGGCCCGAGCAGCTGGCCGAGCGGCTGCTGGACCGGAGCGCCGTCCGGATCGCGCTCATGCGCGGCACGATTCATCTGGTGACGGCCCGGGATTGCCTGCGCATGCGCCCGCTGCTCCAGCCCGTGCTGGAGCGATTGCTGCAAGCTTCGATCCTTCGAGAGCTCGAAGGCCTCGATCTAAGCGAAATCGCGGCGGCCGGCCGAACGCTCGTGGAAGAGAAGCCGTGCACGTTCAGCGAACTGGGCGCCCGGCTCGGCGAACGATGGCCGGGCTATTCCGCGGATGCGCTGTCCGGCCTCCTTCGCTGCCGGCTGCCGCTTGTACAAATCCCCCCGCGCGGCGTTTGGGGCGAAGGCGGGCTGGCCGTTCATACGACGGCCGAATCGTGGATCGGCGAGCCGCTTGCCGAAGACGCCTCGCTTCCCGGGCTAATCATCCAATATTTGACCGCGTTCGGACCCGCATCGGTGAAGGACATCCAAGTCTGGTCCGGCCTGAAACGCATTCAAACCGCCATCGATCAGCTGCGGCCGTATTTGCGCACGTACCGGGATGAATCCGGCCAAGAGCTGTTCGACGTCATGGATGCGGTGCTCCCCGACCCGGAGACGCCCGTCCCTATCCGGTTTCTCGGTGAATTCGACAACATGCTGCTCTCTTACCACGACCGGTCGCGGATCATGGACGAGTCGATCAAGCCTCGGGTATTCACGAAGAACGGCATTATTCGCGCTGCCGTATTGGTCGACGGGTTCGTCCGGGGCATATGGTCCATCGAAGAACGGAAAGGGACGGCGATACTGGCTGTCGAGCTGTTCGAACCGCTATCCCAGGCGGAGAAACGCGAGATGGAAGAGGAAGGCTCACGGCTGCTGCACTTTGCGGCACCAGATGCGGCGCATCACGATATGCAGCTGTATTTACCGTAAAGCGGAAGCAAGCGACCGGGCACCGCTTATCCCTTCAACTTCGCAATGACCGCTCGCGCCGCTTGGTGCGTTGATTGCGGGTTCTGGCCCGTAATCAGGCTGCCGTCCACCTCGACGTGATCCGCCCAATCGGCGGCGCCGACGAATTCCGCGCCGGCTTGGCGCAGCTCGGTCTCGAGCAGGAACGGCATGGCAGCATCCAGGCCGGCGGCTCTCTCTTCCGAATCGGTGAAGGCGGTCAGCCGTTTGCCTTCAACGAGGGGCTTGCCGTTCGACAGTGTCGCACGTATGAGACCCGCCGGTCCGTGGCAGACCGCCGCCACGATTCGGCCGCTCTCATAGAATTCGCGAAGCAAACGCTGCAGTCGCTCGTTATCCGGCAGATCGAACATCGTGCCATGACCGCCCGGCAGGAAAATCGCATCGAACCCGGATGCCTCCACATCTTCTAATTTCACGGTTTGCTCCAGGAACCGGATCGTCTCCAGCAGTTCCGGGGCAGCATCGCTCAAGCTGCTCGGATCGATCGGCGTTCGGCCGCCCCGCGGACTGGCTACCGTAATCGCGTATCCTTCTTGGGTGAACGCCAGATACGGCTCCGCGAACTCGGACAGCCAAAGCCCTGTCTCCTTGCCCTCGTTCATGCGGCTGGCGGACGTGACGACGATCAATATATGTGTTTTCATTTTGAATCTCGCTCCTTTTGTGCTTCTTATTTTGGCGCTACAGGGCCATTATAAGCAGAGCGATTCAATAAATCTAATTATATAAATTGCACCTTATTATAAATATTTTTATAATGAGAGAATTGTCCGATCGTCTGGAGGCTGGAGACACGAATGGTCGATTTCGAATGGTACCGAAGCTTCATCGCGATCTACAGGCACAACTCCGTTTCCGAAGCGGCGAAGACGCGCATGATGACCCAGCCCGCCATGAGCCAGCATTTGGCCGCCCTGGAGGCCGAGGTCGGCGAACCGTTATTCGCGCGCGTCTCCCGCCGGCTCGTCGCCACGGAGCGTGGCAAGGCGCTTTACTCCCAGCTTGCCCCTTTGATGGAATCGCTGGAGGAGACGACCGCTCACCTCAAATCCGCATCGCAGCCCGCCGCAAGCATCGTCCGGATCGGCGCCTCGCTCGAGTACTTTCAAGAGTGCATACTGCCTAAGCTGGCGGACGCCCCGTTCCGCACGGTATCTCTCTTCGGGACGGCCGACCGGCTGCTGGAGCTGCTGAAGGAGGACGCCGCCGAGCTGATCGTCACGTCCAAGAAATACGCGGAGCCCGGAATCGAATACGAGAAGCTGGCCGAGGAGACGTTCGCGGTCGTCGCGCCGGCGCGGATGGCCATTCCGGCAACGGAGAATCTTAAGGAGATCGAATCGTGGCTGGCGGCGCAGAGCTGGATCTCGTATGGTCCCGAGCTGCCGATTATCCGGCGGCTGTGGCGGGCGCATTTCAAGCGCCGTCCGCTCCTTCAGCCGGTTCACGTCATCCCCAATCTCCATGCCATACTCCGAAGCGTCGAGCTGGGGGCGGGCGTCAGCATATTGCCGACCTATATGCTGCAAAGCGCGGGAGCGGGCGCGAACGTCCAGCTCGCCTTCGAGCGGCTGACATTCAGCAACGAACTGCTGATCGGCTACCAAAGCAAACGGAAGCACGATCGCACGCTGCGCGAGCTGATCGCCATGCTCCACGGGCGAGGGGCCTAATCCAAGGAAGAGGAGATAGCAAAATGAGCAAACAAAAACAACCAGACAATAACGACAAGGAGCTGGCCTTCCTGAAGGAACAGCTCGGGCTGGACAACCCTTCGCCGGACGAGCTGCGCAGCGCGCTCAAAGAGCTGGCCTCCCGCAAAGTCATTTCGAATTTCAGCATTAAAAGCAACAAGGAATGAGCCTTGTTGCTTTTTGCATGGGTTCGTATATCAGGCGAAGACGCTTACGGTTACGACAGCCGGTACACCGCGAACGGCTCCTTATGCCGGTAGGCATCGCTCAGCTTGTCCAACGCGGCCAGTGACGCTTCGTCCAGTTCAAGCGCAGCGCTCGCGCCGTTCTCGGCGAGCTGCTCCGCCTTCGTGGCGCCCACGATGACCGACGCGACGGCCGGCCGGCGCATGAGCCATGCGAGCGACAGCACCCCCGGCGTCGTGCCGAGCTCCGCGGCCAGCGCGCTAACTTCGCGTCCAAGGGCGATCCGGTCCTCGCTCAAGAATTTGGCGAAGTGCGGATTCGTATCCACCCGCGATCCGGCCGGCACGGCGTCCGCCGAGACGTATTTGCCGGTCAAGATGCCGCCCGCCAACGGGAAATACGGGATGATGCCCACGCCTTGATCCAGACAGAGCGGCACCAGCTCGTTCTCCGGCGTGCGGTCGGCCAGCGAATAGCTCGTCTGCGTGGAGACGTACCGGTTCAAGCCCAGCCGATCGCTGATGCCGAGCGCCTTCATGAGCTCCCAAGCGGCGTAGTTCGAAGCGCCGATGTAGCGCACTTTGCCGGCGCGCACCATATCGTCGAGCGCGCGCAGCGTCTCCTCGAGCGGCGTGTCCGGATCGAACGTGTGGATCTGGTACACGTCCACGTAATCCGTCCGCAGCCGTCTCAAGCTCGCCTCCAGCTCCCGCTGGATATGATATCGCGACGAGCCGCGTTCATTCGCGCCTTCGCCGCGCGGCAAGCCCGCCTTCGTCGCGAGCACCGCTTCGTCTCGGCGGCCTTGCAGCGCGATCCCGATAATCCGCTCCGACTCCGTCCCCGCGTAGATGTTGGCCGTATCGATAAAGTTGATCCCCATATCCAGCGCCTGATGAAGGACCGCGGCCGATGCCTTCTCGTCGGCGCGGCCGCCGAAGGCGTTCGTGCCCAGTCCAAGCGCCGATACTTTCAGACCGCTAGCCCCTAGTTTCCGATACTGCATGACTTCTCCACTCCTTCATGTCTTTGCCCTGTTGGCACGTAGGTATGATGCGGAAGAAGGCGCTGGACCTCATGTCCGGCACCTTCTTCTCGCTTTGTCCGCGAAACGTTACCTCGTCTTGCATGCCAGCCACTCTCTCGTAACGTTCCCTCAACCCTATAGACCAGCCGCTCTCGCCGCCGCCACGTTCGCCGCCAAAGCCGCCAGCGTCTCGTCCTGCTGCGCGAGCAGCTTCGGTCTCTCCCAAGGTCCGCCGCCGCTCGCCAAGTCCTGCCGAATCAGCCGCAGCATCCACAGGGAGAACACGACCGCCGCCGCGTAATAGTCTGCCCGAAGCGCCGAAGCGTCGAGCGCTTGGCCCAGCCTGATCGCTTCATCCGCATACGCATCCAGCAGCGTCTCCCGCCAGTTCAAGCCGGACGGACGGGGATACAGCGGATGCGACAGATCGATCAGATGATACAAGTCCCACACGCGGTAATTCCAATGCGCATGCTCCCAGTCCAGGACGTACAGTCCGCCGCGAGCGCGCGCGTAATTCCCCACGTGCAGATCGCCGTGCGAGAAGACGAGCGTCGCATCCAGCACCCGCCAGCCGGCTGCGATCCGAAGCGCATCGTCGATCTCGGCTTCACCTAGACCGCGCTCCAGCAGGAATGCCTTGAGAAGCGCCTGCCCCGCTTCCACAACGGCGGCCATCTCCGGGATGAGCGGCTTCTGGCCCCGTATCGGCAGCGGTTCAATGGGTCGATTCGGGAGCGAATGCCACCACGCCATGCGTCGCACAGCTTCCTCCGCGAGGACAAGATCGTATGGATGCGTCAGCTCGCCCAAGTCCTCGAACATCAGCCACGTCACGTCCTCCTCCGCATCGGTCCAGGAAGCGGCGAGACTCGGATAGATCGGCGGGAACGCGGTCAGCATCCGTTCGTAAATCTCGCGCTCCCGTCCGTCGCCGCCTTCGGGCTTCAACACATATCGTTCGCCGTCCGCGCCGGTTACCCGTTCAATGCGCCGATTGCCCAGTCCGACGTAGATCGTGTTTCGTTCCGTAAAATCCGATAGCCGCATCCCCTACGCCTCCAACTTTGCATGCCTGCCACCCTCGTTACGCCTGCGTCTAAGAACTCTATGACGAGGCGGCTTTCATCCCCATACCGGAGTGCGTGCCTGCCTCGTTATTGCCCGCGTCTATGTACGCTCCATACACCGCGGCATTTCGCCTCGTACCGGACGCGCACGACGCTGGCCACGCGCGAGACCTTCCCCTGTTCATTGCCCATTGCCGGCTTCCCCTTCGAGCAGGGAGAACCTGCTAGATCCGCGCGTTTAACCCGCCGGATACTTCATGCGGCACGTACGGTTCCTCGAGCGCGGCAATCTCCTCCGGGGTGAGCGCAAGCGACAGCGCCGCGACCGCGTCGTCGAGATGATGCGCCTTCGTCGCGCCGACGATCGGCGCGGCCACCGGCTGCTTCTGGAGCACCCAAGCGAGCGCAACCTGAGCGCGCGGCACCTCGCGGGCCGCCGCGATCGCGGCGACCCGCTCCACGACTTTGCGGTCGGCTTCCGCCGTCTTCGCGTACAGCGTTTTGCCGAATTCGTCGGTCTGCGAACGCGCCGTCTCCTCGCCCCATTCCCGAGTCAGCCGGCCGCGCGCCAGCGGGCTCCACGGAATGAGCGACACGCCTTCCTCGATGCACAGCGGAATCATCTCCCGCTCCTCCTCCCGATAGAGCAGGTTCAAATAGTTCTGCATCGAGACGAAGCGCGTCCAGCCCCGCCGCTCTGCCGTAAATAAGGCCTTCTGGAACTGCCACGCATACATGGACGACGCGCCGATGTAACGAGCCTTGCCCGCTTTGACCACGTCATGCAGCGCCTCCATCGTCTCCTCGATCGGCGTGTTCGGATCCCACCGGTGAATTTGGTACAGATCCACGTAGTCCGTGCCCAGCCGCCGCAGGCTGTTGTCGATCTCGCTCAGAATCGCTTTGCGCGACAAGCCGGCTCCGTTCGGTCCTGGATGCATCCGTCCGTGCACCTTGGTCGCGATGACGACCTCATCGCGCTTGGCGAAATCCTTCAGCGCCCGCCCGACGACCTCTTCGCTCGCGCCCGCCGAGTAGATATTGGCCGTATCAAAAAAATTAATTCCGTATTCCAGCGCTCGCTTGATGAAAGGACGGCTCTGCTCCTCGTTCAGTACCCAAGAATGCGCGCCCCGCCCCGGATCGCCGTAGCTCATGCAGCCCAAGCAAATCCGCGATACGTCGAGTCCCGTTGAACCCAGCTTCACGTAGTCCATGTTTCGCCCGCCTTCCTACTTCCGTTATTTTCCTCCTTATCATAACGCAAGTTCAGGAAGGGGGCAAAAGAGGAAAACCGCGCAAATTGCCCTCGCGCGGCATGGTCCTGACAGCGATTCGATTGTCCATTGGCCGCGATGCGATTCAGGCGATTAGCCATGGCACATGCACCCGAAGGCCGCTAAGCAGATCGTCACTCACAATGATCTGCACCCGCTCGCATACCAATTTAGAAGGCGAACAGCAGGCCCTCAGGATCTTCTACTGGATCTACTCCAGGATGCGACGAGAGCCAGCATCGAGGTGCCCTTTCTCATTCGAGAACCGGATACACGAGTCGATGTCTTGCCAAGCCAAGACTACCCTGATCGCACCTATCGCTTCACGCTAACCGCTTCCTCCGCACGAACCGCCGCCGCAAGCTCCCGCTCCAGCTCTTCCTCGTAGTCATGCCGCTGCTCCGGCGTATAGCGCAGCTTATCCGCCATGACACGGATCACCGCCCCTTTATGCTTACGCACCGAAGCGATGTCGAAGAATAAGGCGCCCGTACGGCGAATGAGAAAATCCACCGGCTTTGCGGCGCGCTCGAATTCGATCGCGTAATGCAGCGACGCGTACAGCATGGGCGGCATACCGTAACGCGCCGCCTGCACTTTGGCGCTCGGCATCGCTCCGATAATCGCGGCTGCGTTCGTCCCGTACCGGCGAGCCAGCCATATCGCCTCGCCCGGGTCCACGCCCGACTGCAGGCCGAGCTCGGCCATATCGCCCAGCAGCGCCGGGAAGCCCGCCGAGCCGCCCATATCACCGCCCGCGATCGGCAGCGTCCGGGTGATACACGGTCGGAACGCGCCCGCTCCTTCGGCGATTAACTCCTTGGCGATTCGATCGGTGACCGTCTCGGCCATTTTCCGATAACCGGTCAGCTTGCCGCCCGCGATGGTGATCAGCCCCGACGAAGAGCGGAAAATCTCGTCCCGCCGCGATACCTCCGACGGGGATTTGCCCGCCTCGTAGATGAGCGGACGCAAGCCCGCCCAGCCGGATTCTATATCGTAGGCGGTCAGCTTCAAATCCGGAAACATGTACGCGCACGCCTTCAGCACGTAATCGCGATCGGCCGCGCTGATGCGCGGGTGTGCCGGGTCGCCCTCGTAATCGGTGTCCGTCGTGCCGACGTACGTCTTGCCGTCGCGCGGAATCGCGAACAACATTCGGCCGTCCGGCGTATCGAAGTAGACCGCCTGCCGCAGCGGGAACCGCTGACCGTCGAAGACGAGATGCACGCCTTTGGTCAGCCGCAGCGTCTTGCCCTGCTTAGATCCGTCAAGCTCCCGCAGCGTATCGACCCAAGGCCCGGCCGCATTGACGATTTTGCGGGCGCGCAGCGTGTAGGTTCCGCCTCCGATCAGGTCCGATGCTTCGATTCCGGTCAACCGTCCTTCTTCGTAGAGCAGCTTCGCCGCCTTCGCGTAGTTGACGATGTCCGCGCCGGCCTCGGCCGCTTTTTTGAGCACCTCGATCGTCAGCCGCGCGTCGTCCGTCCGGTACTCCACATAGGAGCCGCTGCCCTTCAGCCCGTTTCGCTTCAGCAGCGGCTCCTTGCCGAGCGTCTCTTCGCGGCTGAGCATCGTTCTTCGCTCCGCGCGTTTTACGCCGGCCAGCCGGTCGTACATGCGCAGCCCGAACGACGTCGAGGTTTTGCCGAATGTGCCGCCTTTGTAGATCGGCAGCAGCATCCGCTCCGGCGTCGTCACGTGCGGGCCGTTCTCGAACACGACGGCGCGCTCTTTGCCCACTTCGGCTACCATCCGCACTTCCAGCTGCTTCAGATAGCGAAGTCCGCCGTGCACGAGCTTCGTCGACCGGCTCGACGTCCCCGCCGCGAAATCCTGCATCTCCACCAGCGCCGTCTTCATCCCCCGGGTTTGCGCGTCGAGCGCGATGCCCGCCCCCGTTATGCCGCCTCCGATAATTAGCACATCGTATTCGATCTCCTGCATCCGCCGCAGCGTCTCCTCACGGTCTGCCGCATGCCACATGCCCATCGGAACCGCCCCTTTCGTCGGATTGTCGCCCGCTTCGCGCGGAATCGCCCTCGTTCGTCTTCCAACCTTCTCCTTATATATACCAAAAAAGCTCCAACCCGTTCCTCCGCCGATGACGCGCCTACTTAAACGCCATCGCCGCCCTTACCGCCTTCTGCCAGCCGGCGTACAGTGCCTCGGCTTCCCCGCGCGGCATTGCCGGGTCGTACACCCGGTCGACGCGCCGGTTGTCCGCGATCGCCTGGCGGTCCGGCCAGAAGCCCACGGCGAGACCGGCCAAATACGCCGCCCCGAGCGCCGTCGTCTCGCCGACGACCGGCCGCTCGACCGAGACGCCGAGCAGGTCGCTCTGGAACTGCATGAGCAGCTCGTTGCGCACGGCGCCGCCGTCGACGCGCACGCCCGCGAGCGCAAGGCCGGCGTCCGCCTGCATCACGTCGAGCACGTCCCGGCTCTGGTACGCGAGCGCCTCCAGCGTCGCCCGTACGAAATGCTCCTTCGTCGTGCCCCGCGTCAGCCCGAACACCGCGCCGCGTACGTCGCTGTCCCAGTAGGGCGTACCGAGGCCGACGAACGCCGGCACGACGTACACGCCGTCCGCGGACGTCACGCGCGACGCATACATCTCGCTATCCCCGGCCGACTTCAACATTCGCAGTCCGTCGCGCAGCCATTGGAGCGCGGCGCCCGCGACGAACACGCTGCCCTCCAGCGCGTATTCCACCTTCCCGCCGATGCCCCAGGCGATCGTCGTCAGCAGGCCGTGCTTGGAGTCGATCGCCTGCTCGCCCGTGTTCATCAGCATGAAGCATCCCGTGCCGTACGTATTCTTAACCATGCCCCGCTCGAAGCACGCCTGGCCGAACAGCGCAGCCTGCTGATCGCCGGCGATGCCCGCGATCGGCACGCTGTGACCGAAGAAATGATGATCGACGATATTTCCGTACACCTCGGACGACCCGCGAACCTCCGGCAGCATCGCGCGCGGAATGTCCAACACGGCCAGCAGCTCGTCGTCCCAGCACAGGTCGTGAATGTTATACATCAGCGTGCGCGAGGCGTTCGAATAGTCGGTTATGTGCACGGCGCCCCCGGTCATTTTCCACACGAGCCACGTGTCGATCGTGCCGAACAGCAGATCGCCTCGCTCCGCCTGCTCGCGCGCGCCCTCCACCTGATCGAGCATCCACTTCACCTTCGTGCCGGAGAAATACGGGTCGATCAAGAGGCCCGTTTTGCGCCGAAACAACGCTTCATGCCCAGCAACCTTGAGCGCCTCGCAGATCTCGCTGCTCTGCCGCGACTGCCAGACGATCGCGTTCATGATCGGCTTGCCCGTATGCCGGTCCCAAACGACTGTCGTCTCGCGCTGGTTCGTAATGCCGATCGCCTCGATCGCCTCCGGGCCGACGCCCGCGTTCGTGAGCGCGCCCGCCATAACGCTGAGCACCGATACCCAAATATCGCCGGCATTATGCTCGACCCAGCCCGGATTCGGGTAAATTTGCTGAATCTCCTGCTGCGCCGACCCGACGATGCCACCCGCTTCGTCGAAGACAATTGCCCTCGTGCTCGTCGTGCCCTGATCGATCGCCATAATGTACGTTTGCTTCAACCCGGATACCCCCTCCGCCGCGTATGAATACGCTTTCTACCCATTATAGCCCAGCCATCGGAAAGGAAGAAAGCCGGTGCTCCTCCGGCTTCCGACGGCACTCCCCAAAATTGCTTTTTCAAACCGCTCACTTTGGGTACAAAATAAGGTATACTTAGCGAGAATTCTCGGTCATTATTCCCTTCATAAGCCCAAGGAGGCTGCCAGCGCATGAGTCACCCCGACGAACAGGCTTGGTTTCGGCAAGCTTATCACCGGGCCCCTTTCGGCATCGGTGTTTTTAGCGCGGAGGAGGGACGGTGGCTGCGCGCCAATCCCGCGCTCTGCCGGCTGCTCGGCTACAACGAGGACGAATTGGCCGCGATGGCCGAAGCCAGCCTGACCCACCCGGAAGATCCGTCCTTGACGCACTTCCTCCTATTCGGGAGCGGTACGAATACCCTCGACGACGAACAGGATGCATATGCTCCGCAAACGATACATAAACGCTATCTGCACCGAAGCGGCCGCATCGTGTGGGCCGTGCTTCATGCATCCATATTAGACGAGGACATCACGCAGGATCGTCCGCGCTACTTGGTCCAACTATGCGACACGACCGAACAAATGCAGCGCGAAGAAGAGCTGCGCATGAGCGAATACAAGCACCGGTTGGTCGCGGAGGTATCGCTGGACTGGATTTCCCGGCACAAAGCCGACGAGCATGCCACGATCACGTACTCCTCCCCCGCCTGCCAAGCCTTCTTCGGCTACACGCCGGAGGAGATGATCGGCCACAGCGCAATCGGCAGCGTCCATCCGGACGACCTCGAGCATGTGCGGGCCTTTCTGGCCGAAATCGTGCACACGCAAGGCAGCCGCGTTATTTTCCGCTACCGGCATAAGGATGGGCATTACGTGTGGCTGGAATCGTCCAGCCGCTATACGTTCGACGCCAGCGGCAACGTGGACGAAATCATCGCCGTGTCCCGGGATATTACGGAGCGCATTAGCGCCAACAAGCTGCTGCAGGAGAGCGAACAGAAGTACAAATCGCTGTTCGACCATAACCCGGCCGCGGTCTATTCGATGAATATGAACGGCGACTACTTGACGGCCAATCCGAATCTCGAGAAACTGACCGGCTACACGCTGGATGAGCTGATCGGCATGTACTGGGGACCGATCGTCGCGGAGAAAGATCTGGCCAAGACGCTGCACCATTTCAATCTCGCCAAACAAGGAGTGCCGCAAAGCTACGATTTGACCATCATCCACAAAGACGGGCATCTGGTGGAGATTAATTCCACCAACATCCCGATCGTGGTCGACTCCGAGGTCGTCGGCGTATTCGGCATCACGACCGATATTACGGAGCGCCAGCGGTACATCGAACAGATCGAGAAGCTGAGCATCGGTTATACGCTCATCCTGAATGCCGTATCCGAGGGGATTTTCGGCCTCGACACCGACGGTAACACGATGTTCTTCAACCCCGCCGGCGCGGCGATGCTCGGCTTCGAGCCTTCGGAGCTCATCGGCAAGCCGTACCGCGACATTCTGCACGAGCCGTTCGCGAACGCGCCGCGGCTTCTTGGCGGGGAGGACGCTATTTTCCGGGTCATCCAAGGCGGCCGCACGTACCACAACAAGGAATCCGTCATGTGGCGCAAAGACGGCTCGAGCTTTCTCGTCGAATACCAGGTCACCCCGATGACAGATCGAGGCGAGGTCAAAGGCGCCGTCGTCGTCTTCCGGGACAAGACGAGCGAGCACGAGATTCTAAGTGCCAAAGAATCGGCCGAACGCGCCGACCAGGCCAAGTCGGAATTCCTTGCCGTCATGAGTCACGAGATCCGCACGCCGATGAACGGGATCATCGGGATGACCGAGCTGCTGGCGGATACCGCGCTCGACGAGGAACAGCGCAGCTATGCGGACATGATCCGGCAAAGCAGCGACGCGCTCATGCGCATCATCAATGAAATTCTCGATTTCAGCAAAATCGAAGCCGGCAAAATGGAGCTGCTCGATGAACCGCTGTCCATCCGCGAAGTGGTGGAGAGCGCCGCTTCGCTGTTCGCCCCCCGTGCGGCCGAACGCGGCATCGGACTCGACTGGCGGTTCGACGAACGCATCCCGTCCCTGGTCATCGGCGATGAAGGCAAACTGCGGCAGATTCTCGTCAATTTGCTCGGCAACGCGATCAAGTTCACCGAACAAGGCGCCGTCCATGTCGACATCTCGCTGCACGCGCCCGCGGAACCGCATCGGCTTTATGTCGAATTCACGGTGACCGACACCGGCATCGGCATTCCGCCCGACAAACAGCAGCTGCTGTTCCAATCCTTTACCCAGCTTCATCCAGCCATCAACCGTAAATACGGCGGGACGGGACTGGGATTGGCCATCTGCAAAAAGCTCGTCGAGCTGATGGGCGGCCTGATTACGGTCAACAGCAAAGAGCGGGAAGGCTCCGCCTTCAGCTTCACGATGCCCTTCGGTCTGCCTTCGCCTGAGGCCGGCGCTGGATTGGAGCCAGCGCTGTCAGGCGGACAGCAGGAGCACGACGACGAGCTCCGAGCGGCGGCCACGGCTGCGCTTGCGCATAACCAGAGTCTCCCGGCGTCCTCGACCGCGCCAATGCCCGTGGCCCCGCCTTTCAGTTCGCCTCGCCTGCTCGTCGTCGATGACGTGCCGGTGAACCGGATGCTGCTTGCAACCCTGCTGCGCAAGCTCGGCTGCGAGCCGGATACGGCGGAGAACGGCGCCGAAGCGGTCCGAATGGTATCCGCCGCCCCATACGATATCGTCTTTATGGACCTCCAAATGCCGGTCATGAACGGATTCGAGGCCACCGAGACGATCCATCGGATGTTCGACGAGGCCCATCGTCCCGTCATCGTCGCCGTCACCGCCTATGCGCGGCAGGAGGACCGCGAACGGTGCTTGGCGGCCGGCATGCAGGATTTCATCAGCAAGCCCGTGTTCGCACAAGAGGTCGAGCGCGTCGTCAGGCAATGGGCGCCGCACAGCGAGAAGCTGGCTCCATAGCGGCACGACTGCCGCATTCGCATCCGCCTCCCCGTTGGCATCCCTCCAAAATAGCGAAGACCCTCGGACTGTCCGCAGCCGAGGGTCTTCGTTATTTTGTACACCGCGCTCGGCTTCTCGTCTTGTCCTATGCCTTCCCGCAGATGCCGTAGAAAAACAGATGCGTCAGCTCCTCGATGAACGCGCCCGGATCGCCGCCCTGCTTCGCCATCTCCAGCAGCTCGCCCGTCTGGCTCATGAACATCCGGATATAGGCCATGACGATCGGAACCGTCACCTTCTCCGACACTTCGCCGCTCGCCCGTCCGCGCTCGATCAATTCGCCGAAGAGCGGAATGACGATAGTGGCATACTGCTCCTCGATGTAAGCGAACATCACCTTGTCGTCGACCATCAGTTCTTGAATCAAGTCTAGCGACTTGGTCATGTAGGACTGCTGTTCGTTGAACATGATGAACGCGATCGTCTCTTTGAACGAATAACCGCCGTCCATGTGTACCCGGAACTCCTCGATCGAACGGTCGATATAACGCTTGAACGTCTCGCGAAGCAGCCGCTCCTTGCTGCCGAAATAATTGTAGATCGTCACCTGCGACACGCCCGCCTCCTTCGCGATATCCGCGATGCGCAGCCGCTTCGGCTCCCATGCGCCCATCATCCGCAGCGTCGTGTCCATAATTGTTTCCTTGATTCTCTGCGCCCTTTGTTCGAATCCGTTCATTCGTGCCTCCCGCTAGCCCTAATAATGAAATTATACCACAATAATATTTCATAACTCCATTGACACCTCTACCAGGGCAGGCGTAAACTAATCGTGAAATATTCGCAATACAATATTTCATAATTTCGCGTTAATCGGAGGCGCTGCGCATGCTGAACGTTCAGCATCTGACCAAACGATTTTCGAACGGACGAGGACTTCACGACGTGACGTTCTCGATCCCGCAAGGGGAAGTATTCGGGTTTCTCGGGCCTAACGGCGCGGGCAAATCGACCACGATTCGTCATGTGATGGGCTTTATGCAGCCGGACTCGGGACATGTGCTGTTGAACGGACTGGACTGCTGGAAGCAGCAAGGTCAGGTGCAGCGGTTCACGGGATACTTACCCGGCGAGATCGCCTTCCCCGAAGGGATGACCGGCCTATCCTTCCTCGGATTCATGGCCGAGCTGCGCGGGATGGCCGACTCGTCCAGACGCGATGAGCTGATTATGCGGCTGCAATTCGACGCGCGCACGCCTATTCGCAAAATGTCCAAAGGAATGAAGCAGAAGGTCGGCATCGTCGCCGCCTTCATGCATCGTCCGTCGTTCATCGTGCTCGACGAGCCGACCTCCGGTCTGGACCCGCTCATGCAGCGCATCTTCATCGATCTCGTGCTGGAGGAGAAAGCCCGCGGAACGACGTTCCTGCTCTCCTCGCACAGCTTCGCCGAGATCGAGCGCACGTGCGACCGCGCCGCGATCATCAAAGACGGACGCATCGTCGCGGTCAACGACATCCATGAGCTGCAGTCCATGCAGCGCAAGCTGTTCGACGTCACGTTCGCGGATGGGACGGAAGCCGCCGCTTACGCGGCCAGACATGGCGATCGCGAGCTGCGCGGCGGGCATACGGTCCGCATCGCCGTGCAGGGCAGCTACGACGATTTCGTACGGGAGCTGTCGGCGTACCGGGTTCGCAATGTCGATGTGTTCGCGCAGAATCTGGAGGATATCTTCATGAACTATTACCATCATAGGGAGGCGCGCGCATGAGCACTGCACTCTACGCGAGAATGCTGCACCTTCATCGCAAAACGATCGTCAATTACGGCATCGGCTCGGCATTCTACATCCTGCTTATGTTCTGGCTCTACCCTGCCGTCGCGGACAATAGCGCGTCAATCGACGAGCTGCTTCAAGCGCTCCCGCCCGGGCTGAGTCAGGCGTTCGGCTTCGAGAGCGGGTTCGGCAGCGCGCAGTCGTTCATCGCCGGCGAATACTACGGCCTTATCTTCGTGCTGCTGCTCTCGGTCTACACCGTGCTGCTGTCGACCCAGCTGATCGCCAAGCTGGTCGACCAAGGCGCGATGGCAAGCCTGCTCTCCGCGCCGATCACCCGCTGGCGGCTCGCGCTCAGCCAAGCCGCCGTGCTCGTGACCGGGCTTGTCGCGATCGTCGGCACGACGACGATGGCCGGCTTCGCCGGGTCGGCATGGTTCCTCGGCGAGACTGCCGCGTTCGACGGCATGCGCTTCGTCGCCATGAATGCGATGGCGCTGCTGCTGTTCTTCGCGATCGGGGGCATCGCCTTCCTGATCTCCTGCTGCTCGGACGACGAGAAGCGCGCGCTTAGCCTCTCCGGCTTCATCGCGTTCGCTCTCTTCACGCTCGATCTGCTCGGCAAGCTGAGCGAGGGGACGGCTTGGCTGCGTTCCCTGTCGCTGTTCGCCCTCTACCGGCCCGGCGACATCGCGGGCGGCGCGGGCGGCGACGCCCTCTTGGCCGGATGCGTGCTCCTGCTCGTCGGCATCGCGGCATTCGCGCTCGGCATCTACCGGTTCTCGCGGCGGGATCTGCCCCTGTAGCCGCTAGCCGCCCGCTCTCATCGACCGGATCGCTCCCGCTTTATTGCCGAGATCGCAACGACTCCCTTCGTCGTCCGCGGTCTCAACGATCGCCGCAAGACGGCAAGAAGGGGGTGTCCCAAAAGTCATCAAAAGATGACCTTGGGATACCCCCGTTTTTTAAAAAA
>NZ_JBHMDO010000040.1:0-707 GCF_042431225.1 Paenibacillus aurantiacus | reverse complement strand
AGCCTGTCCTTGTTAAAATGGAGGTACCACCCAACCATTCCTAAAGGAGAGACTTCTTTTGTACAAAGAATATACCATGGACCAGTTGTCCTTGCCAATGGACTTGCAAGAAGATATCCCTCAAAACCATCTCGTTCGCATCGTCAATGATGCGGTCGACCACCTAAATATGAATCTTTTCACCAAAGCCTATCCCGGCGGCGGTCGGGACAGTTACCACCCCAAAATGCTGACGAAGATCATTATCTACACCTACACCCAGCGGATTTACTCCTCACGCCAAATTGCCAAAGCCGTCCGGGAGAACATCATGTTCATGTGGCTGGCCGCGCGGCAGTGCCCAGACTTCCGCACCATTAATCGCTTTCGTTCCGAGCGCATGAAAGACGTGCTCGAATCCATCTTCACGGCCGTTCTTCAGTATCTCGTTGAAGCCAAGTATGTCAAGCTCGAGCATTACTTCGTCGATGGAACCAAGATTGAAGCCAATGCCAACCGCTACACCTTTGTCTGGGGTAAGGCAGTCGTCAAGCACAAGATGAGGCTGCAGGAGAAAGTGCAATCCTTGTTCGCGACCATCGAAGAAGCCGAGAAACAGGAAGATCATGCGCTAAGCGGCATGGATCTAAGTGAGCTTGGTAAAACATCAGACATGACGAGCGAGAAGTTGGAACAAGCGGTGCAGCAGCTCGAACAGCGACTAGAAG
>NZ_JBHMDO010000039.1:0-287413 GCF_042431225.1 Paenibacillus aurantiacus | reverse complement strand
CCTTTCGGTTCGGCGGATGCATGAACCGGAGAGCGTATTTGGTCAGATGAAGAACAACCGTGGGTTCCGTAGATTCCTGCTTCGCGGCTTGCCAAAAGTGAGCCTAGAGGTCGGGTGGCTTTCGCTTGCCCACAATCTGCTGAAGAAAGCCGCAGTAGACCGAAAACGGCAAATGGCGCTACAGGGATAAGACCCTGTAACGCCATTTTTTTGTTCAATTAGGGGGGGCTTCGGAGTTAGAAGACAATTACTAAACCCTTTTGAGACGGCCTCTTTGTCATGAGGCGAGCGAGAAGCGATTGCAGCGTAGGGTGGTGTCGATACTATGGATGTTAGGTGAAAGCTTGCATGAATGGAGGATGGTGGCCGCCGATGAACGGGATACGCTCTAAAGCTGCGCAAATAGCGGTGTAAAGCCGACTATTGAATGGATACGGATGATAATTACGCGAATAGTGGTGAGAGCAGACTATTGAGCGGATATCGGTCGAGAGCTGTGCAAATAGCGGTGTACGGACGACTGTTGAAAGGATATCGGCCGGAAACCGCACAAACCGTGGTGAGAGCACGACTATCAACTGCCGTTCTTGAGCCATTGAGCCACCAACAAGAAACCAAAAGAGCCGGCACGGTCAACGGCCGGCCAGCTCAACGAACGAACAACCTATCCACCTGCCGCGAACGCGCAGCGAACAATTACGATGCTCCGCGAACGTCTGGCCTACAGAACCCCGTTCTCGCGGAAGAACCGCAAGCAAATCTCGGCGCTCTCAAGCGAGGAGGAGGCGAATTCTTCCTGCTCCACGATATAATAGCGGACGCCCGCATCTTCCGCGATCGCCAGTACGCTCTTCAGGTCGACCGAGCCCGTGCCGACTTCGGTATCTTTGCGGCCATCGCCGAAATCCTTGAAATGGGCGAGCGGCACGCGTCCGGTGTATTTGGTCACATATTCAGCCGGATTGTGACCAGCGACATGCACCCAGCCTAGGTCGAATTCCGCGATGAGATATTCGGCCGGCACGAGCTCCAGCAGGTGATCGATCACCGGTGTGCCTTCCACGAGACGGAATTCGAAGTCGTGGTTATGGTAGCCGAACCGAAGTCCTGCTTCCGTCACTTGCTTGCCGGCTTGTTCTAGCGTAGCGGCCAGCTGCTTCACATCGTCCAACGTCGGGCTGTCCGGCAGTGGTGCCCATGGCACGACAAGATAGGATAGGCCAATTTCTTTGGCGTAGTCGATTTGCTTGGCCAGATCGGACCACATCTTGTCCGGTTCTTGAAAGTTCAAGCCGACATGCGCGGATGGCGCCTCCAGCTTCAATTCTTCTAAAAGCGCTTTCAATTCGGACGAAGGCGTATTGAAATACCCGGCGAACTCCACGGCCTGATACCCCATTGCCGCCACTTTCCGAATCGTACCCAGAAAATCCTTCTCCGTTTGGTCACGCAGCGTATACAACTGTAAACCGACTACTGGTTTGGCCATGCGTTGTTCACTCCCGAGCTTTAGAATGGAAATTCCTGCTTTCTCTCTCCATTATAGCGTGTCTATCCAGGCAAACGAGGGAGGCTTTGGGGAAAATGTTATGGTTTCTTGCCTATTCGCTTACTTGGATATACACGGCGAAAACCCCCTTCATCGATCGGATAGCTGAATGCCGATCCATCAAGGGGACTCGAGAATTCCGCGATGCAAGCGTAACCTGTCAAGGTAAGCGTTCGTTATACCGATCCTGTCCGTTCACCGCATCTGATGACTCCGCCTTCATCGCCTCGATAGTAACAGGATCGCCCTCGATGCTTTGCAAGCCCGCCATTTGCTTCTCCAATGTCTTTATCCGGCGAGTTAATCTGTATTGCCGCACGATGCCGAAGAGGCCGACGGCTAGTCCCCCGAACAGGGCTGATCCGATGATGACCAGAATCAGCGGCACGTTCGATTGTCCCCATACATAGTCGACGGGTACGGCCTCTACATTGACGACGGCGAAGAGCGCAATAAGCAGCGCAAAAATAAACGCGACGATAATCGACGCTTGTACTTTCATGTTCATCCTCCTGACGATGCATGCTTAATTTAACCTTATCCTTTTCACCGGTCTTTCAATCAACGCGCGACGCAAAAATGCCTCTGCCGCATCAACGTGCGACAGAGGCAGCTCCATCCCGAAAACGTTACCGGCTGACAAAACGCCGGAAGTCCGTCATTTTCAAGGTACGGACCTTCTGAGCAAGAAGATCCCGATCGCGCACCCGCCATGTATGCGACATTCGATCCGCTTGTCGGATCGCGGCGAAGTTGAAGCGGCTGCCCGCGAATATCGAATAACCGTGCTCCCGCGCGTCGTTGCAGAACCGGACGCATTCGCCCCGATTCACGTCTTGGAACCGGACGCGGCGCAGCACCCGCCGATTGAACAGCAGCGTTGCCCCCTGTACCTGCCGGGTAGGGCGATTCTCGATGCGGCGATAACGTAGCAGCAGCAAGCCGCGACCGCTCAAATACATATAATGCGCACGCTTGCCGACGATATCCGCATCGTTGCGCATCATCGTGTCCACGCTCTCCGACAAATAATTCGGGGCGTAGTAGTCGTCGTCATCGAATTTGGCGATCAGTTCGTACCGAGCGAGTCTGGCCGCGTAGTTCAGGCAGGCGCCGAGCGAAGTTTCTTTGGGCAATGCCGCAATGCGAATATTCGGATCGCCGTGTGCGACACGGTAGTAGTCATCGTAAGGGCGCTCGTCGTGATTAATTAGGATAATCAGTTCTTTGTAGGGATAACGCTGCCGGGCATAATTATCGATTAGATTGTGCAAAAATTCCGGACGCTTCGTACAGGCGAGGATGGAGACCGCCGGGGCGCGGCCAATGGACCGTGACCGGGATGTGCTCATTCAATCGACGCCCGGAGGCTTGCGACGTACGAAAGAGCGGAAGGAGCGGACGCCCGGAATCCGCTTGTGATGCTTCAACAGCTCGCGATCGCTGATGATCCACGTGTGCCGAGCTGAGTTTTTGCGCCGGACGGCAGCGAAATTATGCTTGCTGCCCGAGTAGACGACATAGCCAAGGCGACGGCTCCGGAGGCAGAATTGATCGTCCTCGCCTACATTAATCTCCGGGAAACGAACGCGCAGCGCCACCTCGCGCTTCATCATCAGCGTGGCGCCAGGCAGCATCGCGACTTTGCGGTGCTCATCCTTCGGGAAGCGGTGGATGAGTGTGCGGGCTCCTTTCAAATACATGTAGTGAGAGCGTTTGCCGATCACGTCCGCTCCGGAATCCCGGAAGGTAAGGAGCCCCTCGGTCAAATAGTAGGGGGCATAGTAATCGTCGTCGTCGAACTTGGCGACATAGCGATAACGGGCTGCCTTCACGGCGAAATTCAAACAAGCTCCAAGCGATCGCTCCCCGGGCTGCCGGAAGATCCGCACATTCCCCATCTTTCGGGCGACCTCCGCATATGGGGTAAGCGAGATACGATCGTCATTCACGACGAGAATGAGCTCCCGTTTAGTATGACGCTGCCGGGCGAAATTGCGAAAGAGATTATCGATATAGGATGCGCGGTTGGTGCAGGTCACGACGGAAACGCCAAGCTGCGTGAACTGCTCCCGTAGTCGGTTATTCATGGCATCGATCCCCTTATCGTCGTTGGATTCTACTAGTACTACCATATGTCGGGTTGGCAAGAGAGCAACGGCGGTTTTACTAGTTTCGCGCGATTAGGGAAGGGATGCAGCCGAAGGTGGGTAGGAAGAGGGGATTTCTTTGGAGTACATGGAAGCCTCCAAATCAAGTGAAGCGACGAATTGAGACAAGCGGCCGTCAAGGTGTGCGAAGGTGTGCTATAGGACGAAGTGTGCCAAATGACGAAGTGTGCCATATCCGGCAATACGAAAAGCGGACCTCCCGTGAAGCCAAGAAAGTCCGCTTGCATCGTGTATATTTATTCAGCCACAATGACCCGGTTGCGGCTATATTGCTAAGCCCGGCGCAGCAGCCGATCAGCCTGATCGACGAGACTGCCTGGAGCGCGATTGTCGGCAGATCGAATACTGGCCTCAGGGCCTACCGGCTGCGAATCTGGAGCGGCTCACGCCCCAGTGGCTGATGCTCGGTCTGCTCGGTCACGATCAACCCGTCTTCGAGATGTAGCCAAGTCTCGAACTCCTCGGCGCCTTCGGTCAACCGGATGACTCGCGCTCCGGTCTTGAAGGGCTCCGGCGTATAACCGTTGCGCGTCGTACGGCCGTATGCGAGCGTGATGCCGTGCAGCTTGCCAATATAATCATTCGCATGGTCGTGGCCGACGAAGACGCCACGGACATCGCCCATCTCCAACAGGGCCGCGAATAGGCCGGTATTGATCCAAGGCGCGCAGATCGGATCGCCCTTGATGCCGCGGCAGACAGTGAGATCCCAGATATCGTGATACTCCGGCAGCGGAATATGAAAGAACATGAGCGACGGTAGCGGGCTTCCGCCATTATCCGAGGTAAGCGTGTACGATTGCTCTGTGTACCATTGAATCTGTTCGCGGCGAATCCAATCATAGAAGCCGAGCCGGCTGTGCTCAAGCGGCGAGTAGCTGCCCGAATCCAGGAAGTACAGCGCGGCGGCAGGTTCGTGATCCGCGCCTAGGACGGTCAGCGTATAGTTCCCCGCCCCATGCAGGCCGGGCGGATCGGGCTTCGCATAGTTGAACCGATACGTCAGCTGCAGCGCATGGAGCTGTTCGCGGGTGAGATTCGGCGCTTCCGCATCATGATTGCCGAATACTGCCGCCCAAGGGATGCCGGCATCTTCGGGCACCGACGCAGCTTCGCGAAAGGAGCGGACCGGGTCCGGATTGCCGCCGCTTGCAATCACGTCGCCGGTGTAGACGACCAGATCCGGCTGTTCAGCCTCCAAGATGCGCGCCATCATTGCCTTCATCTTGATTTCGTCCGCTGCCCGCGAGTCGCTGAATTCGGTATCGGTGAATTGAACGATCTTGAACGTGCCGTCTTGCCGGAAGCGCAGCTGCTTTCTCATTGGTCGGGTCCCCCGATCTCCGCGCCGGCGGCAGCTTCGGCTCGAAGCGACGCCTCGGCCGGGAGAAGACCCGATACGGCTTCCAGCAGCCGCAGATGGAGTGCGGCGAACGCATCCGGATCGGCCTGCACTTCCGTAAAGCTGGACATGCCTTCGCCGCAGATCGCGTCGGCTAGCGCTTTGTCCGCCTCGGACAATTGACGGAAGAGCTCATAATCTTCGCAGCCGGCGCGCATCGCTTCCAGCCGCATGCTGATAAGCGGACCATCGGCGCCAGGGTAAACGATATGGGTATCGCCTGGCGGGACGCGCTTGGCATGGACGTCCGGCGCGAGCAGCGGACATGTCAGTTCGAAAGGGTCTTGCCCGTTCAGATAATGATTGAAGCCCCAATGCAAATAGCCGGCCAGTCCGTATTTGTAGTTGCCCCAATGCAAATATCTCGTCTTCAGCAGGCTAATGTCGAGGAATCGGTTCAGATAATAGCCGCCGGGATTCCAGCACGTGTAGAACCAGAACGTCTCTCCAAACTGCTGAAGAGATTCGAAGTAGGCGCGATGATCGTCGTAGCCTTTGTTCGTCGGCACCCAAATGTCCACGGCGCCCTCGATATGCGGCTCGATGATCGCCTCGATGAGCGGCACGCCCGGCAATAGCTTACGGATAATGCCGCACAGGATGCGGAAGTCGGCTGCGGATTCCGCAATCGGCTCGTCTGCGACATGCTGCACGATGCAGTCCAGCCAGCCGTTCTCGCTCAAGAAGCCGTGCCACGCCGGCAGGAACTGCGCAAGGAAGGCGAAGCCCTCCGGCTGCGTCGCGCCGATGTCGCGATCGTAGGTCAGGACGAAGGTCGGCTCGCTCCAGCCGGTTCGATTGGCGAGGTGACCGCCTTCGATCCAGCTGAACCCGAGCGAGAGGAATAGCTCGATATACCGTTTGGCCCGGACGAAATCGAACGCATACCGTGCGCCGTCCCGCGTCACCTCGATCAGATCCATGCCGACGATAAAATGCGTCTGCCTCGCACGGCGCATCGCTTCGCCGTATTGCCGGATCATCGCCCAATGGTCTTCCGACCATTCGTCCAGCCCGTGGTAGGAAGCGATATTGCGATTCGAATGCCAGTTCGTCGTATGCAGCGTCTCGCGATGTGGAATGACCGCTTCATAGATATACAAGCTAACATCGTAGTTGAGCGTGTCGTCGCCGCACGAGAGCGTAAGCGTGCCGTGATAGTCGCCCGGAGCCAGGTCTATCGGGATCGCCCAGCTCACATAGAGCCCCAGCGTATCCCCGTCGGGCCGGGCGAATTCGGAGCCGACCGGGACGAGGACGTCGTAGACGCGGAAGGGGGCGGGCCGCGTGGCGTAGGGGGCTTCCGTGCCGTTCGGGACCGTCGAATAAGACGGTCCCGTATTCTCGTTCACGAGCACGTCCGCAAGGCGGAACACTTCGATGGGCAGCTGCTCATTATCCGACAGGGTTCCTGCATGCCATGCGAAATTCCAGGTCGTCGCGGAACTCGCGGGGAGCGATCGGATGAGCAGTTGGCTGGCGACGCGGCCGCCCCGAGCGCCTGCCAGCTCGATTCGCCGGCTGCCCGTATCGGCCAAGACGCTGTCGGGATACAGCCATTCATGCGCATGATAGATTTGAGTAATCATGGCTTCTCTTCAACCTGCCTTCCAAGTGGATTGCCGATAAAATCCGGCAGCTTCGCGTCCCACGCCGCAGGCGCGGTCAGCCCGAGCGCCCATGCCGCGACGGCAGCGGTATCGGCCAGCGACAGCGCGGAGACGGGCGTTCCCGGCTCGATGCCAGGGCCGACGCAGCCCCAGAACACGTTCTTATCCATCGGATGCTCGCTGCCGTGATTGAAGGGATCAGCCCGCCGCCGCCATGATCGGTCAGCGCGATAATCAGGCTGGATGCCATGAGACCGGCTTGCTCAATCGTCTGAAGCACTTGGCCTAATAACCGGTCGCATGACGCGATAGCGTCCAAATACGCCGGCGATTCCGGGCCGTAGCCATGCCGATGCCCGGAGCCGTCCGGCTCGTCAAGCTGCAGGAACAGCAGCTTAACGTCGGGGTTGTTCTCGACGTATGCGCATAGTTCGTCGACAAGCTGTTGATCCGGCAGCGATCGTTTATACACGCCGATGCCTTCCTCCACGATGCCGTAGTTGATCGGCGACCAGCCGGTGAAGGAGGCAAACTTCGCTTCCGGCCATGCTTCCCGCGCCAGCTTGAATACGGATGGGTAAGGCGAGACGTCCGGATAGCGCTCGGATGCGCTGCTCTCGTTCGTAAGCCCGTGCTTCTCCGGCTTCACGCCGTGCAGCACGGATCCCCAGCATTGCGCGCTGATCGTCGGCGATTCCGCCTGCGCCTCGTTCGTGAATGCTCCCCTTGCGGCGAATGCGTCCAGTACCGGCGTATGCGCCTGCTGATTGAAATTACCCGCGCCGTCCATCCCTAAGATAAAGACGCGCTCGATTCGTTTCTCGGCCATGACAGCCAACCTCCTTTAGGGAAATGACTACTCCAAGATTTGTGAAAAGAACAACATAAAGCGGACGAAAGCGAAGGTCAGCACGTAGCCGGACCATTCGGCCCCCCACTGAATACCACCCCAAGGCAAGACGTAATGAACGAAGCTCGAACAAAAGCCAGTCCAAAGGACTAGCAGGCTCCCCTCGAAAGGACACATCGAAGACGGCCGCGAACCGAGTCGAGTTTATTAGCAGAGTCCTGAGCGTTATCCGAGGGAAAACGTGCTGCGGAAGCATAAGCCTAGGTGCTATCCTTCTGGTTCACCTCCGATGGAGGGGGCAATGCTGTCGGGTTAAGGCATAACGTCCGGTGAAGCCGCCAATGGCCTATAGTCGACAGGCTTATGATTTCGGACTGACACCAAAACCGACTGAAGCTTTGTCCGCAAGGACAAAAGCGTGCCCCGCTCAAGTCAACCCGCCGACCGCGAACAAATGTGCCAGCACGACAAAGGGAGTCCAGAGGGCGAAGTCCTCTGGTTCCCCTCGGCGGAGGGGGAAGGGGCGAGGGTGAAAAAATCCAAGGGCATAGCCCTCTCACCTCTGTGATGTTGTGTGTTTGTGTTGCATTTAGCATAAATACGGCCTAATAATAGTGTCAATACGGGCATGGAGCAACGGGATAACAAGTCATGATCGTCCTAATACGAAGTCATGATCGTGGTAGAGAGGGCGGTAGGGGGCTGGCTTACAATGAAGAGGCAAGCAACCAACGAGAGACTGGAAGGGTGAGAAGGATGAGAGCTTCCGAGACATTGCCGCTGACAGTCCAGGCGCCGCCGGAGAGAGCAACCGGGCGGCAGCGGGCCTGGCTCAAGCGGCTGAACAAATTCAAGTGGCTGCTGTTGATGACGCTTCCAGGCGTGCTGTATTTATTCGTCAACAACTATATTCCGATGTACGGCGTCATTCTCGCATTCAAGAATTACACGTACACGAAGGGAATCTGGGGGAGCGACTGGGCAGGATGGAAAAACTTCGAATTTCTGTTCATCTCGCCAGACGCCTACACGATTACGCGCAATACCGTATTGTACAACCTCGCTTTCATTATTTTGAATTTGATCATGGCGCTCTTGACGGCGCTGCTGATCAACGAGATCCGGCAAAAGAAAATCGCGCGCTTCTACCAGAGCACCTTCCTGCTGCCGCACATCATCTCGATGGTCGTCGTGTCCTATCTCGTGTACAGCTTCCTCAACATGGAGAGCGGGATGCTGAACCGGGTGCTGTCCGGCTGGTTCGGGATCGAGCCGATCTCGTGGTACAGCGAGGCGGGCTACTGGCCGTACATCCTGGTCATCGTCAACGCGTGGAAGCATGTCGGCTACCTGGCCATCATCTACTTCGCGGCCGTGCTCGGCATCAATCGCGAATTTTACGAGGCGGCGGCGATCGACGGGGCGACCAAATGGCGGCAAATGACGCGCATTACGATTCCGCTCATTACGCCGGTCATCATCACGATGACGCTGCTGTCGTTCAGCGGCATTCTGCGCTCGGACTTCGGCCTATTCTACCAAGTGCCGATGAATACAGGCGCGCTGACGCCGACGACGAACACGATCGATACGTTCGTCTATCGCGCGCTGCTCAATCAAGGAGACATCGGCATGTCTTCGGCGGCGGGATTGTATCAATCGGTCGTCTGCCTCGTCCTTGTCGTCGCCGTGAACGCGGCCGTGCGTCGCATCAACAAACAAGACGCCTTATTCTAGCGGAGAGGAGTACATCGCGAAGTGACCCATACCTCTAAATTAAAGCTCGGTCAGCTCGGCATCCATCTATTCTTCTGGCTGTTCGTCATCGGTAGTCTGCTGCCTTTCGCGCTGATCGTCATGGTATCGATCTCGGGGGAGAGCTCCATCGAACAGCACGGCTATTCCCTGTTCCCGAGCGAGATTCGCTTGACCGCCTATTCATTCTTGTTCAACGATTTCGGCGAAATCGCCAGAGCTTACGGCGTGACGATCATCTGTACCGTCATCGGTACGCTCGTCAGCCTGCTGGTAACGACGCTGCTGGCTTATCCGTTATCCCGGACCGAGCTTCCGTTCCGGCGCAGCCTCTCGTTCTACGTGTTCTTCACGATGCTGTTCAGCGGCGGGATGGTCCCTTGGTACATGACGTTCACGAACCTGCTCCCGATGAAGAACACGCTGCTGTCGATGATCATCCCCGGCATGCTGCTGAGCGCCTTCAACGTGCTGCTTATGCGCAGCTTCTTCCACAACTCCATCCCGGATTCGGTCGTCGAGTCGGCGACGATGGACGGGGCGAGCGAGATCCAAGTGTTCTTCCGTATCATCGTGCCCTTGTCTCTGCCGATCATGGGGACGATCGGATTGTTCCAGACGTTGTCGTACTGGAACGACTGGTATAATTGCATGCTGTTCATCGACGATCCGAAGCTGTACAACATCCAGTACATGATGACCAAGACGCTGACGAACGTGCAGTATTTGCTCATGAAATCAAGCAGCTCGGCGCAAGCGGGGGATATGCTCGCCAAGATGCCTCGCGAGACTGTCCGCATGGCGCTCGCCGTCGTCGGCTTCGCGCCGCTCCTGATCGCCTATCCGTTCTTCCAGCGCTTCTATGTCAGCGGAATTACGAACGGCGCGGTGAAAGGCTGATTCGGACGCAATATCGCCACAGCGAGAAGGATGCGACTTTGCAGAACGGCTAATCGGGGAGGTGGATCGTCGACTTAACATTCGCGGCAAGCGCTGGCAGGTTCGAAGCGCGCAAGAGCAGAATTACCGTATTAGCCGAACAGTAGAGAGGGGTTAACGGACATGCGGAATTACACGAAGGCCGCCCTGGCCGCCATGTTGAGCAGCATGATGATCTTGTCCGCCTGCGGCGGTAACAATAACGCGCCGGGCGGGGAGCAGGGCTCGAATAAGAATCAGACGGCCGACAACGGCGCGAAGGAAGACGGCAAGCTCGATCCGTACAAAATCACGCTCGTCTATCCGGCATCCGCGCCAAAGGATCTCGAGCTGGTGCAAGCGGAGATGAGCAAGTACTTGACCGAGAAAATCAACGCGACCATCGAATTGAAGCCGATCGAATGGGGCTCCTGGGAAGACAAAACGAACCTGATGAAGGTGTCCAACGAGGCGTTCGATCTCATGTTCACGGCCAGCTGGTACTTCCTGCCGCAAGACGTGACCAAAGGACAATACATTGAGCTGGACGACCTGATGGCGCAGTACGGCAAGGATATTCCCGGCGTGCTCGGTCCAGATTTCCTCAAGGGCGCTCGCATCAACGGCAAGTTGTACGCGCTGCCGACGAAGAAGGAATTCGGTCAAGGGTTCGGCTTCCTGCTGAACAAGAAGCTCGTCGACAAATATAAGTTCGACGTCAGCGGCGTCAAGACGCTCGAAGAGATGGAAGCGATGTTCAAGACGATCAAGGACAACGAACCGGATGTGACGCCTATCATCTCCAGCAAGTTCGCGAACACCTGGGGAGCTTCGAATTACGACGGCATCGTAGCCGGGTTGTCCGTCCCTCGCGGCAGCAAAGAAATCAAGCTGTCGGATAATCTGGAAGATCCGAAATACCTGGACTTCTTCAAGCGGATGCGCGAGTGGAACAAGAACGGCTGGTTCGACAAGGATGTGCTCACGTCGGACGGCGAAGTGGCGATGACGATGATCAAGGCCGGCAAAGGCTTCGCGACCGCATCGTCCCTCAAGCCGGGCAAGGATAAAGAGATGAGCGTCTCGTATGGCGTCGATCTCGTGCAGGTCGAGACGGCCGAGCCGTTCACGACGACCGGCGACGCCCAAGGCGCGATGCTGGGCATCTCCCGCACGTCGAAGGATCCGGCGCGGGCGATGATGTTCCTGAACCTGCTCTATACGGACGAGAAGTTGATCAACATGCTTGATTGGGGCATCGAGGGCACGCACTTCGTGAAGAAGAGCGATAACGTCATCGACTATCCGGCCGGCATGACCGCGGAGACGCAGACGTACCCGAATCCGGGCGGCTGGATGTTCGGCAATCAATTCATCTCGTATCTGTGGGCGAACGAGGACCCGAACAAGTGGAAGCAGTTCGAGGAATTCAACAACCGCTCGGAGCGTTCGATTATTCTCGGCTTCTCGTTCAATCAAGAGCCGGTGAAGTCCGAGCTGGCCTCGATCGCCAACGTCGAGAACGAGTTCATCGACGCGCTGTTCGCCGGCGCGGTCGATCCGGAGAAGACGATCGCGAGGTGGAAGGAGAAACGCGCCGCCGCCGGCTTCGACGCCGTCAAAGCGGAGGTCGAGAAGCAGCTCGCCGCTTGGGCGCAGACGCAGCAATAATCTTCGATAAGTAGCAGGAATCCCTACCTTTAAGTTGTATTAAGGTAGGGATTCCTTGTATTTGGGTCGAAGTTAATATAAGGTGGTTCACCCTCGCTTTAGTGAAAGATAACCAAATGCAACCGGTGGAGGCGTTACGACGGTGAGAAGCTCGTTGAATTTCCGGGTCACTATTGGCTTTTTCGCGATTGCGATTCCTTTGATCTTCATGCTCGTCTACAACAACTACTATGCGTCGAACACGGTCAGGGAGCAGGTCGCGGAATCGAACAAGAACACGATGATATTGTACTCCAACCAAATCGAGGCCGAATTGAACCGGGAGACGCAATATTTGTACAATCTCGCCTCGGAGGACCCGAACGTGATGCAGTTATCGCGGGCGACCTACGATCCGGACGAATACGTCTTCGCCAAGCTGCGCGTCATGAAGGCGATGGAGCGGTACTTGCGCTTCGACAGCATCGTCGACTTCCAATTCGTCTATGCGGTGCGCAACAACGCGCTCATCAATACGGCGATTCCCGCGGATACCTACGAGGAACTAACCGCGGTGCAGACCACGATCGAGCGATTCTTGCGCTCGGTTAAGCCCGGCAGCCTGTACTTCAACGAATGGCGGTCGATCCGCTACGGCGACGAATACGCGCTGCTGCGATTGGTGGATACCGGCGACGGTTACTACATGGGCGCATCGGTCCGTCTGCGCAACCTGATGATTCCGCTCGATCTGATGAATATGGGCGAAGAGGGGTTCACCGCATTTCTCTCGGATGAAGGGGACGCGCTGGCAGGTTCTGCCGACCGAGTGCTGCCGGAGGAGAAGTTCCGCTTCGCCGCGGGCGAGCCGTTCTCCCGCATCCGCCACGAAGGCAGCTCGTTCATCGTCGTCTCGAATCCGGTGCAGGGGACGAATACGATGCTGAGCGCTTTCATTCCGGAAGAGAAGGCGCTGCACAAGCTAAGCTATTTTCAGCTCATAATCTATACTATTCCGGTGCTGGCGGCGATCGTCCTTATCTTCTATTTGTTCTATCTAAACGACCTCGTCCTGAAGCCGATGCGGATTCTGCTTGGCGGGATGCGCCGCATCAAGAACGGCGATTGGCAGTACCGGCTGGCGCCGTCCAAGACGAAGGAATTCACGATGATCAACGAGACGTTCAACGCGATGGCTTCCGAAATCCACCGGCTTAAGATCAACGTGTACGAGCAGGAGATTCAGGTGCATAAGGCGGAGCTGAAGCATCTGCAGCTGCAGATGAACCCGCATTTTCTGCTGAACGCGATCAATATCGTGTACAATTTGGCGCAGGTCAAGAAGTTCGAGATTATCCAGCTGATGTGCCACAATTTGGTCAAATACTTTCGTTTTGCAACGCAGACCCACCGCGTCGCCGTCACGATCCATGACGAAATGGAGCATATCGAAAGCTACATCAACATTCAGCAGCTTCGTTTCCCTGAGCGGATCACGTACCGGATTCAGATTGCGGAAGACCTCGGCGCAGCGGGCATCCCGCCGCTCATTCTCCAGCCGTTCGTCGAGAACTGCATCAAATACGGGTTCGATTTCATGGAACATCCGTTCCATATCGACATTCGTATCGAACACGCGGATGAGGCAGGGCGAATGCGGATCGAGATTACGGACAACGGCATCGGGTTCTCGGACGAGATTTTGGAAGCGCTGCATAACGGACAGTATTTCGATGCGTACAACGGCGAGCATCTCGGGATATGGAACGTGTTCCACCGGCTTAACATCGTGTTCGGCAGAGAGGCGCGAGCCGTATTCTCGAACCGCCCGGAATCGGGCGCGTGCGTCACCATCTTCATGCCGGTGAGGACGATGGAACAGTATGTCTGAGGATGAGAGAGGAGAGATTCCGATGAACGCGACAGCGCTAATCGTCGACGACGAGTATTACGCGATAATGGGCATTCGGGACGGCATTGATTGGGAGGCGCTGCGGATCTCGCATGTATTCGACGCCAGCAATGTCCGCCAGGCGATGCGCGTCTTCGAGGAGCGGAACGTCGATATCCTCATTTGCGATATTGAAATGCCGCGCGGGACGGGCATCGAGCTGCTGGAATGGGTGAACGAGCATTCGCCCCATACAGAGACGATCTTCCTGACCGCTCACGCCGAGTTCGGCTATGTGCAGCGCGCGGTTCAGCTGGGCAGCTTCGATTACATGCTCAAGCCCGTCGATTTTGCCGTGCTCCAATCCACGATCGCCCGGGCGATGGAGTCCGTCGCGAAGGAGCGGGAGCTCGCGTCCATGCGGGAGCAATTCGTCGCCTATCAGGAGCTGATCGAGCAGCAGAGGTCGCATCATGCGGACCGATTCTGGCACGATGTGCTGGCAGGGCGCGTTCGCTGTACGGATGAAGAGGTCGAGCGGCTAATCCGCGAACAAGCGCTGCCGATCACGGCGAATGCTCGCATCATGCCGATCGCGCTCAGCGTCGAGGCTTGGCCGCAAGAGCTGGAGCGCGGCGATGAAGACGTGCTGGATTATGCGCTCCGATCGGCGGCGATGCGCGGGCTTGTCCCGAGTGGCGTGGGTACGGTCGTGCTGACGAAGCAAGGGGTCAACGTCGCGCTGCTATTCGCGGACGAAGGGAATCGCGGGCAGCTGCAGGAGCGGTGCATGGCGTTCATCGAGCAGTGCAAGGCGGAGCTCGGTTGTCGCGTATCTTGTTATATCGGGGAGGGTGTGGCCCTTCCGGCGTTGAGAGGGATGTTCGAGAAGCTGCTCGCGATGGAATACGACAATGTGCGCAAGTCCGAGCAGGTGTATTGGTTCGGCGGGGAGAAGCAGGGGCGGGATGTTCCGAAGCTGACGGCATTCCCGGCATGGACGATCTGGATTGAACAGGGCAAGCGGACGGAGCTTGCGAAGGAGATCAAGAAGACGGTGGCGGCAATGGGCGACGATCCCGCCTTGGACGCGGCCATGATTCATGCGTTCTATCATGGCTATCTGCAGATGATTCATTATGTGCTGCAGAAGAACGGATTGTCCGCGCACGAGCTCTTCCGGGAGCAGCGCGAGCTGATGGAGGGGGCGATTCCCCGAACGCTTGCGCAGCTGGAACGCTGGGCGGTCGCGCTGATGGATATTGTGACAGGGCAGCTGCACCAGCAGGATTCGATCGTGCGGCGGGTACAGTGCTTCATCGCCGATCATTTGAACGAAACGGTCAAACGGGAGGATATCGCCGACCATGTCCATTTGAACCCCGCCTACTTGTCCCGCTTGTTCAAGAAAGAGACGGGCGTCTCGCTGACGGATTACATGCTGCAGGAGCGGATGAAGGTTGCGCGGGAGCTGATCGGCAATTCGACGATCCCGATCTCGGACATCGCGAAGTCGCTCGGCTACAACAATTTCTCGTATTTCTCCAAAATGTTCAAACGTCTGTATGGCAGCACGCCGCAGCAGTGCAGACGGCAGGCGGTAGGAAGCGGAGAGTGAGCGAAGAGCACGCGAATGGCAAGCGAATGGCAAGCGAATGGCAAGCGAGAGGCAAGCTAGAAGCAAGCGAGAGGCAAGCGAGAGGCAAGAAGGGATAAAAGTTGAAGTCGTTCGCGGAGCGATTTCTATTTTTATCCCTTTCTTTATGGCCTATACTAGTAAGCAAGCGCAAGAGAAGGAGTGGACCAGAGGTTGAACATAATCATTGACGATTTGAACGGGCCGGAAGTAGCCGAGCTGCTGAACGAGCATCTGCGCGACATGTTCGCGGGCTCCCCTCCGGAAAGCGTGCATGCCTTGGATTTGGAAGGGTTGAAGAAGCCGGAGATCACGTTCTGGAGCGCATGGGAGAACGGCGAACTGCTCGGCTGCGGCGCGATCAAGGAGCTGGACGAGGCGCATGTCGAACTGAAATCGATGCGAACGGCGAGCAAGCATCTTCGCAAGGGAGTGGCTAAGGGAATTCTGGAGCATATTCTGGAGCAGGCGAAGCAGCGCGGTTACCGGAGAATCAGCCTGGAGACCGGTTCGATGGAGAGTTTCGAGCCTGCCCGCAAGCTGTATGAGCGGTTCGGCTTCGATTATTGCGGGCCGTTCGCCGATTATGAGCTCGATCCGTACAGCGTCTTTATGACGAGAACGTTATAAAACCAGGAGTGTTAATTCGGCTGTCTCAAGAGGCACATAAAGGCGTCGCTGGGTTCTATACCTGTGACGCCTTTCGTCGTTTTCATGGGAGAAAACCGCTCGTCGGTAACGTTGTAGTAGACATCTAATTGCTGCGCAAGAGTGTTGGGCCTCCGATCGCTGTTGTTCCCGGATTCCTTGAATGTAATGGGTTAAGGTAGGAATCCGCTCACAAAGGGTGATTGGTTTGCGCTCCATTAGGTAGCGCAGCATTCACCCAGGGCGACCGCAAGCATACGCTTTCGAAGCAGCTTTCTCTCAGAAAGCTCTCAGCTTCTCCAGCTCCATCTCTCTTTCTCCGCAGATTTGTTCATTTCTCTAGTTCAGCTTATATAGTAAGGTAATGCGGCTCGCTAAAAGAAAACCGCAAGAGATGAACGGCAATGGCGTCACGGGGACGATAGCTCCCTGTGACGCCATTTTTCATTGGAGGTGCCGCCTGGCAGCGCTCGATTACCGTCTAAGCGCGTCCGCGACCTGCTTGTCGTCCGTCTGCGCGATGAACCAATTCGGGTACAGGGCGGTTGGCCTGGTTAATTCGTTCAGCGTAGCGACATTCTCTTCGCTCAGCCTCAGCTCGGCGGCGCGAAGATTGTCCTCCAGCTGCGACAATTTGCTTGATCCGACAAGGACGCTTGCGACATGAGGCTGGGCCAGCAGCCAAGCGAGCGATACTTGCGCAGGCGTCGCTTCGAGCTCCTCGGCGATCGCGCGAACCGTATCGAGTACCTGGAATCCCCATTCTTTGTCATGAGGCAGGAAGTCGAACCCACTCAACCGGTTCTGCTCGTCCTTCAGGTTCTCGCGCGTATATTTGCCGCTCAAGAATCCGCCGGCTAGCGGGCTCCATACGGTAAGGCCTATCCCGTTGCCCAGCGCGAAGGGGACGGTCTCATGCTCGATGTCGCGGCCGACGAGCGAGTAGTAGAGCTGACCGTTGATGAATGGAGCCCACCCGCGCTCGCGCTGGATCGTCACCGCTTGGGCGGCCAGCCAAGCCGGCCAGTTCGAATAGCCGATATAGCGGATTTTGCCGGCGCGCACGAGATCGGTTCAGCGCTTCGAGCGTCTCCTCTAGCGGCGTGTAAGGATCGGTCTTATGTACGACGTACAGATCGATGTAGTCGGTGTTCAGCCGTTTCAAGCTTGCTTCGCAGGCGGCGAACAGATGCTTGCGCGACAGACCGGCTTGTACGAGGGACGGACCATTTCGGAAGCCCGCCTTGGTCGCGATCACGGTCGAATGCCGGCGCGAACCGAGCAGCTGACCGAGCATTTCTTCGCTTTGACCATCCGCATATCCGTCTGCCGTATCGAAGAAATTGATGCCTGCGTCCAGCGCGCGGTCGATCAGCTGTTTGGCGCCCTCGTGATCGACTTTATACACGCTGGGGTTGTTGCCTGAACCGAACGTCATCGCCCCGAAGGCGAGTCTGGACACGAGCAGGCCGGAGCGGCCCAATGCCGTATATTGCATGATTACTCCTCCTTTACCGCCTGTATGGAGCAGGCGTGTAGAGCATACCAGAATGACATATGCGGGCATGAGTCCGAAGGAGGAGTGGGGGTTGTGACACGGCGCATATTGGGTCCGTGACGGCCGTCGATGCGGTCGGCAACCGTTCGGCGCGACTATGGTACAGCCTCTTAGCCGTTCGCGGGCTTCAAATAATCGAGCAAAATATGCTTCAACACCCGGAGCTGGACGTCCGACGGATAATCGGATTCCAGCAGCAAGATGTTGTTCTGCAGCGACAGCTTCTTGGAGAAAAGGCCGAATGCGTTGATGACGGTCGTGAGCGTCTCCTTCACGGCGATATCGGTGCGGATCGAGCCATCCTCCATGCCTCTGCGGACGATCGTCTCGTATTCCTGCGAGATGAGGCGATTCAGCGAATTGAATTGTTGGATGCCGTCGATCGGCTCGGGCGAATGGGCGGCATAGCTTTCGAAGTCGACCATGAATGTGATGCTCGGGTTGTGGTGGTCTTCGATGAAGTAGTCGAAGAGCGCGGCTAGCTGCGCAAGGCTCGTCATGGGCTCTGCCGCGATCGTCTGGAATCGCTCCAGTATAGGCTCGTACAACCGGGTGGCGACGGCTACGATCAGCTTCTCCTTCTTCGGGAAATAGCGAAACAGCGTGGCGATGCCGATATTCGCTTCGGTCGCGATGTCCTGCATCGTCGTCTTCTCAATGCCCTTCGAGGTGAAGACGCGTTCGGCCGCGGCCAAGATCACGGATAGCCGGTTCAACTTGCCATCGGTACGTTCTTTATCGTATCTAGCTTTGGGATCCATAAGAGCGATATCCTTCCCTTCCTGTTCCAACGCGGAATGATCGTATTATATCGATTCGAGTTCGCCCGTGGCAAGAAAGAGTTGTTTTCAAAATCAGGTGATGATATATTAATTATCACTATGATAGTTACACTATCATTTTGTTATTATAATACTTCATCATCCGTGAAGGAGAGAACATCTTATGACAAGACTAGCGAACAAAACGGCGATCATTACGGGAGCTGCAAGCGGTATGGGGCGCGAAGAAGCGCTGCTGTTCGCAAGCGAAGGCGCGCGCGTCGTGGCGACGGATATTAACGAAGCGGCTGTACAGGCGCTTGCGAAGGAAATCGAAGCTGCCGGCGGCGAAGCGATCGCCTGCGCGCACAATGTCGCGTCCGAGGAAGACTGGGCACGCGTGGTCGCGACCGCGGTCGGGGCATACGGCACGATCGACGTGCTCGTGAACAACGCAGGCATCTCGCTAGCGACGGGACTGCTCGAGACGACATTGGAGCAATGGAACAAAGTCATCCATATCAACTTGACGAGCACATTCCTCGGCATGAAGCACGTCATTCCGGTCATGCAGCAGGCAGGCGGCGGTTCAATCGTGAACATCTCGTCGATCGCCGGACTGACCGGCGGCAGCGGCGCAGGCGCCTATACGGCGTCCAAGGGCGGCGTGCGCATGCTGAGCAAAGCGGCGGCGGTCGATTTCGGCAAAGATAACATTCGCGTCAACTCGGTACATCCGGGCTTCATCGAGACGCCGATGAGCGCGCAATTCGTGGGCAACGAGCAGATGCTCGCCTGGTTCTTGTCTCAGACCGCGCTGCCAAGGGTCGGACAAGCGTCCGAGGTTGCGCGCGCGGTGCTGTTCCTTGCTTCGGACGATTCTGCTTACGTGACGGGCATCGAGCTTGCCGTCGACGGCGGTGTAACGGCGAAATAAGCAACCACAGGGAATCATACGCTTCATCAACGTCCAAAAAAAGCTTAACCGTCGCGAGCTGCGGACAGCCCGGCGGTTAAGCTTTTTTGGCGTATTGGTGCGATTGCCGCGCCGTCCTGCTCCGGTGAAGACTAGGAGGTCATCTCCCGCTTGTACTGGGAGGGCAGCAAGCCGGTCCACTTCTTGAACGTCTTCGTAAAATGAGCCTCGTCGTAATAGCCGACTTCCCGCGCGACGGACTGAATCTTCTGATCGCCGGCCTGCAGCAGCGCCTTGGCCTTCTCGATCCGGAACTGGTGAACGTAATCCAGAAAGTTGACGCCGAGTTCCTGCTTGAACAGGGTGGACAAATACGTGCTGGAGACGAACAGCGCCTTGGCTACCCCGGCGAGCGACAAGCCATGCTCGTTGTAATGCTGCTCGATGAAGTCGATCGCCTGCTGTACTTTCCGCTTCGGCGTCTTCTGCGGATTGATCCGCTCGACGATCTGGCGGATCGTCCGGTAGACGAAGCCGGTCAGATCCTCCAGCGTCTCCAGTCCTGTCATCTGCTCCCGCAGTTGCTCGAAGCTGCGCAGCCACCCGGCATCGTCCTCCTGCTGCTGCGGGACGGCCTGGATGAGCCGGCCCAAGAAGGAGAGAGCCCGATCATTGATCTGCTTGCGAGACTGCGGATAATCCGCGGTGAAGACGGTCAGCCAGCGCTCCGCGTCGCCAAGCATCTCGGCGAACAAGCTGCTGCGCAGGTGCTCGAGCGCGGCTTGCTCCAGCTTCAGCAGCTCCACCCCGTTAATGTGCACGGGCAGGTCCGGTCTGTCCTCGACATTCAGCTCCGAATAATAATGTCGGCTGCCGGGACCGTGGAAGAATCGCTGCTCCAGCGCCTCCAGCGCTTCGGCGTAAGCGGCGTGAAGCTGGTCCAGATCGGTATGAGAGCCGCTGACGCCGATACTGGCCGTTACTTTCAGATAGGTGTGAAGATTACGCTGCACCGCCTCCAGGCTGTTGCGCAGCTTGCTATCCAGCCATTCGAACAACCCGTTCGTGATTGCAATCAGGGCGCCGTTCTCCATCACGACCTCGACGGGCTGCAGCAGCCCTTGTTCAAGCGTCTCCTGCATAATGTTGGAGGCCGCCACGCCGAGCAGGTGCGTATCGGCATGCGAATAGTTCAAGTTCTCCAGCGCCCGGCCGTCCAGGCGCAGCGCGACGACGATGACGTGCTCGAAGGCGATCGGCATGCCTGCATGACGGTGCTGCTCGCGCCGGTTCTCCGCGAGAAGGGCGGGGCCGCTCAACCACTGGCGGTAGAGCTGGGTTTGGGCATGGGGCAGGTTGACATGCAGCTGATGCTCCAGACCGCGCACTTCCTCGGACAGCCGCCGTTCTTCGGACCGCTTGGCGGCGATATCGCGGAAGACCCGTTTGATCTCGTCCGGGGAACAAGGTTTGACCAGGAACTCCGTGACGCCAAGGCGCATTGCTCGCTGCGCGTATTGAAAATCGCTATAGCCGGAGAGCAGCACGCATTCCGTATCCAGCCCGCGTTCGCGGATTTGGCCGATGAGCTGCAGACCGTCCACCAGCGGCATGCGGATGTCCGTCAGCAGCAGATCCGCCGGCTCCGTCTCCAGCAGGCGCAGCGCCTCCAGGCCGTTCGCGGCAACGCCGCTTACCCGCACGCCTAGCGATTCCCAATCGATCAGCGATAATAATCCGTCTCTCGTTAATTCTTCGTCTTCGGCAATAAGCAGCTTCAGCATGGCGGTTACCTCCTGGTGAACGTGATGGGGAGCGTCAGGCTGACACGCGTGCCGACGCCCGGTTCGCTATGGATGTCGATCGAAGCGTCATCGCCGTAGAACATACGGATGCGCTCGGCGATATTGCCAAGCGCGAAGCTTCGGCTATTTCGAGCGGCGTGCATGCCGCCTTTGCCTAGGCTTCGCATCATATCGGCTTGTGCCTCCCGGCCAATGCCGACCCCGTTGTCGGTCACTTCGATCCGGAGCGTGCATTCATCAGCCGAGCATCGGACATGCACATAGCCAAGATCATCCGTCAACGGTTCAATGCCATGGACGACGGAATTCTCGACGAGCGGCTGCAGCAGCAGCTTCGGAATCGGATATTCGGCCAGCTCCGGATCCAATTCCAGCTCGTATGACAATCGGTCCTTGAAGCGCATCTGCTGCAGGAACAAATAATGCTCGACAAGCTTGACCTCGTCCTGCAGCGTGATCGTGTCGCGGCCCTGACTTAAGCTGATGGTGAAAATCGCGGATAGCGCGTAGATCATCTCCCCGACGACCTTGTCGCCGTTCTTCTCGGCCGTCCATGCAATCGTATTGAGCGTGTTGTACAAAAAGTGCGGGTTGATCTGCGATTGCAGCACTTTCAGCTCGGCTTCCTTCTGCTTCAGCTGGACGGCGTACATGTCGTCCACAATCTCGCGGACGCGGCGGGCCATGATATTGTAGCCGGCGCCAAGCTGTCCGATCTCATCCATGCCGCCAAGCTGGACTTGCTCGTCGAAGTGCCCCTTCTGAAATTTCTTCATCGATTGCAGGATGCGCCGGATCGGCCGGGTGATGACGCCCGCGACCGCCCAGGAGACATACAGGCTAACGATGACGGTGGCGGCGATGATGAGCAGCGTCACGAGCATGATTCTATTCATCTGTTGAAGCAGCTCGCTGCGAGGCTGAATGACGAGGACGCGCCAGCCGGTCAGCTTCGAGGTTTTGGTAGCATAGACCCATTTGCTCTTGTCGATGGAAGTATCTAGATCCTGAATCCTGACGGCTGTGTCGTTCACATACGGAAGCTGACTCATCGCCATGCCGACCGTCTGGCCCGTGCTTTCCGAGAGCACCGTCCCATCCGGGCTAATGACGGCAATCTCCAGGTTGCTCGCGCCTGGCGCGTACGTCTGCCGAATGTCCGTCTCGTCGATGCCAAGCAGCAGAATGCCGGCCGGCTCGTATGTTGCGTTGTTCTTCAACACTTTGGTGAGCAGCACCTTATTCTTCGTATCCCCGTAAAAGATCGTCTTCGTCCGGCCTGGTACCTCGACGCTCCACAATTCGATCTGCGGACGCTTTAGCAGTTCGTCATAGTCGTAGTTCGCCCGGTAATCCTCGAACGGCAGCGCCGAGGACAGACCCTTGTTATTGAATTGAAGCGGGGCGAACCGGTCCGAGTAGATCGTCAGGAACTGGAAGTAAGGACGCGTGACCATAAGGCGATTGATCGTATCGATGATCGTCTGGTTCGAGATATAGGCGTTATTGCGGGCGTCCGAACGCAGCAGCGCCTGGATCTCCGGCGTCAAGAACAGGTAATCCGAGATATCGACCGCGTCTTGGGCGATATAATCGAGATGGTCGATCGCCTGCCTGGCCGTCGCTTCCTGCTCGGCAGACATCTTGGTGACGATCTCGCGGGAAGCGATCTGCAGAGAGAAGACGCCGGTGACCGTAATCGTGACGATGAGCAGCGGAATGAACCAGAGCAGAATTTTGCGCCGGATCGGCATATCGAGATAACGTCTGCGAATCGGTTGCAGCATCTGGAAGCGAACCTCTTTCATTCGAGAGTAATAATGTATACGATTACATCTGATCTCTTTCTACTATAATGAGATTCGCGGCGGAATGCTACGTTCGCGCCAGTCTCAGCCATGTGAATCGATAGAATATACAAGAACATCTGAAAAACGATCGGTTTTTCGGCTTGGGCATGAAGCAGACTGCTTGGCATATTCGAAGGAACTTCGGTTCAAAACCCGAAAAATATACAAGTAAACCGCAAGAATAGGTTCTAACAAAGGAAAGGTTTTCTTCCTATAATCAGACGTAGACACATCACAACCAAAGGTGGGAAAGGCATGTACGGCTTCGTCCGACATTTACCGAGAGCGGGGCTTGCAGTCTGCGCGGCGGCTTCCTTGCTCGCGGGCTGCATGAGCGGCCCGTCCGGCGGAGAGGCTGGCAACGCGGTCAAGGCGGCTGACAGGACAGAGACAGGCGCCGCCGAAGACGCCTATACATTGACGTTCTTCACGAACAACTCCGACCGCACGGTTGGTCAGGGCAAGATGGAACAGGATCTGATCGACGCCTACATGCGGGACAATCCGAACGTGACGATCGAAGTGGAGACGCTGTCGCCCGACCCTCAGTATCAAGACAAGATCAAAGTGTACAATGCCTCCAATAAGCTGCCGGACATTATTGGCTCCTGGGGGAACCGGAGTTTCCTGAAGCCGCTCGTCGAGAGCGGCGCGCTCGCGGAGATCGACAGAGGGGAGCTGGGGGATCTGCAATTCGAGGCTGCGGCGCTGGATAGCTACAGCATAGACGGAAAGCTGTACGGCTTTCCGCGCAACTCGGATTTCTGGGTGCTGTATTACAACAAGCGGATTTTCGCGGAGAATGGTCTTACCCCGCCGGCTACCGAAGCCGAGCTGATGAACGTCGTCTCCGTCTTGAAGACGAAGGGAATCGTGCCGATCGCGATGGACGGGCGGGAAGCCTGGACGTCTGGCATCTGGTTCGACACGATGCTGCAGCGGGTGACCGGTACCTGGGACACGGCAGCTCAAGCGATGGACGGGACGGGAAGCTTCGATCGAATCGGCACGGTGGAGGCGGCCAAGGCGATGCGGCGGTGGGTCGAGGCTGGTGCGTTCGGCGACGAGTTCCTCAATCAGGATTACGGCGCGGCGCGCAATTTGTTCGGCCAAGGGAAAGCGGCCATGTTCATGATGGGCGAATGGGAGATGGGAATGGCGGCCGACCGCAGCTTCCCCGCAGATGTCCGGGAGCATATCGGCGCGATTCCGCTGCCGGCCCTTACGGGAGGCAAAGGATCCGCGAACGATCTGACCGCCTGGTTCGGCGGCGGGTATTCCGTATCGGCGCTATCCCCGCGCAAGGCCGAGTCGATTCGCTTCCTCAAGTGGATGTTTAAGCCCGACAATTGGGCTAGGGGCGTCTGGCAGAACGGGATTACGTTTCCGGCCCAGCGCTATGAGGACTTCATGACAGGCAGCGAATCCGCGCTCCAGCGCGAATTAAAGACGATTTATGATGGCGCGTCGAGCTACAGCGGCAGCGTCTCGCAGGACAAATTCACGCCCGAGACGCAGAAAACGTATTATGACGCGCTGCAGAAGCTAGAAGGCGGCAGCATCAATCCGGAGACGTACGCTTCCGTCATTGCAGGAGCCGCGAGTAAATCGGCCGCTGAATCCAGATAGAGGGAGTCAGCGCGCCAGCTTCGACATTTTGGTATTACCGGCTACGTTCATTCGCCCCATGTATCGGATGGGGCGAATAGCGGGCCGTCACATACATAGGCAGAGGATGTGCGCAATCGTCCATTGCCGATCTTTATGTAATCGTTTACAACAAATTGGAGGGATCGCAACGTGAGAAGAAGCATAGCGTTAACGGCGTCGGCCTCGCTTGTTTGGTCGATGCTGGCAGGCGCCCTGCCTGCGCAGGCCGAATCGGTTCAAGCCGGCGCGCTTCCGCTTTATTGGCAAGCGAAGGCGCCGGTGGAAGATCGCGTATCCGACCTGCTGGGCAGAATGAGCCTGGACGAGAAGGTCGGCCAGATGGTACAGGCGGAACGGGCATCCGTGACGCCGCAGGACGTACGCGACTATTACTTGGGTTCGGTGCTATCCGGGGGAGGCTCGTTCCCGAACGGCAAGCAGTCCGACAGCACCCGGGAGAAGTGGGCCGATTTGGTTGACGGCTATCAGAGCGGAGCGTTGTCCACACCGCTCGGCATTCCGATCTTGTATGGCGTCGACGCGATCCACGGCAACAGCAATCTTGTCGGGGCGACGTTATTCCCGCACAACATCGGCCTGGGCGCTACGCGCAATACCGGACTGGTGGAGGCGATCGGGGCGGCGACGGCTTCGGAAGTGAAGGCAGCGGGCACGAACTGGGCGTTCGCGCCGACGATCGCCGATCCGCAGAACATCAATTGGGGCCGCACGTATGAGGGCTTCGGCGACAACCAGTCGCTCGTCGCTCAGATGGGCGCCGCGTTCGTGAAAGGCTTGCAGGGCGAGTCGCGAAGCGAACTGGCCGAGACGGATCGCGTCGTCTCGACGGTCAAGCATTACATGGGCGAAGGGCTCACGGACGGAGGCGCGAACCAAGGCGATATTACCGGCATGAGCGAAGCGGAGGTCGCGGCGCTGAATCTGCCGATGTACAAAGCGGCGATCGATGCCGGCGCCCGCACGGTCATGGCATCCTATAACAGTATTAAAGGGATCAAGATGCACGCGAACAAGCGGTTGCTCACGGATCTGTTGAAAGGAACTGGCGAAGGACAGCTCGGCTTCACGGGCTTCGTCATCTCGGACTATAACGCGGTCCAGCAGATTACGAAGGATTGGGAGGGCAATCCCGTCAGCGGTCTGAAGGATCAGATTCGCGTTGCGGTCAACGCGGGCGTCGACATGATGATGATGCCGACGGATTGGAAAGCGACGATCGAGCACTTGAAAGCGCTTGTAGGCGAAGGCGCGATTACGCAGGCTCGCATCGATGATGCGGTGACTCGCATTCTGCGCGTCAAATTCGAATCGGGCGTGTTTGAACACCCGATGACGGATCAGAGCTTGGCTGAAGACTTCGGCTCGGAAGCGCATCGCGCGCTCGCCCGCCAGGCGGTCGCCGAGTCGCTCGTGCTGCTGAAGAACGACAAGGTAGGCGGCAAGCCGATTATGTCGCAGCTGGCCAATATGGACGATATCTTCGTCGCAGGCAAGAGCGCGGATGATATCGGTCTGCAAGCCGGCGGATGGTCGATCACGTGGCAGGGTGCGGCAGGCAAGACGACGGAAGGCACGACGCTGCTCCAGGGCATTCGCGAAGTGGCGGGAGACGCCAAGAAAGTGACTTATAATAAGCACGGACGCGGCGCGGCAGGCCATGACGTGGCGATCGTGTTCGTCGGCGAGAAGCCTTACGCGGAGAGCAACGGGGATGCGCTGAACAAGCTGCAGCTGGACACCGAGGACCTTGCGACGCTGGATAACGTGAAAGCGTCCGGCGTGCCGACGGTCGTCGTGCTCGTATCCGGGCGTCCGCTTATCGTGAACGACCGCTTAGGCGACTGGGCCGGACTTGTGGCGGCGTGGCTGCCGGGCACCGAAGGCGCAGGCGTAGCCGACGTGCTGCTGGGCGGCAAGGATTTCGCGGGTAAATTGCCGGTCCGCTGGCCGTTCTATACGGAAGCGTATAAGAACCCGACGGCAGGCAAATCCAATCTCGACTCGCAATACGTGCTGTTCGATTACGGCTACGGATTGACGAAGGCGCAGGAGACGCCGGCGCTACCGCCGGTTCCGGCTAAGCCGGGCGATAGTGCGCCGTATGTGAAAGTGGAGGCGGAGAGCTTTACTGCCAAGTCCGACGGACTGAAGACGGAAGGTACCTCCGATACGGGCGGAGGCCAGAATATCGGCTACACCGACAAGGACTTATGGTTGCAATATAGCATTAAAGTTGAAACAGCAGGCACTTACGATATCGATTTCCGGTATGCAGGCGGTCAAGCGAGCATCACGAACTCCGGCTTCCGCGTGCTGAACGAGGCTGGCGAGACGCTTGGCACGCTCAGTGGTATCGGTTATACGGGCGGCTGGCAGACATGGCAGACGGCGACGCTCAAGGACGTGCCGCTCGCGGCGGGCGTGCAGACGATCAAGCTCGTCCTCGTCGACGGGGGCTTGAATTTCAACTGGTTCGGTTCCAAGGGATTCGTGCCGGCGCCTCCGGCAACCGGGGGGCCAGGCGGGAAGATCGAGCCGCAAGCTCCGGTCGAAGGCGGAGCGAGTAAGGTGAAAAGCTGGATTTCCACCGAACGCAGCAGCCAAAGCATGACATGGTACTATGCGCCGCAATGGCAGTCCGGAGATGAAGCCGGTCAACTGACAGAGCGCAAAAACCTGGATTTGACGGCCGTCGGCGACGATGCGAACGTCACAACGATCAAGATCAACCCGTCCAAGCAATATCAGAGCATGCTGGGCATCGGCTCGTCGATGGAAGAGTCGACGGTCTACAACCTGATCAAGATGTCGCCTGAGAAGCAGGACGAACTGATCAAGAACTTGGTCAGCCCGGAAGAAGGCATCGGCGTCAGCATGACGCGCGTGACGATCGGTACGGCGGATTTCACGGCGCAGAAGTTCTACTCCTACGACGATATGCCGCCGGGCCAGACCGATCCGACGCTTGCGAACTTCTCGATTCAGAAGGACATCGATTTTGGCATCATCGACTCGCTCAAGCGAATTCTCAAGCACAATCCGAACATGCAGTTCTTCGCGTCGCCATGGAGCCCGCCGGGCTGGATGAAGACGACGGACAGCATGATCAAGGGCTCGGTGAAGGACGAATACTTGCCGGTGCTTGCGGACTACTACGTCAAATTCATCCAAGCGTACAAAGCGCAAGGCATCAATATTTCCGCGATGACGCTGCAGAACGAACCTATGCTTGAGATCGAATACCCAAGCACGAAGATGCCTTGGGAGCAGGAAGCGAAGTTGGCAAAGCTGCTGAATGCGAAGCTGAAAGCGGCGGGGCTCGACGTTAAACTGTGGATTTTCGATCATAATTTCAAAGACACGATGAGCTATCCGGCGCCGCTGCTGGCCGACGAAGCGAACCGCGACGCGGTTGACGGCACGGCGTTCCACGATTACGATGGCGAACCGACCGAGATGTCCTTGCTGCACGACATGTATCCGGACGAGAACATCTACCTGACCGAACGTGCTGTATGGGGAACAACGGGCGCCGATCGGATGGCGCAATATTTCCGCAACTGGGCAAGAAGCTATAACTCCTGGGTGCTCATGCTCGACAGCGACATTGCGACGCACCAATGGGTCGGCACGCCGGACCCGACGATGATCGTTCAAGATTCCAGCAATCGGGATAACTACTGGCTGACACCGGAGTTCTACATGCTGGGCAACTATACCAAATTCGTCAAGCCGGGCTATATCCGGATCGACAGCAATTATGGCTCGAAGGATAGCGTCACGAACGTCTCATTCATGAGCCCGGATAAGAAGACGATCGTCACGGTCGTCATTAACGGCACCGACAAACCGCAGCTATTCAAAATCGTCAGCGACGGCACGCAGATCGCCGACACGATTCCGGCCAAATCGGTCATCACGTACCAATGGGATCGGCTTGCAGCGGAAGAAGTTGAACCGGTGACGGTAACGGCTAATCCGGCCTCGCTTCCATACAACGTCAATCAGAAAGAAATCACGCTGACTTTGGACGGCGGGACCTTCGTGCCTGAGAAGCTCGGCGAGATTACGCTCGGCAGCGAAGCGCAGGCGATGGGCATCACGATCGGCAAGATATCGTACGATGGTCAGGAAGCTGGCCTTCAAGCGAAGAGCCTGACAGACGACAGCGGCGAGCTGGCAGCTGAACAGCCGAATGGGGAAGACGTCGGCGAAGAAGCATCTCAAGGCGAACAGCCGGCGGGAGAAGGGGCCGGCGAGGAAGCAGCTCAAGGCGATCAGACGGAAGTTGGCGCTGAGGAAACCGCAACGCCTGTAGGCGAGGTATTCCCTTCGGAAGAAGCCACGGCGGGCGATAACCAGGCCGCAAGCGGACAGCCGGCAGCCGCGAATGGTTCGACCGACGGGCAAGACGGGCAGCCGGCAGCAGTCGAGGGCGATGCCGCGCAAACGACGGATGCCGCAGCCGGTAATACCGAGATTGAAGGCACGCAGCAAGAACCGAACGCAGACGATGCCGTCTCGCCGACGGAAGAATCGGCAGATCGTGACGCAGCGCCGGCCGAACAGCCTGAAGAAGGCGCGGCACCATCTGCGGACGAGACAGCAAGCGAATCCGCGGAAGTGAATGCGCTAGCGGCCATCGCCGCAACGGGACCAACGTCCATCCGCATTCAATTGCTGTGGGATGGTGCGAAGCCTTATTATGCCAATACGAAGCTGAACATCAACGTGCCGGCGGCGGCGTATCGCAACGATTCAGGCGGAGCTGCCGGTCAGAGTGAGGCGCTTAGCGCATCTGTCATGCTAGAGGGCACCGGCCATACGACCGAACCGACCAACATCGGCGCTGGTCCGCTTAACGCCGATCAGTATTACCAATTATCCGGCACATCGATCGGCGATGCGGGCACCTCCAACGCGAGATTGAACGGTTTTGCGACAGGCGATTGGGCGGATTTCAAAATCAACGTGCCAGCGGCTGGCAAATATGCCGTGACGGTGCAAGTGGCTTCGCCAAACGGCGGCGGCTTCATGCTCCAATCCGACGGGGGGACGCTAGGAACGTACGTCATCCCGAATTTGTACGGTTCCACGGCATGGGTCGGCGCAAGGCTTAGCGTCGAGCTGAACGCCGGCGTCCAGACGCTTCGCGTGCTTGGCGTCAGCGGCGCATTCGACGTGAAGTCGATCGCGTTCGAACCAGCGGCTGTTCATCAAGCGAATAACGAGAAGAAGCTGCATATCGAAGCGGAACAGTTCGCGGCGGCTGGGCAGCAGGTCATTCAATACGGCAGCAATCAGACCAATCTGGGCTATACGGTCGCAGGCTCGACCTTTGATTACGCGGTCAACATTCCAGCAGACGGCTATTACAAGGTCACGCTTCAATATGCGACGCCGCAGGGCAACGTGTCTGCCGCGATCGCGGCGAACGGCGTGACGAAAGGCTCGTTCGCGCTTCCTGCTACGGGCGGCTGGGAGAAGTTCGAGGCGCAATTCGGCGTCGTCCAACTGAGCGCAGGCGTGCAAACGATCCGAATCTCGGACAACGGCGACGGCTTCAACCTGGATTGGCTGACGATCGAACCGGGCGTGCCGGTGCCAACAATCGAGCAGACAGCTGCGCCGAAGCCAGTGTTGACCAAGGCTGCGGACGGGACGAAGCAAGTTTCGTTCCGTACGGCGACAGACGGGGCGGCTATCCATTACACGATTGACGGAACGCTCCCAACAGCGGTCAGTACGAAATATACGGGTCCGATCACGCTGAACGCAGATACCGTCATACGCGCAGTTGCAATCAAAGCGGGCATGACGAACAGCTATGCAGCCTACTTCTCCACGGTGCCGGCGTCGGGCATCAAGCTTCAACCGGTCGAAATCACGATCGGGACCAAACAACGGCTCGTGCCAGTATTCCGTCCGGCAGTCGTGTCGAACGAGGCGGTGACCTGGTCTTCGAGCAACACCAGCGTGGCTTCCATCGATGCAACCGGCCAAGTTACAGCGCTTGCGCTGGGATCGACGACCATCAAAGTCGTTGCGCAAGATGGCGGACGTGAAGCAACGGCGGAACTTAAAGTCGTCAGCCAGCCGTCCACTCCGGTGATCATTCCACCGGTTACGGAACAGACGTCCCAAGACATTGCGATCGAGCCGAAAATCGATCCGAACGGTCATGCGGTAATCAACATCACAGCAGATCAAGTCGCACGAGCGCTGCAACATGCAGCGAATCATCAGCTCATCGTGCAGGTCAAAGCCGTCTCCGGCATGAAGCAAGTTACGGTCGAGCTTCCGGTACAAGCGATTGCGGCGAATCAAGCGATTAACGAGATCGTATTCGCAACGGGACTCGGCTCCCTTACGATTGATAAAGCTACGCTTGCGAAAGCGGACGGCAAGATTCCTGAGCGGATCCAATTCCGCGCCGCGTTGGCGAGCGACGATAGTCTGCAGTCGAAGCTCGGTGCGGTTTACGAGTTCTCGCTGCAGGCGGACGGCAAGGAACTCTCGGATATTGGCGGCAATAAGGCTCATATCGAGCTGCCGTATACGCTGAAATCCGGCGAGAAGGCGCACGCAGTCATTGTGTACGCGATCGACGAGCAAGGCCAGCTTGTTGTCATCAAAAACAGCAAATTCAACGCCGATCGCGGTCAAGCTTCGGCCGCGACCGGCAGCCTGGGCAAATTCGCGGTTGCATACGTGGATGTGATGTTCCGTGATCTGCAGCAAGCAGTATGGGCGCAGGAGAGTATTGAAGCATTAGCGGCTAGAGGCGCGATCGATGGCATCGGCAGCGGTCAATTCGCGCCGAATGGCGAATTGACGCGAGCGGCCTTCGTTAAGATGCTGCTCGAAGCATTCGACTTTAGCGGCGAGCAACAAGAGTCTCGACCATTCGCGGACGTGACCGGCAGCGCTTGGTATTCGGATGCAGTGGCAAGCGCGCAAGCGCTCGGTCTCGTGAACGGGAAGCCGGATGGCACGTTTGGTCCGAGCGAAGCGATTACGCGCGAAGAAATGGCGATCATCCTGTTCAGAGCCGGCGAGCTTCTGGGGCTGGAGTTGTCCGATGCAGCCGAAGGCGGCGCATTCAAGGATGCATCCGCGTTCGCGGGATATGCGAAGGAAGCGATCGGACGAATCCAAGCGGCAGGCTTGATGAAAGGATTGCCGGATGGCAGCTTCGGGCCGAAACTCACGGCAACGAGAGCGCAAGCGGCAACTGTGCTCTACACGTTATTCCAGCGTCATGAATAAACATATGCTGTAACAAGCCAACAGCCTTGCCACCGAATTCATTCGGGAGCAAGGCTGTTCTCCATTCCACCGGCAACGTTGCGTATCAGACTACGCTAGGTATAAATGGGGGACAAGCATCGAATATTAGTTACGTATAACGACTTAGCATACATAAGCCGAAAGGATGGGAACCATGGGTAAAATTGCGTTAACGTTAGTTATTATCGGCGCCATCAACTGGCTGTTGGTCGGCTTGTTCGAGTGGGATCTGGTATCTGCTTTGCTGGGTGGGGAGTCGTATCGCGAATCGTCTACGATCAGCCGAATCGTGTACAGTCTGGTCGGACTTTGCGGTCTGTACAGTTTAAAGTATCTGTTTATGGACGAGCGTCGTGCAAGAACGTAAGCCGTTGCCTGCGGACATTCATAAGCGTATGGCAGAAACGGCCCAGACAAGCGTCCGGGCTGTTTCGCCTTTCTTAGCGGTTAGAAGATTTGATTCTGGTCCTGCTTGCGGTGCTCGACCAAATCAATCGCTCCAAGTACGATATGCGCCGCACCGAAGCCCATGATCGCGGTCGCGACTTGACGGTTTTTCCCAAGCAGCGCTGCTCCGGTCGCGGTAACGGCCGTGCCAAGTACAGTAGGAATAAGTCCTTCTCTCATGTTCAGCAGCTCCTCTCGGAATGGGTAAGGAATTACGCTGCTTATTATGGACCTTGGGGCGCGAAACATGCGGACGGCATGCTGGATTGTTTTATCATCATTTCGAAGCGCACACTTCTGTTGGACAACTGTTATTCAAAAGCTTCACGTGAAGACACGGCATTGTTAGCTCGATTAGCTCGACTCCGTAACAAAGGCGAATCATGCAGCGGTGGACAGCGTTGATTTACTCGTGGCGATTTTTTGGCGTTGTTTTTTCTACAGTCCTTCTTCTACAGTCCTTCTTCTACAGTCCTTCTTCTACAGTACTTCGTCAAATTGTGTCCGTCCGGAATACATAAATTCTCCTTGAAATAGGTTTTGTTTCCAGGCATGGGAGACATTAATCGAGGTGGGAATTTGCTATTTTTGGTCCTTTATTTAACGTGGATGAAATAGTACTATATGACTATAAACAATGCGCATGTGTAAACCGATTGATCCACTCACTACGTAAATAGGGGAAGGGCTATGAGAGGACTCCAACTAACGAGAAGCCAAGCCGCGATGATTGACGACTCTCTGATGAAACAGCTGGTATGCCGAATACAGCTGCATTATACAGAAGCCGACCGGCCGACAGTCAAACGAAGCCGCGACCTGATCCAAAGCCGATTGTGCCGCACGCTGCAATACGTGCTGACCGAGAATATGGATGAGCTGCGACGGGGTATTGCCGAAGTAACGAAGGCTGTGCCGATGCAGACGAAGCTGTCGGAAATAAAACGCGAAATCGAGCAGGCACTTGCGGGCTATCCCGGACTTCGTGCCTTCGATTGGCTCTTATGCGAGACGTACGGAAGGCAATTTTGGATTTTGGAGCAGGGCGGCATGGGAACGATCATTAACCGCCACCAGCTCATTGACGCGAGTTAACTTAACGTTCATCGATCCAGCGCGAAGAGGCTGGCCATTGTCACCCGACGATGGCCAGCCTTTTCGTTCATGTTAGCGGGCCCGCTCTTCATAATGGACGTGTACGACGATTTCCTGATCATAATTGCCGAATCCCCGGCCGAACAAGCTGACGCCGCCGCAGTGGCGCGCCGTCTCGGACGAAGCGATGCGGAATCTGAAGTCTTCTCCATGCTTGAGGCCCAGGTCCGCGATCGTGACGCTGGATAGTTTGACGCCGTCAAGGTACGTGCCGCTCTCCTGGATGGATAAGCTCTTCAGCAGTCCATGCTGCGTGCCGAGCTGCCACCAAGATGGTGTCAGAACGGCGCGCTTCTCGCCGAAATCGCCGGGACATGTCCAGACGCAAGTCTCCACGTCGTTCACGAAGAAACTGATGTCCGATGGCCAATTCTCGTTGTAATATGGCGCTTCCGAGCACAACTCAAGCGTGAACTCCAGCTGCCGGGCAGTCTGCGCAGCGTGCAGGTAATTGGGGATGCGATATTCCACATGCCCGCTGCCGAACCAAATATGGGCAGCGTTCATACGCTCGGGATCGGAGAAATAGCGGGGGTCGTCGACATACCCGATGATTTTGGATTGGGAGGCTAGCCCGCACGTCGGCTTGACGGCGTAATCCGAATATTGCCCGATCGGAATTTCGACAGCGTATTTCTGATCGTCCTCCTGCGGCTTGGCAGCCCTCAAATGCAGCGTGAGCGTATCGATCGCAAGCGAGCAGATTTTCGGGCTGCCGCGCGTGCCCGCAAGATTCTGGGTGGCGACCAAGCCGGCTTCCTCCAGCTTCTGGATATGCTTGGTGACGATAGCCGAGGAGACGCCGATCGTATCGGCAAGCTCCTTAATGCTGCGAGAGCGTTCGTCGAGCAGCTCGATCATCCGCACGCGCGTCTCCGAAGAGAAGCATTCCAGAATCGCCATATATTTGGTTTGGACTTGAATATGCATAACCATCCTCGCTTTCTGTTCCTACTATCATATAACCGGATAGTTAATAAAACAACTTCTTAGTTGACGGTAGGTGCGATTGTCGGTACAATGGCACCATAATATCACTTATTGGTTTATATAACAACTTATAAGTTAACTAATGGAGGAATCTACACATGACAAGCATGCCTAGAGCCGAATATCCGCGTCCGCAATTTAACCGCGACGCATGGGTGAACTTGAACGGAACGTGGGAATTCGAATTCGACGATGCGCGTGCCGGCAATCGCGAAGGCTGGCACGACCGCAAGACGCCTTTCTCCCGGACGATCCAAGTGCCGTTCAGCTTCGAGAGCGAATTGAGCGGCATCGGCGATCCCGGATTCCATGACGTCGTCTGGTATCGCAGGAAGCTGGAGGTTCCCGCTCATTATGCCGGCAAGCGGGTCGTGCTGCACTTCGGCGCGGTCGATTACGAAGCGCAGGTGTGGGTGAACGGCAGGCTGGTTGCCAGCCACGAAGGCGGACATACCCCATTCCAGGCGGATATTACGGACGCGCTCCGCACAGATGGAGATAATGTCCTCGTCGTCAGAGCGGAGGATTACGGCACGGACGTCTTCCTGCCGCGCGGCAAGCAGTTCTGGGAGGAGCAGTCGCGCGCAATCTGGTACACGAGGACGACGGGGATATGGCAGACGGTATGGATGGAGGCGGTATCGCCGGTCCATCTGCGGAATGTCAAATTTACGCCGAACATCGACGCGAACGAGATCGGCATTCGCGCGTTCTTGGCTGGCGTGGCGGAGACGACCGGCAGCGTTCGGCTGCAAGTCCGTATCTCCTTCGCGGGCAATGAGGTCGCGTTCGACGAGTTCACGGTACGGGCAGGCGAAGAGTCCCGCACGATTCGACTGTCCGGTCTAAACGATCACGGCATGGACCGATTGTGGTGGCCGGAGCGTCCGAATCTCTATGACGTTGAATTCGTGCTGCTCGCGGACGACCAGGAGACGGACCGGGTGCAGAGCTATTTCGGCATGCGGAAGGTATCTCTGGAGAACGGCAAATTCAATTTGAATAACCGGCCGTATTTCATGAAGCTGGTGTTGGATCAAGGCTATTTCCCGCAAGGCAATCTAACGCCGCCGAGCGACGACGCGATCCGGGAAGACGTTGAGCTGACGAAGGCGATGGGATTCAACGGCGCGCGCAAGCACCAGAAAATCGAGGATCCGCGATACCTGTATTGGTGCGATAAGCTCGGCCTGCTGGTGTGGGGCGAAATGGCGAATGCGTACGATTATTCCGAAGCTTACTCGCGCCGCATGACGAAGGAGTGGCAGGAAGCGATCGAACGAGATTACAATCATCCTTCCATCGTCGTATGGGTGCCGCTGAACGAAAGCTGGGGCGTGCCGAACATCCAGATCGACGTCCGTCAGCAGCAGCACGCGCTCGCCATGTATCATTTGACCAAATCGCTCGATACGACCCGGCTCGTCGTCTCCAATGACGGTTGGGAGATGGTCGCTACCGATCTGTACAATATTCACGACTACGAATGGCGGCGCGAAGTGCTCGAGGCGCGTTACGGAAGCGTCGAGAATGCTGTCTCGGCAATGCCGGCGAACAGGCGTCTTAGCGTCGGCGGCTTCGCGTACGACGGCCAGCCGATTCTCGTCACCGAATTCGGCGGCATTGCCTACAAGAAGAGCGACTGGGAAGGATGGGGCTACTCGGGCGCGTCGTCGGACGAGGATTTCGAGCAGCGGTTGCGCAACGTCATCCAGCCGCTGCTGCGTTCCGGCGTCGTGCAGGGCTACTGCTATACGCAGTTGACCGACGTCGAGCAGGAGATCAACGGCTTGTTGACGTACGACCGCAAACCGAAGATCGCGCTGGAACTCATCAAGGCGATCAACGAAGATAAGTAATAGCTTCATCAAGGCCGTCGCACTCGAAATAGAGGGCGGCGGCCTTTATTGCGCTTTGTCTAGATTAGGCGGCAATCTTCCGAGCGGGCAAACAGCAAAGTCCTAAAAAGTAAAGCGTGTCCGCGCAAGCGGCCGAAAGCGAGGATTAGCAGGAAACACGGATGAAGCTGAATCGGCAGCAGGTCTGCTCCCAAGGCCAGAGGTGAACATTTCGGAGGAAAACGAATTCGGAAACATATGCTTAATCTTCTAGCTCCCCATCGGAGGAAGGCAAGGATGTCAGGTTAAGCGAGTAGGGACGGAGGAGGAGAATGCTCGCCCGCAAGCCATCCGAGCCGCAATAGCGACGCCTACGTCGTTATTGCTCGTCCGCAGGCTGTCTGAGCCCGCAATAGCGACGCCTATGTCGTTATTGCTCGTCCGCAGGCTGTCTGAGCCCGCAATAGCGACGCCTGCGTCGTTATTGCTCGTCCGCAGGCTGTCCGAGCCCGCAATAGCGACGCCCTGCGTCGTTATTGCTCGTCCGCAGGTTGTCCGAGCCCGCAATAGCGACGCCTGCGTCGTTATTGCTCGTCCGCAGGCTGTCCGAGCCCGCAATAGCGACGCCTGCGTCGTTATTGCTCATCCGCAAGCCATCCGAGTCCGCAATAGTGACGCCTACGTCGTTATTGCTCGTCCGCAGGTTGTCCGAGCCCGCAATAGCGACGCCTACGTCGTTATTGCTCGTCCGCAGGTTGTCCGAGCCCGCAATAGCGACGCCTACGTCGTTATTGCTCGTCCGCAAGCCATACGAGCCCGCAATAGCGACGCCTACGTCGTTATTGCTCGTCCGCAAGCCATACGAGCCCGCAATAGCGACGCCTACGTCGTTATCTAGGAGCGCATGCATCCTTCACCCGAAATGTTTCCTTTTGACCTGACGAAAGTGCGGCGGAGGGGGAAGGGGGAGGCCAGTGCATGGAGCTTTGTCCGTGAGGACAAAAGCGTGCCCAGCTCGAACCGCCCGCCCACCGCGAACAATTGTGGCTGCACGAAAAAGGGTGTCCAGAGGTAAACGTTTTCCGGATGGAAAACGACTTGACTTCGGAAGCATAAGCTCAGACCTTTGGTTCCCCTTTGAGGAGAGGAAAGGGGGAGGCGCAGTGTATGGAGCTTTGTCCGTGAGGACAAAAGCGTGCCAGTTCGAAGCAATCCGCCGACCGCGATCAATCGTGGCTGAACGAAGAAGGGAGTCCAGAGGGCGAAGTCCTATGGTTCCCCTCAGCGGAGGGGGAAGGGGGAGGCGAAAATATCGGGTTTTAAAAGGGCAGAGCCCTTTACCTATAAAAATGTCCACCCCTCCCAAAAAAGCGGCATGTGATCGCTTTCATCCTCCGGCTAAAATGAGGATCAGAAGGACGAAGAAATCCAAAATGACGACTCATGGGGGGTTACACAATGACAAGAACGGTGAAAGTGCTCAGCGTAATGATGCTCGCCTCCAGTCTGGTGCTGGCAGCTGGCTGTAGCAGCAATAACGGCAGTAATAACGGCGGCAATGACGGCGGCGCGAACAACGGCACGGCAAGCGGCGGCACGAACGGCGGCACGAATGCGGCGGAAGGCAACGGCGGGGAAGCGGCCGCAGAGAAAGCGGATATTCTGTTCTGGACGCCATTCTCCGGCGCGGACGGCGAGTTCATGAAGAAGATCGTCGAGAAGTACAACTCCGCGCAGGATACGTACAAGGTGAAGCTGGTCATCCAGCCGAACGGCGAATATTACAAGCAACTGGACGTGGCGTTGAGCGCAGGCAAAGAGCGGCCTGACCTGGCGATCATGCACGTCGACCAAATTCCGACCTATCAGAACAAAGGCCAGCTTCAGCCGATGGACGATCTGGCAGGCGCGGCCGGCATCAACAAAGCCGATTACGTCGAAGCGCCGGTTAACTACGAGACGATCGACGGCAAGTGGTACGGCATCCCGCTCGACATCCATCCGCTCGTCATGTATTACAACAAAGACCTGTTCGAGAAAGCGGGCATTACGGCGCCGCCGACGAACCGCGCGGAGTTCGAAGCGGCCGTCGAGAAATTAACCGACAAGGACAAAAAAATCTACGGGTACGCGCTGCCGACGCTCTGGCCGCAGCAATTCATCTTCCCGACGCTCGTCTGGCAGAACGGCGGCGAGCTGTGGAATGGCTCCGACGTCGCGTACAACTCGCCGGAAGCGGTCGAGATGGTGCAATGGATGCGCGGCTTGGTCGACAAAGGCGTCTCTCCGGCGAACGTGCAGCAGGACGGCGAGAACACGCTCTTCCTCCAAGGCAAGAACGCGATTCAATTCAACGGTCCGTGGATGAAAGGCCAATTCGACGAGGCGGGCATCCACTATGGCGTCGCGCCGGTGCCGCAGATCGGCAAAGCAAAACAAGCCGTCTACGCCGGTTCCCACAACTTCGTCGTGCCGAAAGACGTCACGGACGCCGCGGTAATCAAAGGCATCGGCGACTTCTTGAAATACGTGTCCACGAACTCGATGGACTGGGCGGCTTCCGGCCAGGCGCTGGCGTCGAAACCGATGCTCGAGAGCGCGGATTTCCAAGCGCTGGAGATGCAGAGCAACGTCGCCAAGTCGTTCGATTACGTCCAATTCGCGCCGAACGTGCTCAACTGGGCGACGATCTCCGATCCGATCTGGGGCGAGCTGAGCAATGCGCTGCTGGGCAAGAAAGACGCGCAGAAGGCGATGGACGACGCGGCAGCCAAGTCCCGTCAAGCGATGAAAAAATAACCTCTATTGCGAGCGGTACCTGAGGTTCGGCTAGTTTGCACGACGAGAGGACGGGGACGGTGCGCGTGCGCCTCCTCGTTCTCTTGCATCAGGTCTACGCCGCGCTGAAGGCCGACCGCCGCATGACCATTCTCAAGAAGGAGGGGACGCGCTTGATGAAGAGCTCGCTGCAATCCCGGTTCACCTCGACGCTGTTTATTCTGCCGTATCTGCTCAGCTTTTGCGCTTTTCTGCTCATCCCGATCTTGTACGGCCTCTACATCTCGTTCCACAACTTCGAGCTGCTGTCGGATACGCATGAATTCGTCGGCCTTGATAATTACATTCAAATTTTCAAGCCGGGGACGTATCTGTTCGAGCAGTTCACGGTCGGCTTGTGGAATACGATCCAATTCGTCGTGTATTCAGTACCGCTGCTCGTCATTCTCGGCCTTGCGCTCGCCATGCTGCTGAACGCGATACCGGGCAGGATCCGCGGGCTGTTCCGCACGTTCTACTTCATGCCGTACGCGATCTCGGGTTCGGTCATGGCCGTCATCTGGTTGATGATGTTCGATACGAACGCCGGTTTCCTGAACGGCTTGCTCGCGAAGCTTCATATCGACCCGGTGGCGTGGCTCACCGATCTGCCTTGGGTATGGGTATCGCTCGTGCTGACGACGCTGTGGTGGACGATCGGCTTCAACATGATTATTTTCATCAACGCGTTGAACGAAGTGCCGGAGGATTATTACGAAGCGGCTTCGATCGACGGCGCGAACGCATGGCGTAAGTTCGTCAATATTACGCTGCCGTCTATCCGCCCGGTCATGCTGTTCATCATTATTACCTCGACGATCGCGTCGTTCAACGTATATGCCCAGCCGTTCCTGCTGACGCGCGGCGGTCCAGGCGACAGCACGCGGGTGCTGCTCATGAACGTGCTCGATGAGGCGTTCAAGGGCAAGCAGGTGGGTTCCGCTTCGGCGATGGCGATTCTGATGGCCTTGATCATCATTATTATCTCGGCGGTACAGTACAAGATCGCTTACGGAAGAAAGGAGTAGTCCGCATGAGAAAAACGGTGATGATGGTGCTGGCGGTCATCCTTGCGGTCTTGTTCCTGATGCCGCTGATCTGGATGGTGTCTACGTCGTTCAAGAACGATTTCGAAGCGCTGGCCGGCCAAATGAATCTCATACCGGTCAAACCGACGCTGGAGAACTATATCGAGGGGCTAAAAGGCGAGCTGATGAACGTGCCGATCACGCGGTGGATCTCGAACTCCTTGTTCGTCGGCGCGGCGGGCACGGCCATCGTGCTGCTGTTCTCGTCGATGGCGGCGTTCGCGCTCGCGCGGCTGCAGGATTTGCCGCTGCGCAAGCTCATGTTCCCGATGTTCGTCGGGTCCATGATGATCCCGGGCGTGCTGACGTTCCTGCCGATGTACATGGAGTTCAACGCGCTCGGCTTGATCAATACGTACGCCGCGCTCATTCTGCCTTATTCCTCGGGCGCATTTGGCGTTTTCCTCCTATATCAGTTTTTCACTTCGTTCCCGAAGGAGATCGAGGAGGCGGCGCGGATCGACGGGGCGAACAAGTGGCAAATTTATTCGCGCATCCTGCTGCCGGCTTCGGTGTCCATCATGGTTACGCTGGCAATCTTCACCTTCATGGGCATCTACAACGATTTCGTCTGGCCGCTGTATGCGACGACGTCGCCGGAGATGCGCACCATTACGGCAGGGATCGCGATGATGGCGCAGGGCAGCTACACGCAAGCTTACGGCAAGCTGATGTCGATGACGGTGATCGCGACGCTGCCGGTACTGCTCGTCTTTATCATCGGACAGCGCTCGTTCGTTAAGGCGATTACGCAAGCAGGCGTGAAATAGCACGATAGCATGACCGGACGTTGGGCCGGCAGAGGAGCATGAGAGCGGCTTTCGAAGCGCGGGAGCTCTCTGCGGCAACCGGCGTTATTGATCAGAGACCTCGAGAGGTCTCTTTTCGAATTCGCGACCTGCATTTCCCGGCGCGATCAATTGGCTTGGATGCGTCGGCACGGACGGAACGAAAAGCACGCCTGGCGCCTGTCGTCGGACGGTATTTGACGGTTCAGCTGGAAGATCAAGGGAGGCAAGCAAGCATGAAAGCAACAACAAAACGATGGTTGACCGGAGCGGCGGCGCTGCTCGTCATCGCCATCGGATGGGGAGGCTGGCTGATGAATGCCGGAGAGAAGAAGGAAGCATCCGATTATGCTTACAACGGGCATGGCGGTACCTTCAAGAATACGTTGGCGGAGCTCGATACGCCCGATCCGAGCGTCGTCTACCATGACGGCTATTACTATATGACGTTCACGCATAACGGCGCGGATGTCATGGTCATGAAATCCCGGACGATCGATTTCAAGGATGCGCAGCGCAAGACGGTCTGGTATCCGGATGTCGGGACGAATTATTCGGCTGAGCTGTGGGCGCCGGAAATTCAATATATGCAAGGCAAATGGTACATCTATTTCGCGGCGGACGACGGACGCAACGAGAATCACCGGATGTTCGCGCTGCAGGCGGATACGGACGACCCGATGGGGAGCTATACGTTCAAAGGGCAAATAACCGACGATACCGACAAATGGGCGATCGACGGACTCGCCGCGGAGATCGGCGGCAAGCTGTATTTCGTCTGGTCGGGCTGGGAAGGCGACGTAAACGCGCAGCAGAATACGTACATCGCGCCGATGAGCGACCCGCTCACGATCAGCGGTCCGCGCGTGCTGTTGTCGGAGCCGGATTTGGACTGGGAGAAAGCCGGCGGCCCTCCATATATCAATGAAGGCCAATCGATACTTCATCATAACGGACAAGTGCATATCGTCTACTCAGGCGCCGGCAGCTGGACGCCGTATTACGCGCTTGGCATGCTGACGCTGGCGAAGGACGCGGATCCGCTTGATCCGGCCAGCTGGACGAAGCGCGAGCAGCCGATTCTGAGCATGGACGAGGCGGCTGGCGTATTCGGTCCGGGCCATAACTCGTTCACGACGTCGCCGGACGGTACGGAGCAGTGGATCGTCTACCATGCGACGAGCGGATCCGGCGACGGATGGAGCAACCGCAAGGCGCGCGCGCAGAAGCTGAGCTGGGATGAGGCGGGCGAGCTAATGCTCGGCAAGCCGCTCAGTCTTGAGACGGCGATCGCGGTTCCTTCGGGAACGGGCGTCTTCAAGGCGAAGCCGGAGGGAGCGACGGAAGCATCGTTCGATCTCATTCCTGCTAGAGTCAATACGAACGCTCCGCTGCTCATCCATTATCGGAACGAGACCGATGGCACGCTGCAGGGGAGCGTCGTCGCTAATGATGGCAAGCCGGTTGCCATCGAGCTGCCGCCAGCGCGAACGACGGGTTACGTATATGCGGATGTTGCGCTCGTGGCGGGCATGAACGACATCCGCGTGACGGCTGGCGATGCCGGGGCTGTGATCGAAGCGATCGAGCTGCCGCGATATGAAGCGGAGTTCGCGGAGATCGGCCCGCAAGGCACGGCGGACGAGAACGCGTACGCTTCCGGAGGAGGCATCGTGAAGCTGGCTTCAGGCGAAGGCGTCGGCGCGCGGTTCGCCAACGTGCTCGTCCCTCGGACGGGCGAGTACGAGCTGCGGGTGGCTGCGGCCAATCCATCCGGCCAACCCGAGAAGATGACCGTTCGCGTGGAAGAGGGCAAGTCGGCGAAGCTGGAATTTCCCTCCGGAGACCGCAATGCATTCACGACACAATCTGTCACCTTGCGATTGAAGGCGGGGGCGAACGCCCTTATACTGGAGGATGCGACGGCGGAGCTTCGCGTCGATTATATCGATTTGATTACGATGAAATAGGGCATAGGAGGCGCTGGTCATGAAGGGCTTGTCCATCGAGGGAACGTTTACGAGACTAGGCATCATCACATCTATGGCGGCAAGCCTTATCTTGACCGGATGCAGCCAAGAAGGCGCGCAGGCGGAGCACGCCAAGACAGAGGCATCAACGGCGGCGATACGGCTGGAATATTGGACCCCGTTCAGCGGGGGCGATAACGTGTTCATGACCGAGCTGGTGGACCAGTTCAACCAAGAGCATGCGGACATTCAGGTCGTGCAGATGAACTCGCGGCTCGATGACTATTACTCGCGGCTGCGTACCGCGATCTTGTCCGGCAACGCGCCGGACGTCGCGGTCATTCATGCAACTTCGCTCCCTCAATTCGTGCAGAACGGCTATATAGAAGAGCTGTCCGCGCCAGCCAAGGCGGCGGGGCTCGACTGGCAGGTGTTCAATCCATCGGTGCTGAATGCGGCGCAGTTCCAAGAGAAGGTGTTCGCGGTCCCGCTGGATACGCATGTGCTGGTCATGTATTACAACAAGACATTCCTCGGGCGGGCCGGCGTGTTGGACGGACAGGGCAAGCCGATTATCGCGCCGGGTGAAGCGGGCTTCACCGCGTTCCTGGAACGCATCCGGCAATCCGCCCCGCCGAATATCGCCCCGCTCGCCCAACCAAGCACGCGGATCGATTCCGTCTGGCTGTGGTGGAGCCTGTACAATCAAATTCAGGGCGGCGGCACGTTCTACAACGCGGCGGGGACGCAGGCGGCAATCGATAATCCGGCCGCGCTCAAGGCGTTGACTTATATTCACGGGTTATACGAGAGCAAGCTTATTCCGCCGGATATTCCCGACGCGTTCAAACTGTTCTACGACGGGAAGGCCGCAGTGCTCATAACCGGCGTCTGGGCGACGGGCGCCTTGGAGAAAGCCGCCGACCTGGATTTCGGGGTCGTGCCGCTGCCGACGCTGTACGATAAGCCCGCCGCATGGGCGGATTCGCATACGCTGGCAATCCCGACGCAGCACGAAATGCCCGAACAGAAAAGGCAGGCCGCGATGACGTTCATGAAGTGGGTGGCCGAGCACGGGGCCAAATGGTCGGAGGCCGGCCATGTGCCGAGCGTGAGCAGCATCGTGCAGACGGAGGCGTTTCGGGCGCTCAACTATCGCAGCGATTATGCGGAAGCTGCCAATTCGGTCGCTTTTTGGCCGAAGCATACGAAGCAGTGGAGCTTCATCGAGATGATCATCCGGCAATTCGAGCGGATGAATTACGGGGAGCTTTCGCCGGAAGAGGTGCTTAAGGCTGCATCAGTCCAGATCAACCTCGAGCTGGCGAAGCAGGACAGGTGACCGGCATGCGCACATGGTTTCGGAACACGCAGCACTGGTTCGGTAATTTGGCGCTCGCCCGCAAGCTGATTCTCGTGCAGGTGCTGTTGATCGTCCTGCCGCTCGGGGCGATGGGCATCTTCGCGTTCGGGAGCTTCGCGGCCAAGATGGAGGAGCAGGTCGGCAGTTATCAGCTCCAGACATTGAAGCAGGTGACGCTCAACATCGACACCTACATGAACGAGCTTAACCGGTTGTCGCTCATGCCGTACCAATACCAGGAAATTCTCGACTTCCTGGCTTCCTCCCGTACGCCGGGCGAGCCGCTCACGCTGGCGGAGATCGGTCAGCTGAACAACTTCGTCTCCAAAGTGTTCTTGAACGGGCGCGTCGATATTATGGGCATCTCGTTGTACGGTGAACGCGGGGCCTCTTATGTCGTGCTCCCCGAAAGCCAATATATGACGACTTATCAGCTGGATGGCAGCGCGGAGTGGCTGGAGCAGGCGAAGGGCAAATTCGGCCAGCCGACGTTCATTACGACGCATGAAGTTCAATCGACCAGCGGCAGCGTATATCAGGTATTCTCGATCGCGCGCGAGCTTCGGAGCTTCGACAGCGGCGATACGCTGGGTTACATCGTCATCGATATCGACCCGGATGCCGTTCGGAAGCTGCTCGCGCAAGTAAGCATGGGCAGCAAGGAATCGCTGTACATGACCGACGGGGCGGGCGAGCTCGTGCTGCGCAAAGAGAAGACGGCCGTCTATTCGCCGCTTGGCAAGCTGGCAGGAGAAGGCGTGACGCATATGAATGCCGATGGCCAAAGCCTGCTGGTCGCGCACGTCGCATCAGCGGTCACCGGCTGGACGACGGTCGGCGTCGTGCCGGTATCGGAGCTCATGAAGGACTCGCTCGTCGTGCGCAATTCGATTTTGCTGGTTGGCACGATTTGCATCGGTCTTGCGGTGCTCGTATCGGTCGTTATTGCCTTCCGCATTACAAGGCCGCTTCGCATGCTGCGAACGCTCATGCGCAAAGTCGAACGCGGCGATTTGAACGTGGCGTTCCCGGTGGCGCAGTGGGACGAGGTCGGCCAGCTGGGGAGCGCGTTCAACCTGATGGTGTCGCGTCTGAGCGAGCTCGGCTACCGGCTCTACGAGACGGAGATCCGCGAGAAGGACGCGGAGATCGCGGCGCTTCAGAGTAAGATCAACCCGCATTTCCTCTATAACACGCTAGGCTCCATCTCGATGTACGCCGAAGTGGAGGGCAACCGGGAAGTCGTGAAGATGACGAACAATCTTAGCCGGCTGCTGCGATATTCGCTCAGCGGACGCAAGGAGAGCGTCACGCTCCACGATGAGCTCGAACATGTGAAGGGCTATATGACCATTCAGAAAATGCGCTACGAGGACCGGATCGATTTTCGCCTGGAAGCGGATGAGTCGCTGTATGCATATCCGGTCATTCCGCTCATGATCCAGCCAATCGTCGAGAACGCGATCAATCACGGCCTGGATAAGGGGATTGGCAGCGGCTTGATCCGGTTGACCTGTTCCCAAGCGCAAGGCGTGCTGTCCATCGTCGTCGAGGATGACGGCATCGGCATGACCGGCGATCGGCTATCCGATATGCGCGAGCGGCTCTCGAATGACAGGGATCTCGGCGGCACGAGCGGCAACGGATTAATGAACGTGCACCGTCGGGTTCGCCTGCATTACGGCGAACAGTACGGGTTGCAGCTGGAGAGCATGCCTTTCCAAGGGCTGAAAGTGACGATTCGCATGCCGGCCATGCCGGCAGCGGCGCAGAGAGGGGCGGGGTAATGCCATCGATACTTATCGTGGATGACGAAACGATATTTCGCAAAGGCTTGCGCAAAATGATCGAATCCGCTTCGGACGGCTGGCTGATCGCCGGTGAAGCCAAGGATGGTTATGAAGCGCTGGAGCTGGTGGAGCAGCTAAAGCCCGATGTGGTACTGACGGATATTCGCATGCCGCGGATGGACGGCATTCAGCTGCAGCAGATCGTCAAAGAGCGGTTCCCGGGTATGCTCGTCGTCGTGCTGAGCGGCTATGACGAGTTCACGTATTTGCAGCAGTCGCTCCGGCATGGCGCGCGGGACTACCTCATGAAGCCGGTGGAGCGCGAGGAGCTGCTGGAGACGATGCGCAAGCTGAAGGGCGAGCTGGCGCGATCGGCCGCTGCGCCCGCATTGCTGGCGGCGGAACCTGCCGACGCGAGGCAGATTCGTCAGCACGTGAGCGAGCATCTCGTTGCCGGACTGCTCAAGGGCGATGTGCACGAGAGCGAATTGGCGCTGCTCAGACGGATCGGTCTTACCTTCGACGCGCCATGCTTCGCCTGCATGGTCATCAAGCTGGACAAGGACGCGCTGGACCGGGAACGCTACGGCAAGGCGGACCCGAGCCTCTTCCAGCTCTATATTCAGCAGGTTGTACAAGAGCTGCTGGACCAGCGGGCGAATGGCTTCTCCTTCGTGCTCTCCGATACCGAAGTGGTGGCTCTCGTCAATCTGGAGTGCGGCGCGGCGACGGTCAATCCGCTTATGGAACTGGCGGAGTCGGTCCGCAGACGGACGATCTCCTTATCGAATCTGACCGTCACCATCGGGCTAGGCGGAGCGGTAGAAGGGATCAAGGCCATCCCGCGCTCGTTCCGTGAGGCGAAGATTGCTCTACTGCACCGGCTCATCGTCGGCGGGGATCGGGTCATCTCGTATGCGCAGACGAAAGAGAGCAGTCAAGAGCTCGCCTCCAATCTGCGGGAATGGTCCTGGTCATCGCTGGAGACGACGGTGCTTGAAGGCAGAAGGGAGCAAGCGGAACGAATTGCGGCCGAATTGATCGCGGATCTTTGCGCGCGGGCGCGCAGCCCGGAGACGATCCATCAGCAAATATGCAAGCTGCTCCTTCATTATTATGAAGAAGCGGAGAAGCTTGCCCTAACCAAGACGTGGCTGAGCGACCGGACGATTCAAGCGGTGCTGCTGGACGTATGCGCCATTACGTCGCGTACGGAGCTAATCGACTGCTGCCGGACGTATCTCGGACACTTGGCGGATTGCATAGCCGGCAGCCGTCGCCATCCTGAGCATGATCCGATCGAGAAGGCGATCCGCTATGTGAATCAGCATTATCGCGAGCAGCTTACGCTGACGGAGGTAGCGGAGCAGGTGTTTCTGAATCCGGCCTACTTCTCGACGCTGTTCAAGCAGCGAACAGGCAAATCGCTCGTCGAGTATTGGACCGACCTTCGGGTGAACGAAGCGAAGAAGCGGCTTGTCGCCTCCAGCGAGAAAGTGACGGTCATCGCCGAGAGCACGGGCTTCGGCAATATTCGGCACTTCAACCGCGTGTTCAAGAGCGCGACGGGCGCGACGCCGAACGATTATCGGGAGCAGGCGCGCTCGGGCGCGGGGAATCGGTAAGTCTGGTACTGATCCATACACGTGCAAAAAGGCGTCACAGGGATATTGGCCTGTGACGCCTTTTTGCTGTATCAGAGGTTCTTGAAGAAGAACCGTTCCATTAATTCGCACGCACGCCAATGACGTTCGGCGCCGATGACATCGCAGGCACGGTGTAGAAGAATGAAACCGTCGTGGATGCTCCTGGCTGCAATACGCCTGTATCAATAATATCCTTGAAATAGAAACCCGGTGCGCCGCTTGAATACGTCGGGTAATAGGACATGTTGCCGCCCATGTAGGTGAAGGGGTATGATGTCCCGCCGATACTGCCGGCATATACGCGGAAGCTTCTTGCAACGCTGGTTGTATTTTGGACCACAAAACTTATGTCAAACTGTTGACCGTAACTGCCTGCCACATTGCCCGACGTGTTGCCTGCCGTACTCGGAGCGTCGTCCGTAATGTATGGCATGTCGGCGCCGTTAAAGCTATCCCCGGTTGCCCCGAACTTGAACGCAATTCCGTTCGTGCTTTCAGTAGGGGAGATTACCGGCAGTCTTAGCGTCGTGTAGTAACCATTGCCCAAACCACGTTTGCGCAAGCTTGAGGACGGGTCGGCTGTCGCATAGGCAGAGGCATTACCCGATTTGGCTGGATCTTTATACGCGATATCATAAAAGATTGCGGATGCCGCCGTGGATGTCCCCTTTTTCGTTACATTGGTTCGAGCTACGATGCCGAAGTTTGCGCCGCTAACGATTGATTGGCTAAACAGGCTTCCGTAATTGCCCGGTCCGATTTCGACTGTTTTGGCGGCGCGGCCATAGGTTAAGTAATCTTTCCATGCCAACGAATCCGTGTCCGTATTGTTAGATGTGCCATAGTTCGAAGACGTCACTACGATTGTATCTGTGGAACTCGGATTGTAAATCAAGATATGGTTCGTTATCGTCGCCCCTGCAGCATTGTTATGCCAAGTATAAACTTGACCAGACCCGGAGACGGCGTTTTTGTTCAGCCATTTCCCGGCATCGGCCAGATCGGTAGCGTCGATTGTTTCAGGACTTTGTGAATAGAACAGATAACCGCTCAGGGACGCGGTACCTGTAAGTGAAAAGGAAGGTGAACGTTTAACGGAACTTTGATTAGAGAGCAAGGTTGGTGCCGCGAAAGCGCTAGACGTCATGGCGACAAAAGCCATCATTGCAACTGCGGTAGTAGTTATGAGCTTTTTGAATTTTAAGCGGGACTTCATTATTTCACTCTCCATTCGATTTTATAATTGTAATCAAATATGGGAAATAATAGGTGGCCACCTAGCTAGAATAATGTAATGAATTTGTATGGATATGTCAATAGGCGCGAAATAGGATTAATAAATAACCTCAACCGAAACTGAGGCTATTTGTGTTGTAACGCGGTGGATCAGTGGGACCTGCACGTATCTTGCATCGATGCATATTAAATTGCCAGCTTTCGATATATCGTATAGAATTAGTGATAATACGATATATCGAAAAAGAGGAGGGCGGCAACTTGATTTCCTGGCAAGAGGAAGAACGATTATTTCTGCACGACGGTACCGAACGGGAGACGACTGGCTCGGGCAGGCGTTATTTCAGCCGAGGCGGCGTGAAATACGCGCTGCTCGAGCTGCTGGAGCAGGCGAGCATGCACGGCTATCAAATGATGAAAGCGCTCGAAGCGCAATCGGATGGCACCTACAAGCCGAGCGCGGGCACGATCTATCCAACGCTGCAGATGCTACGCGATCAAGGCTTCGTCACCGCGTCCAAAGTGGATGGGAAGAAGGTGTTCGAAATTACGGCGGAAGGCAGGACTTATCTGCAAGCGGAGAAGGAGCTTCAACAGCAGCAGGAGAACCAGGAGCAGACGATGGTCCGCATCGAGGCCGAGCCGTCGCAGCAGGAGGAGAACCCCGAACAATCGGAGCAGGGGAGTCCCAAGCGTAAACGCAGGCTGACCCCGGCGGGAAAGGAGCTGCTGCATCTGATGAAAGCGGCAGAGCGGGAGGCGATCCAGGATGCGGCTAAGGCGGCCATGCTGAGAGCCACGCTGCATGCCCTGCGATTTTCGCTGCGCCAAATCTTGGAGGAAGACCAGACCGATGGGGCTGAATCCTTGTAATCCTTGTAATCTAACTTACTCAGGCAACTGATCCATGTCTTAGCCAATCTCAAATAGGGAAGTGAGCGCTACGTGAGATCGCAACGTATTCTAGCGGATTTCTTCCGCCAGAGCTGGCCTGTATACGTGCTATCGATTACGTTTCACCTCGTCTCCAATGTAATTAACGTGTTCTATCCGAAGGTGCTCGGCGCTTTCGCCGACAAACTGGCGCTTGGCGAATTGACGCGTGATCTTGTCGTTCGTTACAGCATGCTGCTGCTCGGCATCGGGCTTGGCACCGTCGTGTTCAGCGGCATCGCCATGTATCTCATCATGTATGTCGGGCGCAAATTCGAGCAGCGCGTGCGCGGTCTGCTCTTTCGCCACTTCACGGCGATGGAGGAACGCTTCTACGCGAAGAACGGCGTCGGTAAGCTGCTTAGCTACTTCATGAACGACGTGACGGCGGTCCGGGAATCCATCGCGATGGGCGTGAACCAGACCGCGAATGCGACGATGCTCCTCGTGTCGGCCATGGTGATGATGATTGCTAGCGGTATTCCGATCTATCTCATCGGGGCGAGCGTCTTCCCGCTGCTGCTCATCCCGTTCATCGTCGTCTACTTGGGTCCGATTATCCGCAAGCGTTCGCTTGACGTGCAAGAAGCGCTCGGCAAAATGACGGAGACCGCCGAGGAGCAGTTCGGCGGCATACGGGTGACGAAGAAGTTCGCCGTGGAGCCGATTATGAACAAGCGGTTCGGCCAGACGGTCGATGGCATCCGGACCGCACAGCTGCGTCTGGTACGCGTGTCGTCCTTCTTCCAGTCGCTCATTCCGTTCCTTGGTACGATCGCCCTCATCATTGCCCTTGCCTTCGGCGGGTATTGGACGATCATGGGCCGGTTGTCGCTAGGCAACTTCGTCGCGCTGACCTTGTATGTCCGAATGCTCATGACGCCCCTCCAGCAGATCGGGAACGTGATTAACTCCATCCAGCGCTCGAGGGCTTCGCTTGAACGGCTGAATACGCTTCTCTCGCAGCGGTCGGAAATCGTGGAATCGGCTTCGGCGAAGGTCGTGGATCTTACCGCAAGCGCTATTGAAATTGATCATCTGACCTTCGCGTACAGTCCAGCGGCGGAACCGGTACTGAAAGATATCAGCGTTCGAATTGCTCCCGGCGCGACGCTCGGCATTATTGGCCGGACGGGAAGCGGCAAGACGACGCTGATGAAGCTGCTGCTGCGGCTGTACGATCCGCCGCCGGGTACCATTCGGTATGGAGGGACCGACATCCGGGAGATGACGCTCGATAGTCTGCGCAGCCAAGTCGCCTACGTGCCGCAGGATGGGTTCTTGTTCAGCACGACGATCCGAGAGAACATCGCGTTCTCGAATCGTGCAGCTACACTTGCGGAGGTCGAGGACGCGGCGAAGCAGGCGCAGATTTTGGAGCATATTCGGGAGCTTCCATCCGGCTTCGAGACACGGCTCGGCGAGCGTGGGCTTACTTTATCAGGCGGTCAGCGTCAGCGCGCGAGCCTGGCGCGCGGACTGATCAAGCGCGCGCCGGTCATGATTCTCGACGACAGCGTCAGCGCCGTCGATGCGGTGACCGAGAAGGCGATCATCGCCTCGATCCGGAAGGAACGCAGCCGCAAGACGACCATCATCATCGCGCACCGGATCAGCGCGATAAAGCACGCCGCCGAGATTATCGTGCTCGATGAGGGGCGCATCGTCCAGCGCGGCACCCACGATCAGCTGCTTCAGGAAGAGGGTCTATACGCCGACCTTCACGCCATTCAGGAGGAGGGAAGCCAGCATGCGACCGGCACAAGCCATTCATAATCGGCAGGCGGATCAGAAGGCCGATCCGAACCAACCGGAGGCGAAACCGCAGTACGTGTCAGCGTTCCGGGCATTGTCGGGGTACGTCAAGCCTCACCGGTGGTCGCTCGCGGCCGTCTTCGGCTGTACGGTCGTCGCGATCTTGTCCGAACTGCTTCAGCCGTATCTCATGAAGATTGCCATCGACGACAATTTGCTCGCGGGGAAGAACGATTACAAGGCGCTGCTTATGATTTGCGCCGTGTACTTGTGTCTGTCGCTGTCGAGCTTCATCTTCTCTTACATTCAGAACAACGTGCTTCAGAATATCGGTCAAAGCATCGTCGGGCGGATTCGGATGGAACTGTTCGGCCACATCATGAAGCAGTCCATGGGCTACTTCGACCGGACGTCCAGCGGCAGTCTCATCACGCATGTGTCCAGCGACACCGAGGCGCTGAACCAGTTCTTCAATCAAGTGCTGCTCAGCCTCTTCCGGGACGGCTTGACGCTGGCATTCATCATCGTCATGATGTTCCAGCTCGATGCGACGCTTGCGCTCTATTGCATGATCCTGCTGCCGGTCATTTTCATGATCGCAATCGCCTTTCGCTCGTTCATGCGGACCACCTATCAGCTCGCGCGGACGCGTCTGTCGCGCATGGTCGCCTTCGTCGCCGAGAATCTGTCGGGGATGGGCCTTGTACAGGCGTTCCATCAGCAGAAGGAGCAGGAGAGGCAGTTCGACGAGCGCAACGGGTTATACTTTCGCGCCAACCTGCGCGAGATTCGCACGAACGTGCTGTTCGGCCGGACCTTCGACATTCTGAGTAATTTGTCGATCGCGCTCGTGACGTGGATCGGCGGCATCGCGGTACTTGGGAAGAATCTGGAATTCGGCGTTCTGTACGCGTTCATCACGTACATCCGGCAGTTTTTTCAGCCGATCAACACGATTACCCAGCAATGGAACACGCTGCAGTCGGCGACGGTCGCGGTGACGCGGATCTGGACGATATTCGGACACAAGCCGGACATTATGGATAAGGATGAAGAGCAGGCGGAATCCGCAGCCGCGCCGCAAGCCAAGGGACGTCAACCGCGCGTAATGACATTGACGACCGAGCAGGTCCAAGGCGCCTCCGAGGAAGCGATGGGCTTCGGCAACGTGAGAGGCGAGATCGATTTCGAGCACATTTCCTTCTCCTACGAAGAAGGCATTCCGATCATTCAAGGATTGGATCTGCATATCGAGCCGGGCGAGATGATCGGCGTCGTCGGTACGACGGGCGCGGGGAAGAGTTCGCTCATCAGCCTGCTGTGCCGGTTCTACGACGTGAAGGAAGGCAGCATTCGCATCGACGGGACGGACGTGCGCGACATTCCGCAGGCGATGCTGCACCGGTTGATCGGGCTCGTGCAGCAGGAGCCGTATCTCTACTCGGGCAGCATCGTTGATAACGTGCGCATGTTCGATACGACGATCTCCCGGGAGGACGTCATACGAGCGTGTGAATTCGTCGGCGCGGACGCCATCGTCAGGAAGCTGCCGGAAGGGTACGATACGCTCTTGTCGGAGCGTGGAAGCGGCTTATCCGCCGGCGAGCGGCAGCTGATTTCCTTCGCTCGCATTATCGTCTTCAAGCCGAAGGTGCTCATTCTCGACGAAGCGAGCGCGAATCTGGATTCCCAGACGGAGCAGCTCATCCAGAACGCGCTTAGCGTGGTGTCGAAGCAGCGCACGACGATCGTGATCGCCCATCGGTTATCGACGATCATGCAGGCCGACCGGATCATCGTCATGAGCCATGGCGAGATCGTCGAGCAGGGCAGCCATCAAGAGCTGATCGAGCTCGGTGGCCAATACCGGGAGTTGTACGACCATTCGCAAGGGCAGCAGGCAGGTTAGAAGTGTAGGGCAGATCAGCATGAAGCATAATGGCCAAAACGGGGTATAAATTCGTATCTGGATTTCTAGGCTAGCGAGTCGGAAAGGAATGATACTGATCGACCGTTACATCTATGCCGCCATGGCGATCGCCTACGCGATCTTGTTGTTCGCCGCGCTGCGAATCATGAAGAAGAGAGGGACGCTCGCGCAGCGGGATCTTGTCTTGCTCGTCTTGTTCGGATTATTCTACGATAATGCGGTCATCGCGATTGGAAGCGCAGTTGGAGAAGGGGATACGCTGCGGGTGCTTAGTTACCCTCGATTCTGGCTTCACGCCTGGTTCACGCCGCTCCTCGTCGTGATCGCCGCCGATATCGCTTCCAGCGCACGCATACGCGGATGGTATAACCGGACGCTGCCGTTCGTCTTAGCCTGGGTTGTCACGCTGGGGCTTATCCTGTATCAATCACTGTTCGTTACGAGTCTTGAGGTGGCGAACTTGAAGCTCGAAGAACAATTCGGGGCGCTGCGTTATGGGACGTCGGCCGAATCCTCGTTCCCTGTCATGGTGCTTGCCGCAGCCGCAGCCGTGCTGCTCGTCGGCGTCATCCTTGCCTTCCGGCGCTGGTGGCCGTGGCTGCTGGCCGGCGTCGGCGTACTTGTCTTGGGGAGAGCCATCCCGATCGAGATCGATAGCTCGGCGTTGACGAACATATTCGAACTTCTATTGCTGGTGTCGATTCTGTTCACGATTCGGCGCTTCGATCGTAATCGGGACCGGACGCAATGGACAATGGCACCGACTGCTTTACCTTAATCCCCGATCACCATAGTCAAGTTAACGAACAACCTCACTGATGCGGCGATGCCAGTATCGTGAGGTTTTTTGCGCATTATTGTGACTTATTCTCGCGAAACAACATGAATGACGATTATTGCAACAGGAATCTTGCGTGAAGTAACGAATATACTGAAATACTCGGGCAGATGTGAGCCGGGACGTGCATGCGAGTGGATTGGACCGGATGTCAGCCTTACTGAGTTACTTGCGCGGACAACGCACATGTATGGGGGAGAGGAATCGATGAACAAAGTCAAAGTCGCTTTAATCGGCGCCGGATTGAGAGGCGACAACTATTTGAATTACGCGCTTGACTATCCGGATGAGCTGGAAGTGGTCGCGGTCGCCGAACCGGTAGAGCGCCGACGGGAGCAATTTCAGCGCAAACACGGACTGTCGGACGAGCAATGTTTCGCGCATTGGGATGAGTTGTTCGCAAGTGAGAAGCTGGCCGACGCCGTTCTCATCTGTACGCAGGACAAGCAGCACTTCGAACCGACGGCGAAGGCGCTCGCGGCAGGGTATCATGTACTGCTCGAGAAGCCCATGTCGCCTGACGCGACGGAATGCGTAGCGATGGGCGATATGGCGCTCCGGTACGACCGGGTGTTCGCGATCTGTCATGTGCTTCGGTATACGCCGTTCTTCGGGACGATCAAAGCGCTGCTGGAACAAGGGGAGATTGGCAATCTCATCTCGATCACGCATAACGAGAACGTCGGCTACTGGCATCAAGCGCACAGCTTCGTCCGGGGCAATTGGCGGCGCAAGGAGGAATCCTCTCCGATGATCTTGGCCAAATCTTGCCACGATCTCGACATCCTCCAGTGGCTGGTCGACTCGGCTTGCACGCGTGTCTCTTCCTTTGGCGCGCTGACCCACTTCCGTGCCGACCAAGCGCCGCATGGCGCGCCTGCCCGCTGTCTGGATGGCTGCCCGGTTGCGGACGACTGTCTTTATTATGCGCCGGATCTATATTTGACGGACGATACCGAGTGGCCGACGTCTGCGATTAGCGACGATCCGAGTCTGGAAGCGCGGACCGAAGCGTTGAAGAACGGCCCATACGGGCGATGCGTCTACCATTGCGATAACGACGTGGTCGATCATCAGGTCGTCAACCTGCAGTTCGCCAATGACGTGACGGTCGCCTTCACGATGAGCGCGTTCACTCGGGACGTCAGCCGAACGATCAAGCTGATGGGGACCAAGGGCGAGATCCGCGGCGCCATGGAGAAGAATGAAATCGAAGTGCTCCGCTTCGGCAGCGGTCATGCCCGGCGCATCTCGCTCGATCACCTCGGCGGTCATGTCGGTCATGGGGGCGGGGATAATCGTCTCATGACGGATTTTCTGCAACTCGTGCGCGAAGGCGGCGGCAAGGAGGGCCTGACTTCTGCCAACCGGTCGGTTCAGAGCCATTTGATTGCATTCGCGGCGGAGCAATCGAGGGTCACGGGCGAGGTCGTGGAGATGGATCGTTTTCGGGAAGGGCTTGCGACGGGGTGAATTTCCGGCTAATCGACGTGGGCGGAACCTGGCTGTTACGGACAGCCGGGTTATTGCCGCTTCCATGCGATACTCGCCAATGGAGGTCCGTCATCGCATAGGATTAAAACGGGACCAACCGGCATAAAGTGTACAAGTCTGCCAATTTCTTTGCCGGGAGTGATCCGCGACTTGAGTATCCAGCTGTTGGTCAGTTACGTTTTGCTTGGGTTAACGCTTGCCGCGCCGATCGGGCCCGTCAATTCCGCCCGTCTAGACAAGGGGATCAAGAACGGCTTCATGCATGCCTGGGTCGTCGGGACGGGTTCGATGATCGCCGATGGTATTTTCATGCTGCTCATCTATATGGGCGTCGTGCAGTTTCTGAATATTCCGATCGTGCAAATTTTCCTTTGGCTGTTCGGCGGCATCATCCTCATCTACTCGGGATTCGACAGCATACAATCGGCGAACAAAATTCCGCTCGCTTATCAAGGCAGACGCAAGGACTCCTTATGGCGAAGCTTCCTTGTCGGGTTCATGCTCTCCATTACGAGCCCCATGTCGATACTTTTCTGGCTTGGTATCTACGGCTCGATTCTCGCGAAGACCGCTTCGTCATACGGGACGAGCCATCTGCTGCTATACAGCAGCATGATTTTCTTGGGGCTGATGCTGTGGGATATTTGCGTGGCGTCGCTGACGACGGGCATGCGCAAGTTCCTGAACGAGAAGAGCTTGATGGGGATATCCGTTTTGTCCGGACTATCGCTCATCGGGTTTGGGGCGTATTTCGGTTATCAAGGGATTCAAGCGTTGAGCGGCTGATTCTCGCGGACCGGTTCTTGCCAATCTTTGTCGCGTTTTCTTATAGGATAGCCGCAAACGACTTGGAGATATTATATATGTTCTCGGCAGCTATTCCGGGACGCCATCATACTCTTTCGAAGGAGCGAATACACCATGGGCGTTTTGAGCGGCAATCCGAAAGACGAACCGCTGCACTACGGAGAGATTTTCGCGATTTGGCAAGCATCGACGACGGCGAAAGGATGCGTCTCCGCGTACAGCGCGCTGAAGTTTCACACGGGAGATAAAGAGCTTCGCGAGATATTGGAAGAGGGTATTCGGCAAGCCCAGCTGGAGATCAGCGAATTGGATGAAATCCTGATTGGGAACGGCATCACGCCTGCGCCGAAGCTGCCGGAGCGTCCGCAAGCGAAGCTGGAAGAGATTCCGGTCGGAGCAAGGTTCGCCGATCAGGAGATTGCCCCGATGGTATCGGCCGATCTCGCCGCCGGACTGGTCGCGGCAAGCACGGTAATGGGGATGTCGGTTCGCGAGGACGTCGGCGCGCTGTTCGGGAAGTATCACGCGACCAAAGCCGCGCTCGGCGTGAAGTTGCTGCGACTGAGCAAAGAAAAAGGGTGGCTGATCCCGCCGCCGCTGCAAATCAAACGTCCGGAAGCTGTCGGTGCCGGCGTCTAGTCATTGACCGAAGGTACAGAAGGGCAGTCCGCAAAGGAACGAATCCTCGGGCAAGTTGGACATTGTCTAACCATTGAGGTGCAGTTCTAAATTGCGGTCTGCCTTTTTTTGTTTTATGTACCGGTTACTTCTCAGGCCTATGAATCTGCAGGGGAGGAGGCACAAGCCATCCCTTTTCTTTGCTTAGCTCGAGCGCTGCGGCGGCCGAGGCGACATGGAGCGCGTAATATTTGGCGAATAGGGCTCCGACGTCGATGCGAATCGAGCTGCCGATCAACTGACTGCAGGCGATGAGATTCACGGCTAAATCCTCTCCGATCGCTATGGCAATCTCTTGGTCGGCAAACCTTGCGCCGGCGGGGATGTCCTCCAATTTGACGGGAGGTCGCTCCGCGAACGCCGGAGGCGGCATGATGCCGTTATGGACGAGGATCTCGTCGCATTCTGCAGCTGATTGTTTGGCTTGTTGGATGAGATTGACGACCAATCGCTTCAGTTCGTCATCTCCAGCATGCGATCGGTATAGCTGATACGTCGATATCGTTTTTCGTTGTCGTGCGGCGTAGGTCCACGTTTGGAATATTTCCCCATAATGAAGCGGTTGATCTTTCGGATTGCCTTTCAGAATGCCCATGGCGATGTGCTCCTTTATGTTCACGTCAGTCTGTAACCAGTATTGCCTGGAGTCGATAAAAATAGGCGCCGCGCAAAAAGAGACCATGCGAAGGACATGGTCTCTGTTGCTGGTTTGTTCGAAAGCTGTCGGCCGTATCAGGTCGTTTTGTTCCGTGCCGCCACGGCGCGTTTCGGTTGATAACGTTCCGTGCCGCCATTCGTTCCTTTCGTTTTGGATTCCGCTTCGGGCTTGATGAGCAGCAGAATCGACGCGACCGTGACGATCGATACGCCGGCGACGGTCCAGAACACCGGTCTTGCGCCGTTATCCATCAACAGCGCCGCGAGCGGAGGACCGGCCGCGACGCCGATGAACCTCATGCTGCTGTAGATGGAGGTAACGGTGCCGCGTTCTTCTTTCTCGATGCCTTCCGTGATCAGGGCATCCATGCAAGGCAGCATGACGCCGATGCCGATGGACCCGATTCCGATCCAGACGAACCACATGGCAAGCGTCGCGGGCGGGAACAACGCGCAGACCAACGCAGAAGCCGATAGAAGCGACATCCCTCCGACCGAAAGCCACTTCATGAGCGCCTTGCGTTCGCCAATCCACTTGCCGGTCAGGAATGACGCCAAGCACAAAGCGGACAGCGGAATGGCCAGCAGCGCGCCTTTCATGACGCCTTTATAGCCGTATTGGGTTTCCAGACGCTCGGATAGATAGAAGAGCGTCGTGAAAATCGCGAACATGCCGGCGCCGCCGCTGACGAACACGCCGGATAACCATTTGCCTTCGTTTTTGAATATCGTCTTGACCTGTGCCCAGAAGGCGGAGAACTTAGGTTTCTCCCGTTCTTCGCCGTTAGCCGGTTTGGGCGTATGAATAAAAAACAAGATCATGGCAGCGGAAATAATGCTCAGCACCGGGATCGCATAAAATGGCATATACCAGGTCCACAGCGCGATAAGCGAACCTGCGATCGGACTCAACACTTTGCCGAACGTATTGGATGTCTCGACCAAGCCAAGCACGGAGCTGGCTTCCTCCTCCTCCTTGAACAGATCGCCGGTGAGGGGGAAGACGATCGGGAAGGCGCCTGCCGCGCCTGCCCCTTGAATGAACCGGCCGAGCATCACGAGCATGTACGAGCCGTCGCCGATCGAAGAAGCGAGCGCGGACAACAGCCCGCCGGCTGCGGCCAGCATCAGCGCCGGGATCATGACCTTCTTGCGTCCGAACCGGTCGGATAGGTAACCGGCGATCGGAATAAGCAGAATGGCCACGACGGAATAGATGGTGATGATGAGACTGATCTGGAAGGCTTTCACACCCAATTCGCGCGCCAGCTCCGGAAGAATGGGAATGAGCATGGAATTCCCCAGGGTCATCATGAGCGGAACGGAGGCCAGCGCCGCAATGGCTGCGTATTTACGCAAACTCACCCTTGATCCTCCTTCTGTGTCAGGAATTGCTCGTCGTAACGGGGATGCGGCTGCCGAACAGGCCTTTATATAAGATGGCGAGTTCCCGGGGATTTATGTACGGATAACCCCGGGATAATGCCGCGGGTGAACAAACAAACTAGAACGTCGGTCAATCACCTTCCAGGGAGGAAATCTTGTGTACTTTTATAAGGAAGACCTCATCAATATCATCGTTCCGGACAAGCCGGATCCGGCGGCGGCCCGGGTGCTGCAGGAGGCGCTCGGCGGCCGTTTCGACGAGATGCGCATCGCGGAAGTGTTCAACGGCGAGTCGCCAAGCCGCAGCGGCGGGGAGCTGCAGGTCGTCGCGCCTCCGGCCGGTTATCCGCTCCCGTATAATCCGGAACTGCCGAACGAACATAGTCCGGGCTTGTCGGACATGAACCGTTAAGCGTACGATGTCGAGCGCATCCTCATCCAATCGAGCTTCGAAGAGCGACGCCCCAAAAAGCAAGGGAGAACTGGCTTGGTGGCAGCTCTCCTTGCTCGGAATCGGTTGCACGATCGGGACCGGTTACTTTCTTGGCTCCGGGATCGGCATCAAGATAACGGGGCAGGCCATGGTCGTTTCGTTCCTCATTGCCGCGGCTGGCACCTATATCGTGTTCCATCTGCTGGCGAAGATGACGGCGGAAGATCCGCAGGAAGGGTCTTTCTGCTACTATGCGGGCAAAGCTTACGGCAGGTGGGCAGGCTTCGGGAGCGGCTGGAATTATTGGAGCTCGAAAATATTGATCATGGGCAGCCAGCTGACCGCGCTGGGGTTAATGACGCGTTTCTGGTTTCCCAAAGTCCCGCTGTGGATCTTCGCCGCCATCTATGCGGTGCTTGCCATCGCGGTCGTGACGTTGGGGACCAAAGGATTCGATAAAGTCGAGAACGTCTTGGCCGTGACGAAGACGGCCGCGATCTTCATGTTCATCATCCTGGCCGCCGCCGCGTTGTTCGGCTGGATTCATGGCGGCAGCAGTGCAAGACCCGGATGGCCGGACGATTGGCAAGCGTTCGCGCCGGGCGGCTACCGGGGATTTTGTTCGTCGCTGATCTACGCGTTCTATGCCTACGGCGGCATCGAGACGATCGGACTCATGTCGATGCAGCTGAAGAAGAAGGAAGAGGCGTCGAAAGCAGGCAGCGTCATGTTAATCGGGCTGACGATTATTTATGTGATCTCCATCGGTCTGGTTACCTTCATGGTCGCCCACGATGCAATCAGCGAGAAAGAAAGTCCGTTCGTGACCGCGCTCAAGAGTTACGATCTCGCATTTTTCCCCCATGTGTTCAATGCGGCGATCGTGACGGCCGGATTCTCGACGATGACGGCGTCGCTATTCGCTTGCACGAACTTGCTGGTCACGCTGGCGAAAGACCGCGATGCGCCGAAGCTCTTCGAGCGAAAATTGAAGTTCCGGAAGCTGCCGCTTCCGTCGCTTGCCCTCGCAACGGCCGGCATCTCGTTGTCCATCGTAACGGCGCTGCTGCTGCCCGGCAAAATCTACGCGTATATCACGACGGCCGCCGGCATTATGCAAATGTATAACTGGGGATTTATTATCGTGTCCGCGCTGAAGGTGCTTCAGTTAAAAACGATCGATAAGACGATCGGGACCATCGGACTTGCGCTGCTGCTCGCGGCAGTCGTCGGTGTCGTGCTGGAGTCCGATATCCGATGGGGCTTCTTCATCAGCCTCGCCTTGTCCGGCATCATCGCGGTGGTCACGTTCGTTATGCAGAAGAAAATATGGAGCAAGCAGCAAACCAAGAAGCAGGCCGGATGAAACCGGCCTGCTTCTTTCTTTGTTAAGTAGTGGGGGTGCGTCCCCGCATAACTACAGAAGCGGGATGTTGCCGGCTTCGCAAGCCGCGATAACTTCATCGCTCCATTCCGACGCCTGCACCTCGCCGATATGCGCTTTATGCAGCAGGAACATGCACAGCCGAGATTGGCCGATGCCGCCCCCGAGCGTGTACGGAAGCTTGCCGTTTAGGATCGCTTGATGGAATTCGAGCGATTGGCGGGCATCCTCGCCAGATTCGGCCAGCTGCTCCAGCAGGCTTTTCTTGTCGACGCGAATGCCCATGGACGAAATTTCGAAGGCGCGTTCGAGTACCGGGTACCAGAGGATGATGTCGCCGTTGAGCTTCCAGTCGTCATAATCTGGCGAGCGGCCGTCGTGCTTCTCGCCGGAACGAAGCAAGCCGCCGATTTGCATGACGAATACCGCGCCGTATTGCTTGGCGATGACGTCCTCGCGCTGCTTCGGCGCAAGTTCCGGGTACAGCGTCTCCAGCTCCTGCGTCGTGATGAATTGGATTTTCTCCGGCAGCATTGGAGACAATTGCGGGAATCGGCTGCAAATGTAGGTTTCCGTTTGGCGAACCGCGGCGTAAATGCGAAGTACTTCCGCTTTCAGCGTATTGAGCGTCCGGTTTTCGTAGGCGATGACTTTCTCCCAGTCCCATTGGTCGACGTAGAGCGAGTGGAGGTTATCGAGCGCTTCGTCTCTGCGTATGGCATTCATATCGGTATAGATGCCTTCGCCGACAGGGATCCCGTACCGGGCGAGCGCCATGCGTTTCCATTTGGCCAACGACTGTACGATTTCCAGCTGCGCATCCGCGACGGCCGGCGCGTCGAACGTGACGATCCGCTCGACGCCGTTCAGGTTATCGTTGACGCCATTGCCGTTCTTCAGCAGTATCGGAGCGGATACCCGCGTCAATCGAAGCGCGTCCGCCAGAGCCTCCTCGAAATAATCCTTGACCGCTTTGATCGCGCGTTCGGTCTGCAGCAGATCCAGTTTCGGTTGGTAACTCCGCGGCACCACTACCGTTGTCGACATGTTGTTGTAGCCTCCCAAGTATCATCGGAATAATGGGCTTTCGCCTCGCTTTCACCTCCGTAGTTTATTGCGTTAAAGCAAGTACGGTGACTGGGGCGGAAGGAAAAAATGCGTAAAACGGTCCCTCTCGCACTCGAAAGTCCGTATAATGGAAGCTATTAACCCAGCGCGGCGTATGGATGGATGCCCAATGATGGAGGGAAAAAAATGACGCTGCAACAATTGAAATACGTGATCGAGATCGCCCGGCGCGGCTCGATGAATGAAGCGGCGAAGCGGTTGTTTATCTCGCAGCCGAGTCTATCGAACGCGATCAAGGATTTGGAAGAGGAGCTTGGCATCACGATATTCGATCGGACGAACAAGGGGATATCGCTCTCTATGCAGGGGACGGAGTTCCTCGGCTATGCGAGACAGGTCGTCGAGCAAGCGGAGCTGCTGGAGAGCCGCTATCTGGACGCCAAGCCGTCGCCTCAGCATTTCTCGGTGTCGACCCAGCATTACGCGTTCGCGGTGAACGCGTTCGTGTCGTTGGTCCGGGAGCACGGACAAACGCAATATGAGATGGCGCTGCGAGAGACGAAGACCCACGACATTATCGAGGATGTCAGGACGATGCGCAGCGAGATTGGCATCTTGTATCTGAACGACTTCAACTCAAAGGTTATACAGTCGCTGCTGAGGGCGGCGAATTTGGCTTTTCACCCGCTGTTCACCGCGAAGCCGCATGTGTTCATCAGCATACATAACCCGCTTGCGAAGCAGCGGCGCGTGACGATCGATCAGCTTCAGGATTATCCGTATTTGTCGTTCGAGCAGGGGGAATATAACTCGTTTCACTTCGCCGAGGAAATTCTGAGCACGCTGACCCATCCGAAGCGGATCCGGGTGAGCGACCGTGCGACGCTGTTCAATCTGCTGATCGGCCTGAACGGTTATACGATCTCGACCGGCGTGCTGAGCGCCGATCTGAACGGCAACGCCATCATCCCGGTGCCGCTCGACTGCGACGAGACGATCCAGGTCGGCTGGATTTGCCATCGCAATCTAACGTTGTCCAAGCTGGCGTTAGCGTATATCGAAGCGCTTAAGGAGGCGACGGGTCAAGCCGAAAGCCTCATGTGATCTACATCGTGTTCGATACAAGAGACTCTTGATTGGGGGTGCGGAATGAAGGTTACAAGTTTACAGGTTCGATACAATGGCGTTGCCGTCTCGACACATTCCGGCCCTATACTAGCCTTATTAATTCGAATGCATACACGACAAGAGTCCAAGGGAGAGATTATTCATGATGAACACGATCCGCACGGTGAGACAAACGGCAATCGCAACAACTTGCGCCGTACTCGTCTTGGTTGCTTCCGCGGGAGCCGTCGCATCAGCGGCCGCATCCACACCGAATGCGGCTCCGACCGCTACAGACTCGCGCATGAACGCGGGCCTTATCGCCAAATTCGAAGAACTGCTTAAGCAGAAAGGCGGCTTGCCGCAGGCAAGCGCGTATTTGTACGCGAATCTGGGCCGGCTGACAACCGCGCAAACGACGATTATGGCGCTGCATTTGGAAGAGGCCGTCAGTAAGCAGCTGCCCGCCATGCAGGTTCGTTTCGAGCCGGCTGCGATTCAGGCGTCGATCGGTGCGATTTATAAGAAGGGCGATACATTGAGCGAACTGATCGCCCGGACGAAGGACGCGAAGCTTAAGTCGCTGCTGACGCAAGCGCGCAATAGCGGTTACCGATTAGAGACAGGCGAGGGCATGTTCTACGTCGTGGTCAACTATGCGACATTCAACAAATACGCGGCGCGACTTACCGATGAGATTCGCGGTTACTTCAACGTTCGTGCGGCCGAATCCGATGCGAGAACCTTCAACGACGGCGCCTTGGCGATCGGTTACGATCAGCTTGCGGAGCGGGCTGCCGCAGCGGAGGCATTCCTGAAGCAGTATCCGAAGTCGCTTCGTTCGACGCAGGTGAAAGGGCTGTTCCAAACGTATAACGTGGTCACGTTCTATGGCGCCAATAACACGCCATTGTTCGATGACGACACGAAGCTGCTGCGCGACGCGGCGAAGACTGGTTATACGAAAGCGCTCGAGAAGCTGCTTCCTGGCGGCGGAAGCTATGTGAACAATCTCAAGAAGTTCATGGATGCGCTCCAAGACAACGACTACAAGTTAACGGACGAAGTGGCACAATTCCGCGCCGCCAACATTCCGATCTAACAGGGAAGAAATTCGTTCGCTCCCGATAGAGGCAAGCTCGGTTGGGGAAAGATAAGGAAGATAATCCGATCTCCAACCGATGGGAGCGGCAACATGAAAATCGTCAAATCGGCGGCGTTCCTGCTGCTTGCCGCCTCGCTGTGGCTGCTGAATCACCGTTACCTCCATTTCACGCCCGAGGGCGTGAAACGCTATATCCTGTCCTTCGGGGCATGGTCGCCGCTAATCTATATTATCGTGTATACAATCCGACCGCTGCTTCTCTTCCCGGCGACCGTCCTTTGCCTGGCGGGCGGCCTCGCATTCGGGCCAGTCCGGGGGACCGTGTTCACGATGATCGGTTTTACATGCGATTCCATTCTCGTGTTCGTCCTGGCGCGCAAGTTCGGCAGCCGTCTATTCCGGGCGCCGACCGGACGCATCCTGGAGTGGCGGGAACGTCTCGAGAAGCGCGGCTTTCTAACCATCTTCACGCTGCGGCTCATACCGGTCGTGCCATTCGACGTGACGAGCGTAGCCGCGGGCTTGTCTTCCGTGCGGTTCCTCCCGTATATTGGCGCCACGGTAATCGGCACAGCACCGGTTACGATCGCCTATACGCTGCTTGGCGACCGGCTCAGCCACGGCTTCGGACCTACGCTCCTGCTGGCGGTTCTGCTCGTGCTGCTGTTCGCGCTGCTCCCTTTTCTATGGCTTCGCCGCCGAAGACGAGTTAGAATAGAGAAATCGTAGGCGAAACAGGGGAGGAACATGCAAGTGGAATCGAAGCGTTTGGCGGCTGTGGAAGCTGTGAAAGAAATCAAGGACGGGATGGTCGTCGGGCTGGGTACCGGTTCGACGGCGTACTACGCGATCGTGGAAATCGGTAGAAGAGTCGCCGAGGGGCTGCGCATTCGGGCCGTGGCGACCTCCGTCCAATCGGAGGAGCTGGCCGTGTCGCTCCACATTCCGATCGTGCCGTTCGCGGAGGTCGAGACGATCGACGTGACGATCGACGGCGCCGATGAGGCCGACGGCGCGCTCCACCTTATCAAGGGCGGGGGCGGGGCGCTGCTGCGCGAGAAGATCGTCGCGGCGTCGAGCAAGCGGCTGATCATCGTGGCCGACGCAAGCAAGACCGTCGTCCGTTTGGGCCGATTCCCGCTGCCGGTCGAGGTCGTGCCATTCGCGCACGAATTGACCCTTCGCAAGCTGGCTGCGCTTGGCTGCGAGCCGGTAATCCGTCAGAAGGACGGCACGCAGTTCCGGACGGACAACGGCAATCTCATCGTCGATTGTCATTTCGGCGCGATCCACGATGTCGAGGGATTAGGACTATCGCTGCATGGCATTCCGGGCGTCGTCGAGCACGGGTTGTTCATTGGCATGGCGGACAAGCTTATCGTCGGTCACGAGGATGGTTCCATCCGCGTGCTGACGTCTACCCGATAATTGACCGGCTTTATTCGCCGTCAACGAAACACCCCCTCAATGGACGAGCTCCATTCAGGGGGTGTTTCGGTTTGCGGCCCAGCGCATTAAGCGAGGATCATTATGCAGGATACACGATGGTGGAAAGCGATGATGGATCAGGCGCCTCTGCGTCTGTGTCTCGCGCCGCCGAATGGCAATTTAAAAGCAGCGCCGCCGTTAACCTCTTCCAATTCCGCTTCCGTCAACTCTGCCATTGTATCATAGGCAGTGCGCAAGTCCCGCACCCCATAAGGGGGGCATCTGCAGGTTTTGTGCTATTTGTTGATTTTCAAGCCCATAGCTTGCACCAGTTTGGTGAAAATGGCCGTGTTCTCGTAGACGCCTGTAAACAGCGCGGAGCCAGTACCCATCGCCGTGACCGGAATATCGACAGCGGTGTGGCCGGACGTCGTCCAGTCGACGAAGAACGAATCTTTGGTGCCGGCAATGGCGAACGGACCGTCTTCCTTGGAGATCGCATCGCCGCTCTCGTCACTCTCGTCGACCGGCTCGATCGACAGCCCGCCTGTCTCATGGTCGGCCAGAACGAGCACAAGCGTATCCGGATTTTTCTTCGCGAAATCTTTGGCTGTCTGGACGGCTTTGTCGAGCTCTTGGCCGGCTTTGATCGTCAGCTTCGCATTGTTCGAATGCGCCATCTCGTCCGTGCCTTCTTCTTCCACGACGAGGAAGAAGCCTTTCTTGTTCGTGGAGAGGGTGCTGATCGCTTTCTTCGTCATCTCCGTGAGGGAGACGACCGGATTATAAAGATCGCCTTCGCCTTCCGGATTCGCCTGGAACATCTCTTCATTGGCGAAGAGGCCGAGCAGCTTCGTGCCTTTTGCGTTCTGCAGCTCGGTTTTGCTCTTCGCGTACGAGTAGCCGAGCGCTTTCGCTTTATTCACGAGGTTCCCTTGCGTGCCTTTGCTCTTCTCTTCCGGATCTTCGACCGGCTCGTCCTGGAACGAACCCGCATCGCCCGCCGGATACCAGAAGTCTTCGCCGCCGCCCAGAATGACGTCGACTTTGCTCTTCGTCAGAAATTGAAGCGCGATATCGCTTTGCAGCTTGCGGTCAGTCACGTGTGCGCCGAATGCCGCGCCTGTCGCGTCCGTCACTTGGCTCGTCGTGACGATGCCGGTCGATTTGCCCGCATCCTTGGCGTATTCGAGAATCGTCTTGACCGACTTCTTGTTCGCGTCCATGCCGATCGCGCCGTTATACGTCTTGACGCCGCTCGCATAGGCAGTGGCGGATGCGGCGGAATCCGTTACCGGGGAAGTCGAGCTTGTATGCACGAGGCCGGCGAAAGGCATCGCGTCCATCGCGAGCTCGCCGCTTTCGCCGACTGTCGCCAGCCGGATCGCGTTGCGCGCCGCGTTGCCCATGCCGTCGCCGACGAATAGAATGACGTTCTTAGCTTGTCCGTTAGCTGCTTCTGCTTGTTTCGGCGCTTGCGCGGAAGCGAGAGCTGTAGCGGCGACAGCGGCAGTTACGGTGAGTGCGATCAGCGATTTCGTTTTACGTTTGGACATGGTTATGAATAGCCTCCCTGATTGGAATGTACAACCATAATCTAGGCGCGTTTTGTTCGTGGCATGTCAGGAAGAGGTGAAGGTTGTGTAAAGCGAGCCTTGGCTATCGCATTCCGGCCGAACAATCGGGGGCCTTGCAAGCGATCATTTATGAATAGAAAGAAGGCCGGCCCATCGTCATCTTTGCGATGTATGGAGCGGCCTTTCTTATATTTGACGAACGCGAGTTAATTCACAATCTGGAAATCGTCGAAATTAACACGGCTGCCGCTAGTGCCCGCGACTAGGATGCGGAAGCGCACCGCGCCGGCCTCGTTGACGGCAATCGTCTGCTCCGACAGGGTGGATGAGCTGCTGAAGGAGGCGGAGACGTCCGTCCATGTCGTGCCGTTGTTGACCGACTTCTGCAGCTTCCACGTTGCGCCGGTATCCGACCCGAAATTGGCGTGCTTAACCTTCACGCTGAGGGCCTTGGCCGCGTTGAAGCTCATCGCGATGGAGCCGGCGGCTTTCACCCGCGCCGACTGTGCGCCGGCTTTCGGATCGGTGGACGAATTGCCGATCAGGGCATTGTCGAAATACCAAGCGCCGCTGCCAAGCGTGACGCTGCCCGCCGTATAAGCGGTCTTCGTCCCGTTCTCGAACGACTCGGACAACGAGACGGAAGTCGCGCTCGTGACGGTGACGTTGAAGGCATCGTTGACCGTGCCGCCTTTGCCGTCGCTAGCGGTCACCGTAATCGTCGCCGTACCGGCCGAGAGTGGCATGAGGGTCAGCGTCTTGCCGCTAACCGAGACGGTGGCGACTGCCGTATTGCCCGATGAAGCCGTAAGCGTGAGCGCATCGCCGTTCGCGTCCTGGAACGTGCCTGACGCATCGACTATGAACGCGCCGCTGCCCGCCGAAGCGGAGCGGTCCGCGATTGGCGAAGCTACAGTCGGCGCGGCGTTCGATGTCCCGCCCGCATGCGAGCCGAGGTACGTAATCGTATCGGCCGCATAGGCATCCCACTGCGAGGCGACGTACGACGTGCTGCCTGCGGTGACCGAGCTTTTGCGCACGAGCGTCTTGTCCGCGCCGAACGACGTGCCCGCAGTGCCGACGACGTCGATCGCCGAGCCGTTCTGCTTGAGCGTCACGGCATCGTCGCCGTTGAACGAGAGAGAGCTGCTCGTCAAGTTGGATTTGGACAGAATCGCGCTGGATGCGCTCGCGTTCGCCACGACATAGGCGCCGCCGCTGGCGAGCGTCCCGCTCAAGGTGATCGTCGCGGTCGTGTTGGACTGCGAGATCGTATAGCCGCTCAAGTTGACCGAAGCTCCGGAGCCGTTGTAAATTTCGATCGCTTTGTTATTGCCGCTACCTTCCACGTATTCCGAAATGAAGACATTCGTGCCGGTGCCGCCTCCGCCGCCGGGAGTTGAAGCATATCCGTAGGAACCGGACTTGTACGTGGAAGAATCCCACCACTTGTACCCGGCTGCCGGGGCGGCCCAAGGCTCGGCTTGCGGTTCGCTGGACGATTGCGGCGTCTCGATGGCCAGCAGCGGCGTCGGCTGGTCGAGCGTCAGACCCGCGACCTGGTTCAGCGCGGTATAGCTCTCCGGCGTCGCCAGCCAGTTCACCATATTAACAAGCAGCTTCGCGTCGCTTACTTCCTTGAAACCGTCATAGGTCGTCTTCGATCCGCCAGTCTCCTCGCGGAGGTACTTCGGCGTCGCGTCTTCGACCGGCGAAGAGTCGCCGATGAAGCCGGCTTTGCCTGCGCCGACCTTGGAGACGGCGACGTACGGGCCTTCGGCGATGCCGCCTCCGGCATAGACGCCTTGGTCGACCGCATTGCCCCATTTGGTGGTCGTGGAAGGTAAATAGACGATCCCCTTCGCTTTGTTCGGATCGATGATCGCGAGCGTGGAACCGGCGTGCATGGCAACGGAAGTTACGCCGCTCGTAATGTTGAACGCCTGTGCAGGCGCGACGATGTTCGTGGCGCCGACGTCGCCGATCGCGTTGTAGCGGAACCGGACGCCGAAGTTCGTTCCCAGCCAGTCGGAGCTTGCGACGCCCTGCATGGCCGCCGATCCCGCTTCCTCCGCGCTCATCCCTTGAGCGGGGTTCGACCAGGCGCCGCGGCGGTAGCCGTTGAACACCTCGGAAGCGTCCCAGCGGTTCTTGTTCCGGTCGGCATTATAATGATCGGAGATGAAGAAGATGCTGCCGCCGCCCTGTACATACTGCAGCATGGCGGTCTGTTCGCTCGTCTTGTACGGTACGTTAGCCTCCGGGATGACGAACACATCATAGCCTTGCAGGTCCGTCAGGGTGATCGAACTGGACTTGCGCAATTCTTTCACGTAATAACCGTTCGTCGCCAGCGCGTTCCCGAAATCCGAGAAGCCGCCATCGATGACCCAATCCGCCGCGCCGGCGGTCTGGGCATGGGTGTTGTCGAAGAGCACTTTCTTCCCGTTCGCGGAGCCCACGGGCTGAATCACGGGAGCGGGGTCGGCAGGACCTTCAGCGAAGACGGATGGCGATAGAGGCAGCAGCGCCGCCAGAGCAACCTGTGCCGATAGCGCGGCTGCGAGATACCCCCGGACTTTTCGACTTCTAAACACCATTACTTTTCCTCCCAATTATCGGTATTCTTATACGTCTTGTAATGATGAATCTCGTATAAGTAAGCACATTCTACCATTTCTATTAGGCGGATAATGATAATAATTCATGAATGCGGCGTACCTTTTTACTTCTTGACACAAAGTTATGAGCGAGAGCAGTACGACTATTTAACATTAATGAATTTGCGTAAAGATTAATGAAAACGCTACAAAAACTTTTCGACATGTTATTGACTTTGATAAGCGCTTACAGTTAATATTCAATTAGTTAATGAACTTGTTTAAGTGTAATATAAATATTAACTATAATCAGGCAATGCCAGCCGACTTGGGGGTGAAAGAAGGGCATCGTTTCTAACCAAGACAAGGATCGCTATTAAACACAAAGGAGACCGCGTACTGATGAGAACGAAAATGAAGAAATACGCAGCCGCTACGGTGGCGATGACGATGCTTCTGCCAGGGACGGCGCTCGCTTCCGAGACCATGTCCGAGACTGCGGCCAAGAGCGATATTGCAGGTCACTGGGCAGAGAAGGAGATTGCGGACTGGGCGGCAAGCGGTCTAGTGAATGGTTACGGCGAGGGCCGGTACAAGCCGGATCAGACCATTACGAGAGCGGAATTGGCGACGCTGATTAACCGTGCATTCCAATTCAAGGCGACCAGTTCGGCGACGTTTGCCGATATCAAGGATAGCGACTTCTTTTACAAAGAAATTATGAAAGCGTTTGCTGCGGGCTATCTGAAGGGCGGTGAGCAGGGGCGCATCCGCCCGAACGCGACGATAACGAGAGCGGAAGCCGCGGTCATGCTGGTCCGCGCATTCTCGATTCAAGCTGACGCGAACGAGACGTCGACGTTCAAGGACGCGGCATCGTTGCCGGCTTGGAGCCAGTCGGCCGTGCAGGCGCTCGCCGAGGGCGGCTATATTGAGGGCTTCACGGACGGAACATTCAAACCAGCCAATTCGCTCACCCGGGCGGAGGCGGTCGTCATGCTTCGCCAACTTGCGGGTTCGGTGTTGAATAAGGCAGGCGAATTCGGCAAGTTGGACACGCGCAACGTGGTTATCAATCAAGATGGCGTGACGCTTCGCGATACGACGGTGAAGGGGAATTTGTACATTACCGAGGGCGTTGGCGACGGCGACGTGACGCTTGCGAACGTGACTGTCGAGGGTGAAGTTTTCGTCACTGGCGGCGGAGAGCACACGGTCACGTTAGCGGACACCACAATCAAATCGCTTAACGTCGACAAGGCGGACGGCAAAATCAGAATCGCGAGCACGGGCGGTACTTCGATAGACAATACAAGGCTTTCGTCCGGCGCGAAACTGGAGGAAGAGGGGGCGCAAGCAAACGGCGGGTTCAAATCCGTCGAGCTTGACTCATCGCTGCCTGGACAGTCCGCCGTTCAATTCAGCGGCGAGTTCGAACAGGTTAACGTAATGACGCAATCTTCGCCGCAGCTCAAACTGAACAGCGGGCGGATTCGAAAGCTCGTGCTTGATGGGGCGGCTGCGCTCAGCGTGGCGGAGAATGCAGCGATCGATAGCTTGGAGATCAACGTGGACAAGGAGATCCCGGTCAGCGGCAAAGGCAAAATCGAATCGACCGACAAACGGCTTATCCGGAAGGACGACAGCGGGAGTGCGACCGTCACGCCGCCAACGACGACGACCCCGGGCACGAGCAGCCCAAGTCCTGGCACGAGCAATCCGACGCCGTCTACGCCGACCTTCGGCAACGTGTCCGTGCACGATCCGTCCGTGATCAAGGATGGCAGCTCGTATTATGTCTTCGGCTCGCATATCGAAGCGGCCAAGTCGACCGATCTGATGCACTGGACGACTTTCACGAACGGCTATACGACGCCGAACAACGTGATTTTCGGCGATTTGTCCGCGAATCTGGCAGGTTCGTTCAAATGGGCGGGAGAGAACGATTCCGACAGCAAAGGCGGCTTCGCCGTATGGGCGCCGGACGTGTTCTGGAACGATAAATACGTGAACGAAGACGGCTCCAAAGGCGCATACATGATGTATTACAGCGCGTCCTCGACCTACATTCGTTCGGCAATCGGCCTCGCGGTCTCGAAGACGATCGAAGGACCCTACATCTACGCCGATACGCTCGTGTATTCCGGGTTTACCCGCGACGGCGGCAAAGACGCGAACAGCAGCGTCGACAAGAAGTGGGACAATACGAACATCAAGACGCCGGTCGACGAGAAGAAGCTGGCCGGCGAGAACGCGAACTGGTTCAACGCCGACGGCAGCTATAACAACAAGGAATACCCGAACGCCATCGACGCGACGGTGCTCGAGGACGCCGAAGGCAAGCTGTGGATGACATACGGTTCCTGGTCGGGCGGCATCTATCTGCTGGAGCTTGATCCGGCGACAGGCCAACCGATATATCCGGGCGAAGACGGCGTAACGGAGGACGGGCGCGTCATCGACCGTTACTTCGGCACCAAGATCGCAGGCGGATATTACAAGTCCGGCGAAGGGCCGTTCATCGTATACGACAAAAACACGAAATACTATTACCTCAACGTCACCTACGGCTGGCTCGGCGCGACCGGCGGTTACAACATGCGGCAGTTCCGTTCGACCAAGCCGGAAGGCCCTTATGTGGACGCGGACGGCCAGACAGCGGTGCTGCCAAGCGACACCGACAACTCGCCTTACGGCGTCAAGATGATCGGCAACTTCCAGTTCAAGCAAGAGATCGGCGATCCGGATGCGGGCCTTGGCTACGGCTACGTCTCCTCCGGCCACAACTCGGTCTACTATGACGAGACGTCGGGCAAATATTTCTTGTTCTTCCATACGCGCTTCCCGCAGAAGGGCGAGTTCCACGAGCTTCGCGTCCATCAGATGTTCATGAACAAAGACGGCTGGCTCGTGGTCTCCCCGACGCGTTACACGGGCGAAAGCGTACAGACGGTGAACGAGCAAGCAATCGCGGGCGATTATAAATTCGTCAATCACGGCTTAGCCTATTCGGGCGACATCGCGAATTCCGTGGAGATTCGTTTGAACGCCGACCATACGGTGACAGGCGCGCTGCAAGGAACGTGGGAACTGAAAGACGGCTATCGTGCGACCATCACGGCAGGCAAAGTCGGTTATGAAGGCGTATTCGTGCGCGGCTGGGACGAAGTCCGGCAGCGCGAGACGATGACGTTCACCGCGATCTCGGGCGATGGCGTAAGCGTGTGGGGGATTCGCCAGCCGGACCTCGCCGACAGCCAGGTCGTGGCGAACGTGACGAACGCGCTTACGCTCGGCGATACGTCGAACGTCATGGAGAATCTCGTGCTGCCGTCGGTTGCCGCGCGCGGGACCGAAATCGTCTGGACGACGTCAGACGCGACAGTCATCGAAGCGGATGGCACGATCCATCAGCCGGCGCAAGGCGCAGATCGCGTGAGCGCGACACTGACGGCAACGGTCAAGAAGGGCGAGACCTCCACGACGAAGACTTTCCAAATCGCAATCGCGCCATATGACCCGAACTACTGGTTAAGCGCTCATTATGCGTTCGAAAACAATCTAAAGGATGCTGCCGGCAAATCAACTGACGGGACGATCACGGGCAACCGCATTAACAACACGGGCGGAGCGATCACTTTCGGTCAAGGCGTATTCGGCCAGGCAGCCGAGTTCGACGGCGCTTCTGGCGTTAAGCTTCCGAGTGGCCTGATTACCGGGAACAGTTACACCGTGTCCATGTGGCTGAATCCGAAGGCGCACACCAAGTATACGACAGCCTTCTTCGGCGGCACGGACGGCAGCTGGCTGTCGCTCGTCCCGAGCTCCTGGGATGACAACACGATGCTGTGGTCGGGAAGCAGTCCATGGATTGACGGGACGACGGGTTCCAGAATTCCGCTGAACGAATGGCATCATGTGGCATTCACGGTCGATTCGGGAACGCTGAAAATATACGTAGACGGTGTGCAGAAATTCAATGGCACAGGCTTCCCGAATCTGTTCTCGACCACCGCCGTCTCGTTCGGTCTTGGCGTTAACTTCTGGGATACGCCGTATCAAGGCATGATCGACGAGCTGTACGTGTACAACAAAGCGCTATCCGGCGATCTCATTGCCGATCTGGCGAAGAAGCCGGCTGCACAAGATAACGGCGTCGAATAACGATCCAACCTGCATGCCCGCGCAATGAAACAGCAAGGCCAGCATCCATCGCGATGCTGGCCTTGTCGCTATTCCTGAAGCGCTGTCTCCCACGCTCGACGCAGTAATCGAACCCCGTCGTCAATCTGCTTCTCCGTCAACCCCGCGAAGCCAAGATAGATAACCGGATCTGCGGCGCCTGAACCTCCGGAATCGGCCAGCATGCCTTCAAGGTCGTATACCGCTACGCCCTGATCAGCAGCCAGCTTCACCAAGTCGGCGGCGCTGCGATTCGTCTTCACCGACACTTGGATATGCAGCCCCGCGCCTTGACCTGTCACGGCCGCATGTTCGCCGAAGTACTCGCGGATCCGCTCCAGCAGCCGGTCGTGCTTCTTCCCGTACAGGCTGCGCATTCGCCGAATATGGCGGAACCAATGCCCTTGCTCGATAAAACGAGCCATCGCCCATTGGTCGATGCGCGAGGGGGCGTCCAGCGGCAATCGCTCGGTCTTCAAGCGAGAGGCCAGCTGCTCTGGAAGGACGAGGTAGTTCAACCGCAGCGCGGGCGAGAAGGCTTTGGAGAACGTACCGATATAGATGACCCGTCCGGCGCGGTCCAAGCTTTGCAGCGAGGGGATGGGCTTGCCGCTGTAACGGAACTCGCCGTCGTAATCATCCTCGATGATGTAGGCATTCCTTGAATAAGCCCATTGGAGAAGTCGCTCGCGGTCGCCGTAGGAGAGGATGCTCCCTGTCGGGAATTGATGCGACGGCGTGAGGTAGACGGCCCCGGCATCGGTATTACCGATCCGCGCGGCAATATGCCGGGCGGGCAGCGGCAAGACGTTCAGCCCCCACTTGCGGAAGTAGTCGGGGAATGGGGCGAAGCCGGGATCCTCGCAAGCGAGCGTGCCTGCGTCGCCTAGCAGTCTCGCAAGCAACGACGCCGCGTATCGAATGCCGCTGCCGATCACGATTTGCTCCGGTGCGCAATGCACGCCGCGTGAGCGCTGCAAATAATCGGCGATCGTCGCCCGGAACGAGTACTCGCCCTGAGGGTCGCCGTATGCGCCGAGGTCCAGAGCATGGCTTTCGAGCGATTCCTGCAGGCTTCTTCGCCATAACCGGAGCGGGAAAGCTGCCGCATCGACGCGCGACGCGCGAAAATCGATGATTGGCTTCGGCTGTATGGGCAAAGGAGGCATGTTATCGGGCGAAATGAGCTCGCGCGTCGCCGTGTCATCGCCGCTGGCAATCGATTGCTGCAGCTCGTTCATGACGAACAGCCCGGATCGCGGCCGGCTGACGATGTAGCCTTCGGCGATAAGCATTTGATAGGCGGTCTCGATCGGCGTCTTGCTTATATTGAAGTGGGTCTGCAGGGCGCGAACCGATGGCAGACGGGAACCGTATAACAGCTTTCCTTCGCGAATCTGATCCTGAAGCTGCGCATACAGCTGAAGATAGAACGGCGCTTGACTGTCTTCCTGAAGATGCAGATGGAACATAGGGCTCACCTCGCCAAGCTGTCTTTTAAAATCGTAATAATCTGACCATTCCTGGCAGGGCAGATTTGGGATACGCTCATTGTAGCATAGGCTGGCTAGCGTAAGGGAGGGTAAAGTTTCATGTTAACGATTACGGAAACTAACGAGTATCTACGCCGCCTTGGGTTCGATGCCGCCGAGGAGCCGTCCCTGGATTTTCTGTTCGCGCTTCATCGCGCCCACGTCGAACGTATTCCTTGGCAGACGCTCGATATATATGCCGGCCGGCCGGTATCGATGGACCTCCGCGATTCCATTGGCCTGATGACGGGCGGCAGGAGCGGGTACTGTTTCCACTTGAACGGCGCATTCAGCGCGCTGCTCCGCACGCTCGGCTACGAGGTGTCGTGGCATCGGGCGGGCGTTCAGCCGGTCGGACGGGAGCCTGGCGTCAACAATTTTCATCTCGGTTTGACGGTCGCGTTGCCGGACGGGAGTGGCAATATGCAGCGGTTCGTCATCGACGTCGGACTCGGCGACATGCCTTTCGAGCCGATCCCGCTGGCATTCGGCCGATACGAGCAGGGGCCGTTCACCTATGAATTGAAGCCATCGGTGGTCGCGGAAGGCGGCTGGAGGCTTGAGCATGAACCGCTTCATGGGTATATCGGCGTCGATTTTGCACCGGAGACCGTCCATGATCTGGCGTTGTTTCATCCGAATCACGCGCATTACAGCCGTTCGCCGGAGTCGCCATGGATGAATCTGTTCCTCATTCGGCAGCGGGGCGAGCAGGGGATGAACGAGCTGCGTGGCTGCGTATGGAAAGCGTGGGGGGCAGACGGATGCATCTCGACCGAAGTCGTGCGGAAGAACGAATGGCTGGCGCTGCTTGCCGATGTGTTCGGGGAACGGTTCACTCACTATTCGAGCGAAGAGCGGGATGCCATCTGGGGGCGCGTGCTGATGCAGCATGAGGACTGGAAGCGGGAACGGGAGCAGAAGCAGAAGGTGGATCGCTAATTAGCCATAAATACCCGAACAAGCCGGCCAATTGGCCGGCTTGTTCGTTCCTTACGACGATCTTGCGAAGATGTTATCGGAGTGTATGCATCTCGCTGATCTCGGCAAGGGTACTGAGGGAGGCATGCTCGCGATTTTCGGGCATGCTAAGAATGGCGATAGATTCGCTAGTTATCGCGCCGGCTCGGCTCGCTTTGCCTTTGTTGATCATCAGCGCGAGCAGCAGCATCGTTACGGGCATGGAAGCCGCTGGCGCGGCCACGAAGACTTCTTCCCATTGCGGCCCGAATTTGTTCTTGTATTCGTAGAGACCTTTGAAGTTATAGAACCGGTTCCCGTATTTATAAATAAGCCGCGCGATCGTGGAGTCGCCCGCATTCGCAAGCGGAGCCATGCCAAGGCTGCAATGGCGGTATCCCGCTTGCTTGGCCCATTGGAACAGCAAAATAAACAACACGTCCATCGTCCCGTGCACGCAGCCTGCGCGATGGCGCATCAGATCGATCGTCATATGCGCGCCAGCCTGATCCGATTGAACCGACGGCTGATGTTCTGCGCCGCCTAGCGTAGCGAACGCCGTGATCGTACCGTCTTCTTCGCGCAGCACGGCAATCGGGAATCGCTGAACGTACGTCTTAGAGAACGCGCCGACGGAGAAGCTTTTCTCCTTCCGTTTGCCGAGCCATTCTGCCGATATCCCGGCGATTTCTTCCATGAATGCTTGCGTATATGGCGGGCGGAGCACTTCCAGGCGGCATCCGTTACGTTCGAATTTGTTCACGCGAGTACGCAGCTTAACCCACGGCTTGCCGGTCGTATGAAATCCTTCCAGATCGATTCGCGCTTCTTCCCCGAGCTTGATCGCGTTCAAGCCGCAGGCGCGGTATTCCTCGAGCATGGCAGGCTTCACCTGATAAAATACGGGGATTTTGCGCTGCTTCTTGCAGGCGCGCGCGAATTCGCCAATCAACCCCAAGGCAGCTTCAGGTTCTCCGATCGGATCGCCAAGCACGACGCTTCGATTATGAAACTCGCGGTAAACGAGAGCAGCTTTGCCGCTTTTGGCCCAGAATAACCGCTTGTCCCCCAAAAAATAGAGGTGCGAATGTCCGTTGTGGCCGTACTCGCGCAGTAATTGATCGAGCGAACGGAACTCTTGACTGTTCTTCACGTATTGTTCCCCCTATCGCTGAAATGCTATTCTCCCGACTGACCCGGTATGTTCGATACTATTATTACGTCATCCGGTCGTCCGATTGATAGATGAAATGTTTGGAGATCCACGAAAATCCCGTTTTTCGGTTCGTTTCCGCACGTCTTCGTGGTATACTAGTGCCTATTGCGAGATTCGGGCGAGAGCTGCGGATAGAGAAGAGGAATATTGAATATGGCTAAAGCGAAAGTCCCGAAGCGCCCCACGCGAGATGAATTCGTGCTGGAGGAGCTTGGGAATCAATTAACGGAAGCATATCAGGAAAGCTCCGTCATCTTGCTAACGGTGTGGGGACGCGAGGAGTCGGTACGCGGTCAAATCGTCAAGATGGATTCCAGAACGGGCCGAGTTCACGTCGAAACCGCCGATGGCACGGACAAGGTGCCTTTCATGGACATCATGAGCGTGAACTATCCGAGAGATTAAGCAAACGACAGGGGAGACATCGCCGCACGAGGAAGGCGCGTCAGCTCGACCCGGGGAGGTTAAACGATTGCAGCTTCATTTTGATCGCTGCCCGCAGTGCAAGATAACGATCGGCTGGTCGGAGCACCAGGCCGAGTCGGACCGCTGTCCGTATTGTTTCACCCCGATCGGGCAGGACTGGCGGCGGACGGCCGAGGCGGAACGATTGCCGCTGCGGACCCCAGAGGATTACGGCCGTCTGCTGGACGACTTGGAAGTGATTCATTACGAAGACATCGAGATGGCGATGCGTGTCGGACAAGCCGCATGCGAGTTGACTTGCGCCGATCTCACGCCCGCCTATAACAAACGCGCGCAGCTGATACAAGCCAACGCCGCGATGCGAGCTGGCGATCTGGCCGAAGCTGGTCAGACGATTCGCCGGATTAAAGCATGGGCGGAGCGGAATCAAGACATGGCCGTGCTGGCCCGAAGCTGCCGGCATCTGTCGGGGTTCTTCTTCCGTCTTGGCGATATGTCGAGCGCCTTGGAGCATGCGCTGCATTCGCTTGAATATCTGCCCGAGGGAGCGCTGCCTCAGACGCGCGGCAACCATCTGATGCTGCTTGCGCTCACGCTCGACGCGAATGGCGAATACGAGGAAGCGCGGCGGCGGTTCGAAGAAATCATGGCCATTAACGCCGCCATCCATCATGTCCAGCAGGAAATGTACGTCTTGAACAATATGGCGTACACCCGTTGCGAAGCCGGCGACATAGAGGAAGCGGAGCGGCTTTCGACGCGGATGGTCGCGTTCGCCAAGCGGCACGACATTACGCTCGTACCCGCGCATCTGGATACGATCGCTCGCATCGAGCTGGTAGCGGGTAGGCCGGCCGAGGCGGAACGGACGCTGCTTCCGCTGCTGGATGCGTACCGGGACGGACGTAAGCTGGGCGACTTATTCGCGATATTCGAATGCCAAATTACGGTCGCCGAAGCGCAGCGGCTGCAAGGGCATTACGATCATGCACAGGAGACGCTGGACGAAGCCCGCGACAACTGTATGAGGCACGGCTTCCAAGGGTTCCTGGTCCGAATCCGGCTGGAGCAAGCCCAGTTGTATGCCGCCATGGACCGATATAAGGAAGCGTACGAGGAATATCGGGGGTACCACGCGGATGCCGACGAGCTGCGGTCTTCCGAACGCGAAGCAAGATCCCGCATTCTTCATGCCGTCTTCGAGACGGAAGAAGCGCGCCGCAGCAGCGAGCGGTTCCGGGAGATGGCCCAGCGCGATCCGCTCACCGGCCTTTACAACCGGCGCGTGATCGCCGACCGGCTTGATGCCGTGCTGATGACCGCCACGCATGGTCAAGATGTGACGGTCGTCCTCGTGGACGTGGATCACTTCAAACGGATCAACGATACCTTCTCCCACGGTACAGGCGACCAGGTCCTTGTTCATTTCGCCAAAATATTGGATGCGGCGGCGATCGATCCGGCCAAAGCCGCTAGGCTCGGAGGCGAGGAATTTCTTCTCATCTGTCCCGGCTACGACGCGCGCAAGGGCATCGAATTCGCGGAACGGCTAGGCGAGGCGATTCGTTCGGCGGATTGGAGCGGAATCGAACGGGGGTTGGCCATAACGGCAAGCCTGGGTGTGTGCACAGCCGCGGCAGGCATGGCCACGAGCGCCGAGCTGCTGGCGGAAGCCGATCGGAACTTGTATGCCGCCAAGCGCGGGGGACGCGACAAGGTTGTCGCGTCGCGGATCGGTGAAGAATAGGGCTTAAGCATGACGCCGGATCGTCGCTTGTTGCGCGGACGGCGTTTTTTCGCGCCTCTAGGCATGGAGCGGTTAATCGCTTACACTGAAAAGTATAGATGCTAGAGAGGGGAACTTGACACATGAGCCAATTCCTGCGCCGCCAATGGACCCGGATCATCGAGATGCGCATGGAGCGTAAGCTGCTGCTCGTATTCCTTCTGCTGGTCACGATGCCGCTGACGTTCATCAGCTATTTCTCTTACGTGAATTACGCCGAGTCCACGCAGCGGACGGCGATTCGTTATTCAACGAACATGCTGGAGGGCATGATGGGGCGGGTTGATGATTACATCGAGGACATGGTCAACATGACTTCCGTCCCGGCCTACCAAGACGACATTAAGTTCAATCTATCCCGTTCGAACGCCTATTACGCCCAGCGCAAGCAGATCGGTGATAACGGGAACGCGGCTGCGGCGCCGGCATTCGATCAGCTGCTGCAAATTCAGCGGGGGATTCAAGGCAACGTCTCGTTCATTAACAACATCAAGCGCGGCGCGACGTCGGTCTATATTTTCGATTTGTATGGGAACGCTTACAGCCAAGCGCAATCCGGCGGTCTTCGTCAGAACCTGGCCGACAGCTACCGGGCCTGGGAGTCGGCGGCGTCGGAATCCGGCGGGGAAGCGGTGCTGATCGGCACCCGCAAATACGTCAGCACGCTGAATAGCGAGAAATACGCGTTCACGGTCGTCCGCAAAATTATCGACAAAGCGCTGCAGCCGATCGGTCTGATCGCGGTCGACGCGGATATGACGGTCATTCAAGACCAAATCAAGACGCTGGATAACGTCACCCAAGGTCAGACCGTCATCGTGGACAAACAGGGACGTATCATCTACAGCGCGGACCGGAGCCAAATGGCAGCAGACATCGCGGGCGATCCGATGTTCGCGAGCGCCGCCGGCGATCGCGGCAGCTTCTATGGCGAGCTCGCGGGTGAACGCCAGCTATTCATCTATATGACAAGCCCGAATACGGAATGGAAGGCGATCGCGGCCATTCCCGAACGGGCGCTGACGAAGGACTCGAGAGTGATTCGCAATGTGACGTTGGCCGCTACGCTCGCGACGGTCGCCCTTGCGCTGCTCATCTCGACGCTTGTCTCGTTCGCATTGACCAAGCCGCTGCGCAAGATGATGCAGCTTATGCGCACCGTGCAGGACGGGGATTTTCGGGCGAAATTCCAGGTGCGGTACGGCGACGAGATCGGCCAGTTGGGCAGGCAGTATAACCGGATGATCGCGCGCATCGAGGAGCTTATCCAGGATATATTCCGGAGCGAGAACCGCAGGCGGGAAGCGGAGATGCATGCGCTGCAAAGCCAAATCAATCCGCATTTTATGTACAACACGCTGGAGACGATCCGCATGGCAGCCGAATTAAACGACGACGTCGATGCGGCGGATATGATTCAATTGCTCGGCAAGCAGCTGCGCTACAGCATAAGCAACGTGAACGAAGAGGTTACGCTCGAACGCGAACTGCTCCATGTCAGCCATTACGTGCAGCTGCTGAATCGCCGTTATCCGAACCGCTTCCGGTTGCAGACGCGCATTCCTCCCGAGCTGCTCGCCTACCCGATGGCCAAGCTCCTGCTGCAGCCGCTTGTGGAGAACGCGACGCTGCACGGCTTGGACGATGCCAAACCGTTCATGGCGCTCGATATCGAGGTGCGCCAGAAGGAGCGTTACGTGGAGATCACCGTCATGGACGATGGGCTCGGCATGGAGCAAGAGACGCTCGAGCGGCTGCGGGACAAGCTTACGCGCGGAGCGCCGGAGCGCGAAGAGGGGATCGGGCTAATCAATGTCAATGAACGGATCAAGCTGCACTGGGGCCAAGCGTACGGCATCGCGATCGAGAGCGAGGCCGGGCTATTCACGGCGGTGACGATGCGGCTGCCGTCCATGGCTGTCGCGCGCGTCGAACAATCGGATTTCGGTAAGAGTCGAGAGGAGAGAGGAGGGGAAGCAGGATGAACGTGGTTGCGCGATATGTGAAGTGGACCGCGTCCGTCGTCGTCGCGGGAATGCTTGCGACCGGGTGCAGCGGGCCCGAGAACGCGAATATTCCAGCGAACAAGGAACCGGCGGACGGCACAGTCGTCGAATCGGCCGTCCCGGCTGACGCGCTTACGGTGCTGACCAATCGAATCGATCTAGTCGAGAACGGCACGATGGATGAATACGCCCGCAAGTTCGAGCAGTCGCATCCGGGCGTGGATATCCGCTTCGAGGGTTTGACCAATTACGAGAGCGATGTCATGATGCGGCTCGCCACGCGAACCGCCGGCGATGTGCTGCTGCTGCCGAACCAGCTGTCGACGAAGGAGCTGTCCGGTTATTTCGAACCGCTGCCTGCCTCCATGTTCGAGAACGTCCATTTTGCCGATTTCAAATCGTTTCAAGGCAAGCGTTACGGCATCGCCACCGGCATCTCGTCGGACGGCATCGTGTACAACAAGGAGGCGTTCGCCGCGGCGGGAGTGACGGAGGTGCCGCGGACGTTGGATGAATTCTACGAGGCTTGCCGCAAATTGAAGGCGAAAGGCATCGTGCCGGTCTATATCAACTATGGCGCGCAGTGGCCGATGACGGAGTGGGGCGAGAGGCTGGTCAGCTTCATGACCGGCGATCCGAATACGCTGAACAAGATGGCGGAGACCGACGAACCTTGGCGGATGGACAATTCGTGGGGGAAGGCGTTGACGATCGCCCGAACGCTCATCAACCAAGGATATACGGAACAGGATTTGATGACCAACAGCTGGGAGACGTCCAAGGCCGAGATAGCCTCGGGACGGGCGGCGATGTACTTCCTCGGCAACTGGTCGATCAAGCAGGTCATCGACGCGGGTGCGAAGCCGGAGGACATTGGTTTTTTTCCGTTCCCGTATGATAACAACCCGGATCGCAGATATGCGCCGCTCTCGCCGGATTGGTTCGTCGGCATCAGCAAATTCAGCGAGAACAAGCAGCTCGCTGAGGCGTGGGTGACGTTCTTCGTGCGCGAATCGGGTTACGTAGAGCAATCGGGCTTCTTGTCGGTGGAGACGAACAAAGAGCCGACGCTGCCGCAGTACAAGGAATTTCTATCCTACGATCCGATTCTGCTGGAGAGCACGATGCCCAGCGAGACGTTCCTGTCGACCGCCAACAAGGCGAAGATTGCATTCTGGTCGGGGGATTTCATCCAGGAGCTCGTCGCGGCCAAGGATCTGAGCGAGGGCTTCCGGACGATGAACGACCTGTGGAAAGAAGCAAGGGCAAGACGGTGACTGGAGACTGCGTTCGCTAAGACCGTCGGGACTTGGAATGTCCGCGGTGCGGATGATTCGTCGTCGTGCGAGGGGGTAGCGACTTCTTATCCAAACAGTAGCGATGGTTGTGTCCCAATCGGATCGATCCCTCTTAACGCTTCAGTGTGCGCAATAGGTACGAATAAAGCCGACTTCAAAATTATCTGAAGTCGGCTTTATTGCGTTATTGTTCAGTTATAGGTAAGAGACCGTCTGTCTTCCAATTCGTTAGAACTACTCGGATTGCGCATGTCCGGCATCAGATTCCCGCAGGCGCTTGGCGTAATAATCGCGCACGATCGGCTCCGCCTTCTTCGCGTACATGCAGTAATCGTCGTTATCGGCGGCGTCCTCAGGCGTGTACAGCTTCGGCGGCCAGTCCCACAGCATGAATCCTTGCACCCAGGGACGAGCATCACAGGCTGCGAACGCGGCGTTGTACCAGTCGGCTTGGGCTTGCTCGCTCGGCGCGCCCACAAGACCCCAATCGTTCGGGACATAAGGCGATCCTACGCGGCTAGGGCAGCCGGCTTCCATGAAGAAGAAGGGTTTGCAGAACTTGCGGACGGTCGGCTCGATCCGGTCCAGCTGCGTCTCCCAGTCGTCGATCGGATAGTAACCGCTCGAGGAGATGACGTCGACGGCATCCCACCAAGCGACCTGGTTCTCCTGATACTTGTCGCAGTTGTACGTAATCGGGCCGGAATAGACGCCGCGCACGTCCTTGATGAGCTGTCGCCATTCCTGCTCGCGGCGGTCGGTCTGCACCATCTCGCAGCCGATGCAGAGCATGTCAGCGCCCATCTCTTCGGCGATGCGCGCGTAGTGAAGCATGAAGCGGGTATAGGAGGCGAACCAATCCGACCACTTCGGCTCGCAAGGGACGTCGATATCGAAGAAATTAATATGCGCGCGCCACGTGCCGTTCCGGCAGTTGACGACCGGCTTCAATACGACCTTAAGTCCAAGCGACTTCGCCTTGCGGATCGCGCCGCGCACTTCATCGTCCGTCACCGTTGGTTCTTCCTCGAACTTGATTTCGGTCGCTTGGGGATGATCCTGCAGCGCTCCGAATGAGATCGCCGTCCAATTGACGCCGAGACGCTCGGCCATCGCCTCCATCGACCGTTCCGCTTCCGGGGCGGCCCATGTGCCGCGCACGCCCGTCCATCCCCATGTCATACCCGCGATGTAATCATCGAACCTGCCTTGCTTCTCGTTCCTATTCATCCGATTTCGCCTCTCTCATTTAGGATCGTCAACCATTTGCCCTGATCATAACAAATAGAATAACAAAAGGTCAATTTGTTTCGTTTATACCTAACAATTTCGTTGAATAGCATAATGAAAACGGTTAATCGCATGTTATGTGGTCAAGTTAGGGGGAAGTTATTATTTTTTTAGCAAAAGTAAAAGCAAGACTATAAATAACAATTCAGACCATTTTCTCTCGTTTGGCCGTGCGATACACTAACCATGTGCTCGATGAAAGCGATACCAATATTCAGGGGGAATGGGAAATGAGAAAATCAGCACTACTCGCTATGACACTGGTCGCGATGCTGTCGATGTCGGCCTGCTCGAGCGGCAATAACGGCGGGAACAACGGTGAAGCCGCGGAAGGCGGCGGAAACGGCGCGAACGCCGGCACGAATGCTAACGCAGGCGCAAACAGCGGCAAGACCGATGGCGATGCGGCCGCAACGAACGAAGGCGCCGCCAATTCCGAAGTGAAGGGCGAGGTTACGTTCCTGACGAACCGGACCGACATGATCGACAAGGAGTACAACGATTACGAGAAGAAGTTCGAGGCCAAATACCCAGGCGTCGACCTGAAGTTCGAGACGATCGCCAACGACTACAATTCTCAGCTTAAAGTGCGGATCGCCTCCGGCAAATATCCGGACGTCGTCCTGATCGCCGATGCGATTCCGAATTCCGATTTTCCGAAATATTTCGAGCCGCTCGACGATATCCAATTCTCTGACGAGCTCAACTTCAAAGACATGAAGTCGTTCGAGGGCAAAAGCTACGGCATCTCTTCCGGCGGCAACACATTCGGTATCGTGTACAACAAGCAGGCGTTCGCCAAAGCGGGCATTACGGACGTGCCGAAGACGTTGGATGAGTTATATGCCGACAGTCAGAAGTTGAAAGACGCGGGCATCGTGCCGTTCGCTTCGAACTTCAAAGACAAATGGCCGCTCGGCGCATGGTCGAATGACGTCGTCTCGATCATCTCCGGCAAGCCGGACGTCGGCAACCTGCGTGCCGAGACCGATACGCCATACGCGCAGGATAGCGCCTATTTCCAATCTTGGAGCATCATCCGCGAGATGTACAGCAAAGGTTTCCTCGAGAAGGACGTCAACTCCACGAACTGGGAGCAATCGAAGAAAGACGTCGCGACCGGCAAGTTCGCCATGTACGGCCTCGGCAACTGGGTCATCAACCAAGTTATCGGCGCAGGCGCCAAGTCCGAGGATGTCGGCTTCTTCCCGTTCCCGGCTGACAATTCCGGCACGCCGAAGGCGCCGCTCGGCTCCGACTTCTTCTACGCGGTGAACAAAGGCGGCAACACGGCTGCAGCCAAAGCGTTCATTCAATGGATGATCGAAGAATCCGGCTACGAGGACTTCGCAGGCTTCATCCCGACGCTGAAGAACAAGCAGTCCGGACTCGCGCAGCTGGCCGAGTTCAAAGGCTACAACCCGACGTTCGTCGAAGCGGTGGCGGGCAGCGACAAGGCCACCCAGATTCAGAATGAAGCGAAAATCGACCAAGAGGCGCTCGTGCAGGAATTCGTGCTGTCGAAGGATCCGATCAAAGTCATCGACAAAGCGAACGAGCAATGGGCGAAAGCAAGAAAGAAAGTTCAATAAAAGAGAAGCTTGACTTGGGATAATCAAAAGGGGCAGGAGTCGCGCTTTCCGGGCGCCGGCTTCCTTGCCCGCCTTAGTCAGGCGATAGGATTCGGGAGGAGGGGATTACATGCTGGGCAGATTAAACTTTTCCACGCAGAAAAAAATCATTATCGTCGCGTTCGTCGCCATTCCGGTATTGCTGCTGCTGACGTTCGCGTATTATCCCGCGCTTGAGCTGGTCCGCCTTAGTTTCACGAACTGGGACGGGATGAGCCCGACATCGGACTACATCGGCTGGGACAATTACAAGGAAGTGTTCAGCAATTCCGAGATTTTCGGCGTATTCAAGAATAACTTCGCCTACTTCGCAGTTGGCATCGTGCAGAACATTGTCGCAATCTACTTCGCTGTAATTCTGAACGGCAAGCTGAGAGGTCGGAACTTCTTCCGGCTTATGCTATTCCTGCCTTACATTCTCAACGGCGTCGCGGTCGCGTACTTGTTCAGCTACGTGTTCGACACGACGCAGGGCTCGCTCAACTTCCTGCTAGGCCATCTCGGCTTCGCCAGCGACACGAGCTGGCTCGGCAATGAAAGCATGATCAACTACACGCTCGCCTCGATTGGCTTCTGGCGTTTCATGGGCTTTAACATGGTCGTCTATCTGGCAGCGCTGCAGGCGATTCCGTCCGATATTTACGAAGCGGCGGCGATCGACGGAGCGGGGGGCTGGAAGTCGTTCCTCCATATTACGCTGCCGAATTTGTACAGAATCATCGAGCTGAATCTATTCCTCACCGTGACCGGCGCGCTGGAAGTATTCGATCTGCCGTACATCGTAACCAAGGGCGGACCGGCGGGCGCAAGCGAAACCTTCGTCATGAAAATCGTGGAGACGGCGTTCCAATTCAACGATTACGGATTGGCTTCGGCGATGAGCGTCGTGCTGCTCGTCTTCGTCGTCGTGCTCCTTTCGATACAACGTTATTTTCTGAACCGGGGAGGTCAAGACTAACATGGAAAGACGAACTCCGATCTGGACGACGGTCAAATACCTCTCCCTGCTTATTGCCGTATTCGGCGTGCTCTACCCGCCGTACATCATCGTGGCAAATGCCTTCAAGACGCGCGACGAATTCAACTTGAAGCCGGCGACGTCGCTGCCGGACAGCTTCCTGAATTTCGGCAACTTCGGCAAAGCCTATCAAGCCGCGGATATGACGTCCGCATTCGGCAACCAGCTTATCATCATCGTCTGCACGCTGATTCTGAATATCGCGCTTGGCTCGGCGTTCTGCTATGCGGTCGGCCGCTTCAAATTCAAGGGCAGCGGCTTCATCATCGGGCTGTTCATGTTCGCGACGATCATTCCTGGCATCACGACGCAGGTCGTCAACTTCAAGACGATTCAGTCGCTTGGCCTGCATGATCATCTCGGCGGTCCGGTGCTGCTGTACGTCGGCGCGGACGTGCTCATGATTTTCATCTACCTGCAATTTATCCGCAATATCCCGTACGAGCTGGACGAGAGCGCGATGATGGAAGGCGCGTCGCTGCTCAAAATTTTCACCACGATTATCTTCCCGCTGCTCGTGCCGGCGACGGCGACGATCGCGATTTTGAAGGTCATTGCCATCTACAACGATTTCTTCGTGCCGCTCTTGTATTTGCCAAGTCCGGAGAAAGTCGTCGTCTCGACGTCGCTCATGCGCTTCTTCGGCAATAACAGTGGGGATTGGCAGATGGTATCCGCGGCGCTATTGATTATCATGATTCCGACGGCGCTGCTCTATCTGTTCTTGCAGCGTTACATTTTCGCAGGGGTGACCAACGGCGCGGTCAAATAAGAGGCGGGGCTTGCAACTTCCCCGCCGATGCGGCACACTGGTGGGACAAAGACAGGCTCGGCGGAAGGACGGCGTTAATGCGTGAATATCATCATTGTGGACGACGAGGAATTCATTCGGTTGGGACTAGCCAAAATCATGTCGAGAATGAGCTTGCCGATCAATGTCGTCGGCTCTCATGCCAACGGCCGGGATGCGCTGACCCATGTGCTCGATTTGGCGCCGGACGCGCTCGATTTGCTTATAACGGATATTAAAATGCCGATGATGGATGGCTTGAAGCTGATCGAGCAGGTTCGGGAATCGCGCCGTGACCTGCCGATCGCCGTCTTGAGCGGTTACGGAGAATTCGAGTACGCCAGGCTCGCGATGCGGATGGGCGTGAAGGATTACTTGCTGAAGCCGGTGGATACGGCGCAGCTGCATGAGCTATTGAACTCGGTCTATCAGGGCACGGTGGCCGAATCCAAGCTGCTAGACGCGGAAGAGACGCTTGGCGAAGGCGAGGAGCGGGACCACTATGCGGTCGAGGAGCTCAAGCGGATTCTGAACGCGGAGTATAACAAGAATTTCGAGCTCGAACAGCTGGCGAAGGCGGTCGGCATGAGCGCCAGCTACATTAGCCGGCTGTTCCGCGGCAAGACGGGACTTACATTAACCGACTACGTGATCGGCCTGCGAATGGAGAAGGCAAAGCAATTCCTGACCGATCATCCGCATCTGCGGAACTACGAAATCTCGCAGCTTGTCGGCTATTACGACCCGGTCTACTTCAACAAGCTGTTCAAGCGGACCTTCGGCATGACGCCGAAAGAGTATAAGGAGAAGCACCATTCGTAATACGTAAGCGCCCGCCCCAGTCAGAGGCGAGGGCAAGGAAGTCGAACCGATGGAGGCTCGCGGCCAAGGGGCTGCGGGCCTTCTTGTCATTTAGGTGAAGCCACCCATTGCCTATAGTTGACAGGCTTAAGTCTTAGGGCTGATTTAAAATCCACTGAAGCTTTGTCCGCGAGGACAAAAGCGTGCCCCGCTCAAGCTGACCCGTCGACCGCGAGCCATAGTGGCTGCACGAAGAAGGGAGTCCAGAGGGCGAAGCCCTATGGTTCCCTTCGGCGGAGGGGGAAGGGGGAGGGACTCGCGCATGAAGCTTTGTCCGACAGGACAAAAGCGTGCCCCGCTCAAGCTGACCCGCCGACCGCGAGCCATAGTGGCTGCACGAAGAAGGGAGTCCAGAGGGTGAAGCCCTATGGTTCCCCTCGGCGGAGGGGGAAGGGGGAGGGACTCGCGCATGAAGCTTTGTCCGACAGGACAAAAGCGTGCCCCGCTCAAGTCAACCCGCCGACCGCGAACAATGGTGGCTGTACGAAGAAGGGAGTCCAGAGGGCGAAGCCCTATGGTTCCCCTCGGCGGAGGGGGAAATGCGGGTTTTAGAGGGCGAAGCCCTATGGTGCCGTCTACCCGGATTGGCGCACGACCAGCCGGGAAGACAACGCGATGCGCTCGGCGAGCGCGCCGGGATTGTCTCTTCGGCGGGCCAGCTGCTCGACGCCGCGGTAGCCGAGTGCTTCCTTCGCCAGCTCCGTCGTCGTCAGAGGCGGGTCGAAGTAGGCGGCCTGTTCGATATTATCGAAGCCGACGACCGCGCATCGCGCCGGAATGTCGACGCCGCGCTTCTTCAACAATTGGATAAGCTCGAGCGCGATATGGTCGTTCGCGCATACGATGGCGTCGATGTCGTGTTCCGCGAGCAGCAGCTCTGCTTTACGCGCCAAGTTCTCCTGCCACCCTTGCTCTTTATACCGGAACGTCAGCTTGCGGAGCACGCAGCCCGATGCCCGTCCGCCTAATTCTTCCACCGCCTGCCGGCATCCGGTCCACCGGTCGCGGAAGCTGACGGCGAACGCATCGTCGCCGACGAAGAGCAGCGACCGCCGGCCGGCTTGCGCGAGGTGACGGACTAGCCGTCCGCCGCTCTCCGCGTTGTCGTTGAACACCGAATCGGCTTCGATTAACGGATCGCGGTGATCGATCAGCACGATTGGCTGACCCATTTGGTAGATGGCCGCGACCGAGCCTGTCGGCATCTGTCCGACGATGAGATGGCCCAGGCACAGCCGCTCGTCCAGATAGTGAGGGAACGATGGCCGTCCCGCATTGCCGCCGGAGGTCATGACATACTGCCAACCAAGGGCGCTTGCGCCGGCGGAGATGCCGGACAAGACACGACCCCAGTATGCAGGGTCCTGGGCTTGCCGCTCATCGACCCAGATAAGAATATAGGAGGCTGGCGTTTCGGCAGCAGCTGCTTCGCTGTCTGTTTTTGCCAAACGGTAACCTAACATTTTGGCGGCAGACCAAACGCGCTGGCGAGTTTCCTCGCTGACGCCAGGCTTGCCCGAGAGCGCCTGTGAGACGGAATATTTGGACAAACCGAGATGATCCGCGATTGTTTGCATCGAAACTTTAGCCATAAGTTCGGATTCTCCTCTTGACGGTTGCTGGCATAACGCTTAAATTGACTGAGAAAATCATAACACGAACCAAACATACCTAACAAGGAGGCTCCTCCATGAAGCCTGTATTATTTTATGATGAATCTTTCCCATATCCTGGTCAACCGCTGACAGCCGAGACGCTGGAGAAGCTTAGCGCGGAATTCCGCATTGCGAACGCGAACGAACTTGCCGAGGCGCTTGCTGGGGAAGGCGGCGATTGTCTCGTTCATTTGCACGGACCTTATTTCCCGAAGACGGCTTGGCATGCGATCCTCCAGCATCTTCGGGCAGGCAAAGGGCTGCTGCATGCGGGCGGCGCGCCGTTCAAGAATCCGGTTAACGAAGAGGGCGGCGCATGGAAGGTCGAGCGCGAGCAGACCGCATATCACGCGCAGCTGCTCATGCATGAGACGCTTCGCGTCAAACGTGATCCAATCGCGTCGCTGGCGCATAATCCGGATTTCCCGCTCTTGGCATCTCGCGAAGGATTGTTCGACATCGAAGATACGTACGGTCTTATTCTGCACGTCACGCGCAGCGACGACCATCCGGACCAGCTCGGGTCTAGCGGTCCGATGGATGCCCACATCTATCCGCTGTTGAAGGGCATCTCCAAGACGGGGCGCGAGGTAGCGGCGCCAGTCGTGCTGCTGGAGCATACCAAAGGCGATTATGCTGGGGGCCGGTGGGTGATGATCAACCAGCAGCTTGGCGAGTCGTTCTGGCACGGCGGCGGCGCGCAGGCGCTGCGCGAGTGGGCGTCTTTCGCCGGACGGCCGGTAACGGAAGCATGGGTCAAGCCGAATTATGCCAGCTATGAGCCGGGCGAGAAGCCGGTGCTCTCGGTGCAGCATCAGATCATCCGGCGCTCGGACTCGCGTTCGTGGCGTTATGTGCTGAGCGTCCTGCGCGAAGGCGCCGAAGCTTGGAGCGGAGAAGGCGAGCTGAAGACGTCGAATGATATCGGCTTCCTGCGTACGGTGCTGCCAATTGCCGCTGAGCCGGGGCTGTACGAGATTGTCTGCACGCTGACCGCTAGCGACGGCGAGCGCCGGACGCTGCGACAAGGCTTCTGGGGGATGGACCGCGAGCTGCTTGCGAAGGGGGAATCGCTTCGCTGCGGACGCGATTACTTCGAGAAGAACGGCAAGCCGATGCCAATCGTCGGCATGACGTACATGACCTCGGACGTGGCGCGCAAATTCCTGTTCTTGCCGAACGTATCCGCATGGAACCGCGATATGGCTCAGATGGAGAAGGCGGGCATTAACCTGATCCGTACCGGCATCTGGACGGCATGGCGGAACTTCGCATTCGTCGACGGTCATACGACGGAGGAGACGCTGCGGGCGATCGACGCGTTCATCCTGACGGCGGCCCGGCACGGACTGGAGCTGACGTTCAACTTCTTCTCCTTCACGCCGGAGACATGGGAGGGCGTCAATCCTTATCTCGATCCGCGAAGCGTCGAGGCGCAGAAGCGGTTCATCGCCTCGGTCGTCTCCCGGCACACGGAGACGAACAACGTGCAGTGGGATTTGATCAACGAGCCGACCATGTTCGATCCGAAGCGGCTGTTCCAAGGTCCGCGCTCGGCGCGCGACCCGTTCGAGAAGGCGCGCTTCTCCGCTTGGCTGCGCGAGCGGCACGGCACGATCGAAGCGCTGCAAGAGCGGTGGAACATGACGCCGGCCGAGCTGCCGGATTTCGAAGCGGCAATCGCGCCGGAGCCGTCCGACATCAACTTCAGCGTGCAGGACGTTGGCGGCATGAAGCGGGGGCTTCGCTGGCTCGACTACTGCCTCTTCTCCCAGGATATGCACAACGTATGGGCGTCTGAATTGACGGCCTCTATCAAACGGATCGTGCCGAACCAGCTCGTGACGGTCGGGCAGGACGAAGGGCTGCCGTCGCAGCGTCCAACGCCATTCTTCTATGCCGAAGCGGTCGATTACACAACCGTGCATACGTGGTGGGAGATGGACAATCTCGTCTGGGACGGCGTGTTCACGAAGGATCCGCAGAAGCCGAACCTCGTCCAGGAGACCGGCATCATGTACGTCGAGACGGCCGATGGCAAAGCCAAGCGGAGCGAAGAGGAGCTTCGCGGCATCCTGGAGCGCAAATACGCGTATTCATTCGCTACAGGCGGCGCAGGAGCGGTGCAATGGGTGTGGAACACGAATTTCTATATGAACAACGTGAACGAATCGAACATTGGCGCGCTGCGGGCAGACGGCACGGAGAAGCCGGAGACGGACGTCTCCTATCAGTTCGGCGCGTTCATGAAGCAGGTGGGCAGTCAGTTCGCCGGCCGCAAGCTCGAAGAGATCGCGATCGTGTTCCCGTATTCTAACGACCTGGGCAATCGCAGACTCGCATACGATGCAACGAGCCGTCTCGTGCGGACGCTCGCCTATGATATGAAGCTGCCGGTTCGCGGCATCGGCGAATACCAGTTGGAGCGGCTTGGCGACGAGCATGTACCGCTGATTGCCGTGCCGAGCGCGCATAATTTCCGCGACGAAGCGCTCAAGCAGCTGATCGGACGAATCTCGGAGAAAGGCGGCACGCTGCTGCTTACGGGACCGATCAGCCTGGATGCGTATTGGGCCGTAAACAAGCGGGCGGCGGATTTGGTCGGCGAGACGGAAGTTGTCAACATTCGCCGGGAAGAGCTGCTTGACTTGGATGGGAGCATCTATCCGGTATCCTTCGGCGGCCAGCGGATCGCGGATACGAACAAGGAAGTACCTGCGGGTGACACGGGAGCGGCGAAGCTGGTTACGGTTCCGGTCGGGCGGGGCACGCTCATCTGGTGCCCGCTGCCTGTGGAGCTGAACGAACGCAAGGACGTCATTCAGGCCGTCTACGAGCAGGCGCTGGCGAAGGCGGGCGTCGGCCAGGAAATGGAGTGGCGCAAAGGCGGCGAGCTTCCGGGCGTATTCGGGCGCAAGCTTGCTTTCCACGAAGGCAGCTTATACGTCTTCGTCTCGGAACTCGGAAGCGATGCGGACATCGAGGTGGGTGATCCGGCGACGGGCGCAAGCTATGCCTTCAAGCTGGAACGCGAGCGCAGCGTCCTGTTCTTCGCGGACGTGAAGGGCGAAATCCAGGCGGTCTGCCGCCCGGACGAAGTAAGTATTCAGACGCGGCATAACCAACTGACCTAATCAATCGCGACTACGGCTTCGAGCGGGCGGGGGAGGGGCTCAACATGCGTGGGAGCTTGCGATTCTATCGGCGCGATCGATCGCACGGAAGAGAATGCCCGCCTCCGTCCGCCTTGCGAGGCTAAGAAGCGAAGTTGCAGATGAACAGCCAGAGAGAACAAGCATGGAGAGAGGAGCATTCGGCATGAGCTTGACAGCCGCGGCTTGGCAGGAAGAGATCGAGCGGGAATGGAAGGACGGCATTTTGCGGTTTTGGATGACGCACGCGGTAGATGAGGAGAGGGGCGGATTCTTTGGCGAGATCGCGGAAGATGGGACGCCCAATCCGTCCGCGCGCCGCAGCCTGGTGCTGAATACGAGATTGCTGTGGACGTTCTCCTCTGCCTATCGGACGACGGGCGATCAACGATACTTGGATATGGCTGTACGCGCCTATCGGTATTTGACGGAGAAATTCACAGATCCGGTTCACGGCGGCATGTATTGGATGGTCGACGCGGACGGCGAGCCGGTAGAAGACAAGAAGCAAGTATACGGCCAAGCGTTCGCAGTGTACGCCCTATCGGAATACGTTCGCGCAACCGGCAGCGAGCAGGCGCTTACCCAATCTATCGCAATCTTCCGGAATATGGAACGACATGCCTATGATCGGGTTCACGGCGGCTACTTCGAGGCGCTGGCTCGCGATTGGGCGCGATTCGAGGACTACAGCTTGAGCCACCACGGCGTGAAGGCCGAGAAGACCATGAACAATCACCTCCATATTATGGAGGCGTATACGAATTTGTACCGCGTATGGCCGGAGGGAGAGCTTCGGCAGCAGATGACCGCGGTCATCGAGCTGACGCTGGAACGCATCGTTAATGGGGCGAACGGACATTTTCATCTGTTCTTCGACGACGCATGGCACGTGCAGTCGGATCATATTTCGTACGGCCATGACATCGAAGGCAGCTGGCTGATCACGGAAGCGGCCGACGTGCTGGGCGATGCCGGCTTGATCGAACGGGCGAAGGAAGCGGCGGTTCGGATGGCCGCGGCTACGTTGGCGGAGGGCGTCGATGCGGACGGCGGACTGTGGAATGAAGGGACGTCGGAAGGGCTCATCGACCGGAACAAAGATTGGTGGCCGCAGGCGGAAGCGATGGTCGGCTTCTTCAATGCCTATCAATTGACGGGCGAGAAGCAGTACCGGGAAGCCGCGCTGGGGGCCTGGCGTTTCATTCGCGAAAATCTAGTCGATGCGCAGTACGGCGAATGGTATTGGAGCGTCACGGAGAAGGGCGAGCCGCTCTCGCGAATCAAGGCTAACCCGTGGAAATGCCCGTACCACAATGGCCGCGCCTGTCTGGAGATGATCGAGCGGCTGGCGCACGATGCAGGGGAGCAGAAGAGCGCGCCATGAATTCCGCCACGACAACCGAAGCGCAGTCGCTGAACGTGGAGAAGCTGTTCGAACAGGGGCATATCAAGCAAGGGAAGGCGCTGCGCGCGCTGCTCGCCTTGTACCGCGGGCAGCGTCTTAATCTGGCGCTATCGGCATTCTTCTTCCTCATCAAACATTCGCCTGTTTGGGCGATTCCGATCATTACGGCGGATATGATCAACCATCTCAGCGATCCGACCGTTCAAGGACTTGGCTGGCTGTGGATCGATCTGGCGATCGTCTCAGCCGTCATTGTGCAGAACATTCCGACTCAGATCGCGCACGTCAGCTTCATGAGCCGGGCTTCCCGTCATATTGAAGCCGCGCTGCGCGGCACGCTGATTCGCAAGCTGCAGCGATTGTCCATGTCCTATCATAGCGACATGAAGTCCGGCCGAATGCAGTCGAAGGTGCTGCGGGACGTCGAGGCGATCGAGACGATGTCCAAGCAGATGATGTACGCATTCGTACCGGCCGTGCTTAACGTCGTCGTAGCGCTTGCGATCACGTTGACGACGAGCGTGACGATTGCGTCGTTCTTCATCCTCGTTATCCCGTTCGCCATCGGGCTCGTCTTCTTGTTCCGCCGGCGCATTCAGCTTGGCAACCGCGAATTCCGCAGGGAAGTGGAGCAGATGTCCGGTCAGGTGGCGGAGACGGTGGAGATGATCCCCGTCACGCGGGCGCATGGTCTGGAAGAGACGGCGATCCACAAGGTGGATCAAACGTTGCGCAGTATCAAAACCAAAGGCTATAAGCTGGACGTCATGGAAGCGTGGTTCGGCTCATCCAGCTGGGTCACCTTTACGCTGTTCCAGATGCTATGTCTTGGTTTCAGCTGCATTCAGGTCGAACGCGGCGTCATCAACGTCGGCGACGTAATCATGTATCAGGGCTTCTTCTCCTCGATTCTGATGGCGGTCAACCAAATTATCGTCGTGTATCCGCAGATCGCCAAAGGAATGGAATCGATTCATTCCGTATCCGAGGTGCTGCTATCCACGGATACCGAGGGTTATGAAGGCACGAAACAAATCGGCATTGTCAAAGGCGACATCGAATTCGACCGCGTCCGATTCAGCTACGGCGACACCGATAAGCATGTGCTGGAAGATTTCAGCTTGCACGTGCGCGCAGGCGAGACGATTGCGTTCGTCGGCGCGTCGGGAGCTGGCAAGTCGACCGTGCTGAACTTGGCGATCGGCTTCTATCGGCCGACCTCGGGTACGGTGAAGGTGGACGGCATTCCGTTCGATGAACTGGACATGCGCAGCTTCCGGCACAATCTCGCCGTCGTCCCGCAGTCGACCGTGCTTTTCTCGGGGACGATCCGCGACAATATTGCGTATGGGCTAGAGGGCGTGACGGAGGAGAAGTTGCGGCGCGTCATCCAGCTTGCGAACCTGCAGGACGTCATTGACGCGATGCCGCAAGGGCTGGATACGATGATCGGCGAGCACGGCGGCAAGCTGTCTGGCGGGCAGCGTCAACGCATCGCGATCGCCCGGGCGATGATCCGGGAGCCTCGCGTCATTTTGCTCGACGAGGCAACCTCTGCGCTCGATAACATATCCGAGCACGTCGTGCAGAAGGCGATGCAGGAGCTGGTCCGAGACCGTACCACTTTTATCGTTGCGCACCGGTTGTCCACCATTCGCGACGCCGACCGGATCGTCGTCATGAACAACGGGCGGATCGCGGAGGTCGGAACATACGAGGAATTGATCGGCGCTCGCGGCGCTTTCTATGAATTGAAACAACTGCAGGCCTAACGTTATACCTTCGTTATTTTCTTCGCGACGAGCAGCTCCGCCGTTAAGCGGCGAGGGCTGCTTTAGTCTGGCTATATACATGCATAATGGAGCCGATTACCGCCATTCTGGCTAACTATTGCGATTCGTTATGATTGATCAGCATTGTTATGCACCTAACATTCAGTTATATTTAGGATAACAAATATGAAGCATAATAACGCATAGACCGGAGTGGTAGGAATGAAGAAGGTCACGATGGAACAAATCGCGCGCCAAGTCGGCGTATCCAAATTCGCCGTTTCGCAGGCGCTATCAGGCAAGCCGGGCGTCGCGGAAGAAACGCGCAGCCGAATCGTCGAGGCGGCTGAGCAGCTTGGCTACCGCAAGACGATCAAGATGAGCCGCAAGAAAGCGGAGCTCCAGGAGAGCCCGGACAAACGTTCGGAGGCGATTACCGGCACGGTCATCATTCTTATGCCCAACGTTCGCTTCCAGAGCCGGGAATCCTCGTACTGGGGCCGCATTATCGACGGCGTGCTCGCTGAGCTCACCGCCAGGGACTTCGGCGTCATGATGGTAACCGAAAGCAGCTCGGAGCGGTTGATGAACAGCATCAATCCAGACGGCGTGCTCGGACTGATCGGTATCGGATATATCGCAGGCACGCTGCTTGGCGAGATTCGCGCTTCTGGAATTCCCGCCGTGCTGATCGACCACGAAGATGAAGATGTGCCGACCGATACGGTGTTCATGAACAATTACGATTGCATGCGCCAGCTGACCAAACGGGCGGTGCGGATGGGGCACGCGGATATGCGGTTCGTCGGCGATGCCTCGTATTCCCGCAGCTTCCATGACCGTCTGCTCGGCTTCCGGATCGCGCTGGAGGAGGAATCGCTGCCGATTCCGCCTAATGACGACCCGCTGCTTCGGATAGGCGACGACGTCCATGGCATCATCGAAGCGGAGCTGTCCCGAATGAAAGCCCGCAAACGCTGGCCGTCGCTGTTCGTATGCGCGAACGATTCTCACGCGCAGCTCGTCGTCCGCGCGCTGCGCGAACACGGTGTCCGCGTGCCTGAGGATGTGTCCGTGACGGGCTTCGATCATACGCCGGGACCAGCCGATCTTCCTTGTATCAGCACGATCGAAGTGCCGAATGAGCTGATGGGCAAGCGGGCGGTCGATGTGCTGATGGACCGTCTTCGCAACCCGGAGCGTCCTTGCGAGAAATTGTTGATCAACGGACCTTTTATTCCCGGCGATACTTTGCGGAGTATGTCGTAGATTCTAAAGACGAGAGGTGCTTCTCTACATGATCATTAGCATGCTTGATGGCGTTTGGACGGTGAAGAACGAACGGACGGGTGCGACGTACGCGGCGTCCGTCCCGGGTTTCGTTCAGAAGGATTTGACCGAACAAGGCGTCCTGCCGAATCCAACCGATACGCTGTTCGAAGGGAAGATCGAATGGGTCGAGCACGACGATTGGACGTATAGCCGCCGGTTCGAGTTGTCCCCAGACGTGCTCGGTTCGCCTACAATCGAGCTGGTGTTCGAAGGCATCGACACGTATGCCGAGATCGTGCTGAACGGCCAGACGATCGCGAGCACGGAGAATATGTGGATTCCCGTACGCTGCGACATTACGAAACTCGCCGAGCAGGATAACGAGCTGCTCGTGCGCATCGCGTCGCCCACCCGTACGCTGCTGGAGAAGGAGCGCCTGTTCGGCGATCAGCTGAAGCTGTGGAACGGGATCCCCGCGCGTCTGTTCGGGCGCAAAGCCCAATACGGCTATGGTTGGGATTGGGGGCCGAGGCTCGTAACCGTCGGCATCCATCAATCGGTCCGCATCGAAGCGCATGGCGGCATTCGCGCGGAGAAGCCGGTCTACCAGCTGCCGTATGTATCGGATTCGCAAGCAATCGTGACCGCGCGCGTACAGATCGCGAATACGACCGGTGCGGCGAATTCCGCCACGATTAGCTGGCGGTTGCTCGATGGCGAGACCGTCATTGCCGTGCATTCAGCGTCTGCCGAGCTTGCGCCTGGCATGAACGAATCGGCTGCATCGCTGACAATACTCGATCCGAAGCGATGGTACCCAGCTGGCTATGGTGAACAGCCGTTATACCGGCTTGAAGTCGAAGTGAACGCAGAAGGCTCGACATCGGGGTCGGCGTGCACGGTCGGGGTGCGTGAAGTACGGATCACTCAGCCATACGACGAACAAGGACGTAAGTTCGTGTTCGAGATCAACGGTGTGCCCGTTCTATGCAAAGGCGTCAATTGGATTCCGCTTACGCTGTATCCGAATCTCGACAGCCCGCAGGATTACGTGCACGAAATTGAAGCCATCGCGGCTGCGAACATGAACATGATTCGTATCTGGGGCGGAGGCACGTACGAGAATCAGGCGTTCTACGAAACATGCGACCGGCTCGGCATCATGGTCTGGCAGGACTTCATGTTCGCATGCGGCGATTATCCGGACGATGACGAATTCTGCGCGCTCGTGCGCCGGGAGGCGGACCATGTCATCGCGGAGCTCGGCGATCATCCGAGCATCGTCTTGTGGTGCGGCAACAACGAGAACCAGCATTTTATCGTGAATAGCAAGCGGACGCGCCGCGAAGGGTATGGCGAGAGACTGTTCTTCGAGGTGCTCGCAGATGCGGCGGCCGTGGATACGCTGCGGCCTTATTGGCCGACCAGCCCGTATGACTTGAGCGTCGATAGCTCGGCGAACAACGAATCGTGCGGCGATATGCACTATTGGCATGTGTGGGGGCGCACGCACCCGTACGAAGATTACGGCAATGTGAACGGCCGCTTCTTATCGGAATTCGGCATGCAATCGTACCCATCCATGCGCGTGCTGGATTCCGTCGACCCCGAGGCGGATCTGCGCGATCCGAAATTCGACAGCATGCAGAAGGCGCCTAACGGCCTGCAGCGGCTCATGTACTATACGTCCGGCGATTACCGGCTGCCGGCGACCAAGCGGGAGTTCGTCTACGTGAATCAGCTGATGCAGGCAAGCGCGTTGAGGCTGGCCGTGGAGCATTGCATCTCCCGCATGCCGGATACGTCCGGCGCGCTAATCTGGCAATGGAGCGATCTGTGGCCATCGATCAGCTGGTCGCTCCTGGACTACGACAAAGTGTACAAGCCGTCGTATTACGCGATGAAACGCAGCTTCCGAACGCCGAACGCGCTGGCCAAAATCGCCTCCGGTTCGGGCATCGCCGAGCTATATCTCATTCACGAGCGCGGCGACTTCCAAGGTAAAATCGTGGCCGAGCTGTATGACATCGAATCTGAGACGGCGGTGCATACCGTAGAGCTTGAAGCTGTCGGTAGCGGATACCGGTCGACCCGTGTCGGTCAAGTAGAGATCGGCGGATACGACCCGTCCCGCATCGTGCTGTTCGTCCACCTGTACGAGGACGAACGACTTCTGGCACGCAATAGCTACTTGCTGGGCAAGCCGCATGCCCTCCGTTTGAAGTCGCCTGACTTCGACATCGAACGCCAGGCGACGGCGGAAGGCGAAGAATGGAATGTAACAAGCCGCGTGTTCGCGAAGGACGTGTGGATTTCGGACGCGAGGGGGCCGCTTAGCGATAATGGCTTCGATCTGAAGGCTGGAGAGACGCGCAGGATCACGCTGCCAACAGACGCGCTGCAAGGGGACGCCAAGCCGGCGCTGTTATGCTTGAACGGGGTAACCGCCATCGGGTACGTGTAAGGTCATGCCAGTGTTGCCGGGAGACTCATGTTTTGCTTGACAGCCCCATCCGGCCATGCTACCTTAATAGCACACTTGATTCATCGGAATAATTTGCTTAATAGTTCTGACATCCGCATACCGTCTACCAAACCAATTGGAGGCTTTCGATTCTTATAATCGGAAGCCTCTTCACGTTCCGGGTAATAACGAGACTGCCTATATCGTCAACCGTATCTGCGGAGACATACTCGAATGAGCATGTCTCTTTTTGCGTTTGCGTCAAGTGCGAGGCACGAACGTCACATGAACGGACAAAGGGGAGAAGCGATCATGAACGGACCGAAGGCCGGGGTGCTAACGGGAAGAAGAGTCTATAAGAAAAGCACGATCGCAGCGCTGGGATTCGCGTTCCCGCTCGCGCTGCTGGCGGCGTGGCAGGTGCTCGGGCATTACGAGCGCATCTCGCCGCTGCTCTTCCCGACGCCCTACACGATCGCGGAAGCGTTCCTCGCGCTGGCCTCGTCCGGCGCGCTCGCCGAACATTTGCAGATCAGCCTGGCGCGCGCGTTGGCCGGCTTTGCGCTCGGCGGCGGGCTCGGACTGCTGCTGGGGCTTGCGGTGGGGTTGTTTCGGGTGACGGAGCGGGTACTGGATCCAACGATTCAGATGATTCGCATGGTGCCCAGTTTGGCGATCGTTCCGCTCTTCATTCTGTGGTTCGGCATTGGCGAGGAATCCAAAGTGCTTCTTATCGCCAAGAGCGCCTTCTTCCCGCTCTACATCAATACGTTCCTTGGCATTCGCAATGTCGATAACAAGCTGTTTGAAGTTGCCAAAGTATTGGGTTTTAGCCGGCTTAAGCTAATTACTCGCCTGGTGATTCCGGCTGCGCTGCCGAATGTGTTGTTGGGCGTGCGTCTCTCTGTCGGTCTCTCTTGGCTGGGACTCGTCGTCGCGGAGCTAATCGCCTCCACCTCGGGCATCGGGTATCTCATGTCGGACGCCCGCCAATTCAGCGATACGCCGGTCGTGTTCGTTGGCATTCTCATCTTCGCCGCGGTAGGCAAGCTGAGCGACTCGCTCGTCCGTCTCGCGGAGCGAAGGCTGCTTCGGTGGCAGGACAATTATAAAGGATAGAAGGGGCGACACAGATGAGCAATGGATCGGAAGCGGCGGCGGTTAAGAGGCCCGTGCATACAGAGCAACCGGCAAGCCGGGGAGGGGGAGCGGGGATCGCAGGAGCCGGAGGCAGCGAGCAAGCAAGAGCGGAGGTTCGGGAGCGCGGCGAAGGAGAAGCCAACGAGTACGGTGCGAGCAAGGAGAACCAACTGCACCAACCGCCGCAGAGGTCGGACAGTCGCGCATCCCCGCAGATCGAGTACGCCGCTGGCGCTGGCAAAGGGGACCGTCAGCCGCTCCCACGGGCGTACAACCGCGCATCCCCGCAGCTGCCTGCGTCAGCGCCGCCGCATCCTATTATCGTGGAAGCGACCTTAGCGTCAGCGCCGGGCGAACGCGCATACCGGGCGGGGCCGGAGACCGGGGCGAGGGAAGACTCCCGTCTAAGGGGTCCCCGAGTTGGCGCCTTGTATTCAGCTAATGCGGCATCGCCCGACCAGCCAAGACGTCCCGGCTATTGGAAGCGCTCGGGCAAGGACTTGCTATTGGCTTCGATTGTGCCAGTGGTGCTGCTGGCGGCTTGGCAATTCGTGGGGAGCGCAGGTTATGTAACGCCCGAGTTCCTGCCCACGCCGCTTGCGATCGCGGAACAACTGGCTCGTCTGCTCGGGTCAGGCGAATTGCTGCATCACCTTGGCGTGAGCATCGGCCGCGCGCTGACCGGCTTCGCGGTCGGCGGCTCGCTCGGACTTCTAATCGGTTTGCTGACCGGCCTGCTGCGGGAAGCGGAGTACGTGCTGGACCCAAGCGTGCAGCTGCTGCGGCTCGTGCCTCATCTTGCCATTGCGCCGCTCATCATTCTCTGGTTCGGCTTTGGCGAAGTGTCGAAGGTTGTGATCATCGCGATCGGCGCCTTTTTCCCGATGTACTTGAATACGTATTTGGGCATCCGCAATGCCGACAACAAGCTTTTCGAGGTAGCGCGTGTACTGGAGTTTCGGCCGCTCAAGCGAATGACGCGGTTGACGATTCCTTCGGCGGCGCCGCATATCCTGCTCGGGCTCCGATTGTCGCTGGCGGTATCGTGGATCGGCCTGGTCGTCGCCGAACTGATCGGCTCGCGGTCGGGCGTCGGATTTCTCATCAACGAAGCGAAGCAGAACGCGACGACGGACATCATTTTCGTCGGTATCCTGCTATTCGCGGTCGTCGGCAAGCTGATTGATTCCCTGGTACGGTTGCTCGAGCGAAAATGGCTTCGATGGAGAGACAGCTACCAAGGCTAAAACATGCGGCAACAACGGCTTACTTTATACATTCGATTTCGGGAGGTAATGAAGAAATGGGAGAAAAGGCAGCGGCAAGCGCATTGCACTTAAAGGCCGACGTGTTGGTCATCGGCGGCGGTCCGGCGGGAACGTGGGCGGCGATTACGGCGGCGTCCGGCGGCGCGAAAGTGGTGCTCGCGGATAAAGGCTATTGCGGCTCAAGCGGTGCGACGGCGCCGTCCGGCACGGGCGTCTGGTACGTAAAGCCGGAGGAGAACCTGCGCGAAGAGGCGAAGCAGAGCCGCTTCACGCTCGGCGGTCAGCTGGCGGACAACCGCTGGATGGACCGTGTGCTCGACCGGACCTATGCTAACATGAATAAGCTCGGCGAATGGGGCTATCCATTCCCGCTCGACGACGGAGGCAACGCATATAAGAGAGGGCTGCAGGGGCCGGAATATATGCGTCTGATGCGCAGACTCGTACAGAAAGCCGGGGTGAAAATTCTCGACCATTCACCGGCGCTGGAGCTGCTCGCCGACGAGCACGGCGTAGGAGGCGCAGCCGGCGTTCGCACGCAGGCGGGCGGAACATGGAGCGTGCAAGCCGGCGCGGTCGTCATCGCGACCGGGGGCTGCGCGTTCTTGAGCAGGGCGCTCGGCTGCAATGTCTTGACCGGAGACGGATACCTGCTGGCCGCCGAAGCGGGCGCCGAGCTGTCCGGCATGGAGTTCTCCAACGCGTATGCGATCTCTCCGACGTTCTCCTCCGTTACGAAGACGGCTTACTACAAGTATGCCAGCTTCTATTATGAAGACGGATCCGTCGTAGAAGGGGCGGGTTCCCAGCGCGGACGTTCGATCATCGCGCGCAACCTTCAAGCGGGCAGGCAAGTCTATGCGCGGCTCGATCAAGCGCCGGAGGATCTGCGGCCGCTGCTGCGAGTTGGTCAGACGAATTTCTTCCTGCCATTCGACCGGATGGGGATCGACCCGTTCACGGACAAATTTCCCGTGACGCTGCGGCTGGAAGGGACGGTCCGCGGCACGGGCGGCATCCATATTACCGACGAGACGTGCGCGACCAAAGTACCCGGCTTGTACGCGGCCGGCGACGCAGCGACTCGTCAGCTAATCTGCGGCGGCTTCACCGGCGGGGGCAGCCATAACGCGGCTTGGGCGATGTCCTCGGGTTCATTCGCCGGCGAAGGTGCTGCGGCGTACGCCTTGAAGCTTGGGAGTCATGCGGCCGACCGGAAGCTTAGCGGACTCTCCTCGGCTGCAGTTGCCGCGGAAGGACAGACCGGCGATGCCGTCAAATCGGCCGCCCATACGCAGGAGACGGTGCGCGCGGTTCAAGCTGAGGTGCAGCCGTACAGCATCAACCTGTTCCGGACGGAGAAGGGGCTGGGCGATTCAATCGATCGACTGGATGGGATTTGGAACGATCTCCAATCTCGGACCGTCGCCCGCACGGCGGATGGCGTCAAAGCCAGAGAAGCGGCGGCGATGACGGCCACCGCTCGGTGGATGTATCATACGGCGCTCGCGAGAACCGAGACGCGAGGGATGCACAAGCGGGAGGATTTCCCCGAGCAGGACGCGGCGCAGCATTATCGCCTCATCAGCGGCGGGCTGGACGACGTGTACGTGAAGAAGGAAATCGTGGCAAAGGAGGCTGTAACGGGTTGATCGAAATCATCAGCGAGACGAAATGCATCTCATGCAACCAATGCGTAAACGTATGCCCGACGAACGTGTTCGACCGCGTAGAAGACGGTATCCCGGTCATCGCCAGGCAGAGCGATTGCCAGACCTGCTTCATGTGCGAGCTGTATTGCCCGGTGGACGCGCTGTACGTCGCGCCGGATTCCGAAGGGCTGACGCTGATCAGCGAGGCGCAGGTCGAAGACGAAGGTCTGCTCGGCGGTTACCGGGAGAAGGTCGGTTGGGGCCGAGGCCGCCAGCCGGTCGCGAGCCATGCGTTTATGTACGAATTGGCGAAACGAACGAGTTTTTAATCGAAGCAGCGAACGGTACAGGGGAGGATTTTGACGATGTATACGCAACGTAGAGGAGGCGGTGCGGCTTGGCGGGCCGCGTTCATAGCAGGCTTGCTGCTGGCGCTGGCGATCATTCAAGCATGCGGCTCCGCCAATAACGGCGGGAGCTCCAATATCTCGAATAGCGGCGATGTCGAGGGGACCGATGCCAAGACGACCGCGGCGGCGCCGGCCGGCGACATACCGGCTGTGCTTAATTACGGCTATATCGGTACGAACAAGCTGAATTTGCCCGGCGGCGCGGAAGGCTGGGGCTTCCATAAAGGCATTATTCAGGAGGAGCTCAAGAAATACGGCATAACCGAGGTTAAGCTGACCGGATTCCCGAACGGACCGGACCAAAGCGAGTCGCTGATCAGCGGAAGGCTGGATATCGGCAGCCTCGGCGATACCCCGGCGATCCTCGCGCGCGCCTCGGGCGCCAAGACGAGGCTGATTACGCAAGGCGCGACGGATTCGATCGGCTACTTAATCGGGAAGAAAGACGGACCCAAGACGCTACAAGAACTGAAGGGCAAGACGATTGCCATCCAGAAGGGGTCGTTCATGCACCGGTATGTCGCGGGATTGGTGAAAGCCGAAGGAATCGAGGATGTTCAATTCGTGCACATGCTCCGGCCAGACGGCGAAGCCGCCCTGGCGCGCGGCGACGTGGACGCGATGACGAACAACGGCGTGTACGCGCTGAAGCTGATCGATGCGGGATACACGCATTTGGACGACGCGACGAAGCACCCCGAGCTGTACGGGACGAGCGCGACGGTCGTGTCGGAGGACTATTTGGCAAAATTCCCGGATTTTCCGAAGGTGTGGAACGCAGCCCGTCTGAAAGCGCTCGAAGATTTGAAGCAGCATGAAGAGGAGTACTATGCTTTCATAGCGGAGCAGCAAGGCACGACCGTCGAGCTCGTCAAGAAAGCAAGCCCGATCAGCTATATCAAGGATGTTCCGTTCACCGAACCGGGGCTGAAGCTGCTGGGCGGCACCAAAGCGTTCCTGGTGGAGGAGAAGCTCGCCAAAAAAGACTTTCCGCTTGACGATTGGGTGTTGAAATCCGAGTGATCGTACAGAACGCCGCCGGCAGCTCACGCTCCGGCGGCTTCTCTACGTGAAATCCCCGCCATCCACGACAATGCTGTGCTTCACCGGACGTTTTTCCTTAACCTGACAGCATTGCCTTCCACAACCCTGCGTGCCATCACGAAGTCTGGAGCCCGGAGAGCGACAATAACGACGTAAGCCTTGTCCCCCAAGGACAAAAGCGTGCCCGCCTCGAACTCCCCGCCGTCCGCAACCCTATGTGCTAGCACGAAGCCTGGAGCCCGGAGGGCGACAACAACGAAGTAAGCTTTGTCCCCCAAGGACAAAAGCGTGCCCACCTCGAACTCCCCGCCGTCCGCGCCCCTACGTGCTAGCACGAAAGCGGGTGTCCAGAGGGCGAAGCCCTTGGAGCCCCCTCGGCGGAGGGGGTTGGGGGAGCGACCATAGTGGGGGGCGCGACATTACTTTATTCCTAAAGCTAATTATCGACCCATCCCGCACCGATAAAGATACTATTATCCATTTTCTTGACTCCCAAGACAACCCGAACCCAAAGGCAGTGGCATACGATGGTATCTTTTTTCGTGGCGGACTTTTTCATTCTGACCGCATCTTTATTCTTAAGCATGTTCGTCTTCAAACGATTGCCCGATCGTTTCAAGTCCACGTGGCGCCTTCGCCTTCGAATCAGCGTCTATCAATCGTTCTTCGGAATATTGATGATGTTGTTCAGCGTGCAGGTGGCGGACGGAGTTTGGCTGGACTTACGGCTGATTCCAGTCCTATTGGCCGCGTATTTCGGCGGACTGCGCAGCGCGATGCTAACCGCGGGTCTAATCTCGACGGGACGAATCGCGCTGTTCGGCGGATTCACGCCCGAAGCGACCGCGGCGATCGCGCTTGTTGTGTTGATTGGACTGCTGTCAGGCATGGCCGCCGAGCGCGTGAAATCCTATTGGCGGCTCTGGATGATCAATACCGCTGCCGCAATGGCGTTCTCCGGATTGTTCTACGGATACGTGCTGTATGCGAACGGGATGGTCCTGAGCAAGCTGTGGATCATGGAGCTGTTTCTGATGATCGGCAGCCTATTCGTGTTCGGGTGCATCGACTTGCTGAGGAATACGTACGACCGTCACTTTCTCAACAAGAAGCTCTACGATATGATCCACTCGTTCCATAATATCGATAATGTGAACGATATCTATGAGAAAACGCTTCGTGAGCTAAGCGACCTGTTCCAATCAGACATGGGCAGCATTGTCGCGATCCGCGACAATCGGTATTTTCTGGTCGGTCTGCTAAGTCAAGGCGAGTACGTGAAGATCGGCAGCAACGTATCGCCACCAGATATCGAAGCGCTCGAGCCCTCTTTGTCCGGCAGGTCGATGATTTTCCCGGATTGGACGGTACGCCGGCCGAATGGACATCTGGAAGACGCCATCCATGAACGTGGCATCCGGTCATCGATACATGTGCCGATCCGGTATAAGAATCAGGTGATCGCATTGTTGAATATGGGGGCATCTACGCCGAGTTTCTTCAACGCCCGCGTCATGAAGTTCGTGGAGGACCTAACGCCTAGCATCAGCATGGCGCTCGCGCTGCTGGAATCGGAATCCCGCTTCAGCTCGATCGTCGACTCCAGCAAGGATGGCATCGTGATCGCGGATAGCGAGCTGAATATCGTATCGTGGAACTATGGCGCAAACAGCACGTTCGGCTATTCGGAGCAGGAAGCGATTGGCCAGCCAGTCGATCTGCTCATTCCGGAGCAGTTTCGAAAACTGTATATGACCCGGATACGACGAATCGTCGGCCGCTTGGATCGTACCCGAGCACGGCAAACGACACTGGAAGCGTTCGGACGGCGCAAGGACGGCACGGTCTTCCCGATCGAATTGTCGTACAGCATCTGGGAAGCCTCGGGCATACGCTATTACAGCAGCATTATCCGAGATATTACGAGACGGAAGCGCAATGAGGAACAGATTCTCACGCTGCAGCGCGATCTGGCGGATACAATTCACTTCCAGCATGGCGTCGTGATCAAGTACAAAAAAATCGGAGACGCCTTCATCTACACGCTGGCCGACGGGCAAATGCTGAAAGAAATCGGACTAACCTCGCAGCAGCTCATTGGCCATTCGCTAGAATCGACCGCCCCGCCTCTGCTTTTGGACTTCCTGCGCGAACAATACGCGCTAGCTTGGAGCGGCCAGATCGTCGAGTGCGAATACGGGCACGGAAGGTTCACGTTCTTCTCGACGTATAACCCCGTCTTGAAAGAAGGGCGCGTACGCGAGGTGGTCGTCTCCATCAGCAACATTAGCCGGCGCAAGCAGGCGGAGGAGAAGCTGATCGAAGCGAACCGAAGGCTGGAACAGTTGTCGAATGTGGATGGACTGACCGGGCTGCATAACCGCCGGAGCTTCGACCAGCAGCTGGAACAAGAACGCATTCGCTGTCGCAACAACGGAGGGACGCTCGCGCTCATGATGATGGACATCGATTCGTTCAAAATGTTCAACGATACGTACGGCCATGTAGCGGGTGATGCCTGTTTGAAACTAGTGGCGGATACGCTTGGAAAGTTCGCTGACCGGGAAGGTTTTTTTGCAGCTCGATACGGCGGGGAGGAGTTCGCCTGCATCCTGCCGATGACTAATTTGGCGGGAGCGGCCGCTTTCGCGGAAGCAGTCCGCGCTGCTGTTCAATCCCTAGCGACGCCTAATGAACGAGCGGTGGCGGGTATCGTGACCGTCAGCATCGGGGTAGCCGCTTGGCAGGCCGAGGGGATCGGCGAAGCGGCCGGCATGATCGATACGGCGGACCAAGCGTTGTATGCTGCCAAAGCAGCCGGTCGCAACCGGGTAATCGGCGCCGCTCAGCAGTCAGCCATGGTGGGAGAATGATCCTGCACAACAGCAACAGTCCCAACAAAAAAAAGCCCGCCATGGGCTTTTTTTGTTGGGTGTGTTTCGAAGGCAGTCGAGTCGGGTAAATACCAGTATTTCTGTGTTCACATCTCGGAAGGAGCTGTTCTCCATGCAGGTAGATCCCATACATACGATTGGGCATCAAGCACTATTTAACCACGTGTTTCATCACTCCCCAATCGGCATCGCGTTTATCTCGCTTGAGTATGCATGGTTAAGCATCAATCCATCCGCTTGCCGCATTTTCGGTTATACGCAGGAGGAGATCGCCAGCCAAGATCCTAAGACATTATTGGCGATCGAAGAGCAGGGAGAATTCGAGTCATTGTTGTCCAGCTTGTGCGAAGGACGGGAATCGCTGGTCGAACTCGAAATCACGTATACGACGGAAGAAGGCAGAACCATTTGGGCTTCGGCGCAAATCTCACTAGCGCGGGAAGAGCATTCGGGCAAGCCTTTATTCTATATTCTGCAGGTGGTCGATATCTCGAAGAGCAAGATCGCCGAGCAAAGCCTGCAGGAGAGCATCGAGCGCTACACGTCGCTGAAGAAGTATAATCATGACGCGATTATCTCCTTCGGACTGGATGGCAGGATCATGAACGGGAACCAGATGGCGGAACAACTGTCCGGCTACGCGATTCCGGAGCTGGTCGGTACCAGCATCGCCCGATTGATCGGTCAAACCAATCTGGAGCTTATTTATGCGATGAAGGCGGATTATCACGCGGTCGAGCAAAGCTTGAATTTTATTCTGAACCGGGAAGGCACGGCGGTCGAAGTGCTGTCCACGCTCGCGCCGATCATCATACATGGGAAGTCGGTCGGCTTTTATTTGATCGCCAAGGATATGACCGAACAGAAGAAGCTGATGATCGAGAAGGAAGCAGCGGAGAAGACGAACAAGGCGAAGAGTGAATTCCTGGCGATGATGAGTCACGAAATCCGCACGCCGATGAACGGGGTAATCGGCATTACAGACCTGCTGTTAGAGACGAATCTGGACGGCGAGCAGCGGGAGTACGTGCAGATTATCAAGAAGAGCGGCGAGACGCTGCTTACGATCATCAACGACATTCTCGATTTCTCGAAGATCGAGTCCGGCAAAGAAGAACTGGTCGAGAGCCATTTCAAATTGCGCGACGTGCTGCTGGATACGCTGAATATGTTCATGCCCAAAGCGCTCCAGAAGAACCTGGATATCTCTACATCGGTTAATTCGGCCGTGCCGGAATTCGTCTTCGGGGACATTATGAAACTGCGGCAAATCTTAATGAATCTGCTGAGCAACGCAATCAAGTTTACACCGAACGGAGCCATCGCCATCGCGGTGCGGCATGTTGATCAACAGGATGATCAGGTGAGGCTCGAATTCGCGGTTCGAGATTCCGGAGTCGGTGTACCGGAGGCGAAGGTTCCTTTCCTGTTCGAGCCATTCTATCAGGTTGATTCTTTCATGTCCCGCTCCGTTGAAGGAACCGGGCTTGGTCTTGCGATTTGCAAGAAGTTGGTTGAGCTGCTGGGCGGTCGGATCTGGTACGAGAAGGCGGAGGGGGGAGCGGGTTCAACGTTCCGTTTCACCGTACGATTCCGAACGGCGATGCACCACGATCTGCTCCCTGATCAACAAGACGAGGAGAACAGCATCACGCACCAAGCGCTAAGGATTCTGATCGCCGAAGATAACGAGGTGAACCAGATTGTATTGAAGCGCATGGTCGAGAAGCTCGGTTACACGGCGACCGTCGTCAATGACGGGAAAGAAGCAATCGAGGCGCATGACCGTTATCCATACGACATCATTTTCATGGACATCCAGCTTCCGATCATAGACGGACTCGAAGCGACAAGATTGATCAAGGAATCGAGGACGGGGAAGAAAGTGCCGACGATCGTCGCTGTGACGGCGCATGCGATCAAAGGCGATAAACAAAAGTACATGGCAATGGGGATGGATGACTATGTGAGCAAACCGATCAGTATCGATGCAATTGCGTCTGTCATCGAGCGGTGTAAAGATAAGCGCGAGCCGAATTTATCGGCGGGGTAGAACCAGCTGACGACAAAGCTTAGGTCAGATCACATGATTGCTGCGCATTCATATCGCGAATAAATAGGGACATTCATCATCAGGGCAGCCGCAGGGCTGCTCTTTTCCCGTCGAGGTGGTATTATTTTCACTGTCGAATTATGACGAATAATCATGGCGAATTGTCGCTGACAATGATAAAATTTTAATATACGGCATCAATTTGTCAGAATGCCAGGATGATACTAATGCGGGAGATCGAGAATCGGATGTCACTCAAAACGAAGATTGCGCTGCTCATCACATTGTCCATGTCCGTTCTCTTGGCGCTTCACGGCATGTTATCCTTTCTATCGGTAAAGGATATGTTAATCAACAATCTCAACAATCAATTCGGATTGCTTTCCCGTCAAATGGCGATAAGCGCGGAATACGCGCAGAATGGCTTTGAAGTTACGCAGGAGTCGTTGGACGATAAGATGAAATTCGCGTCAATAGCCGTGCAGGACAAGCTGCCCAAACGGATTGCCGACGTCACCAACGAACAATTGACCGCTTTGGTGAAAGAGATGGGCTTCACGTCCATTACGCTGTTCGGCAAAGCTCATGGCGGGATCGAGGCGATTCGTGCCTCGGACCCGAATAATATCGGGATCAAGGCGAAGGACCGGGAGATCTGGGACGATGCGCTTCAGGAACTGCTCAGCCGCCAACAAGTCACGGATGCGGACGGACGCGCACACCTCCACTATTGGGCGAGCGCTTTCACGAACAAAACCACGGTCGTCCAAACGAATGAGCGTTGGGGGTTCTATAACGACGGGTCGACGGATTATATTATTAATCTGTTCATCCAGGAGAATTCCTTCGTCAAGCTTAAGCGTCAGATGAGCCCGGAAGCCATATTCGAACGGCAAATGAAGAGCGTGAAAGGCTTGATGGAATTCGCAATATTCAATCCGCTGACAATCCGGCAGCTGGTGAACGTGGAAGAACTCGACAATGCGATGTTCCAGCCGCTCGACAAGCATCCGATCCGCTACGGAACCTACATGTACAGAACCGGTCATGACTTCGGCAATGTCACGAAGGCTTGGGAAGCGGACGAGCCGGTGACGGAGATCACGAAGGCGCTTGGCCGGCATATTCTGAAGAGTTACATTCCGCTGCAGACAAGTCCGCCTTATGTGCTCAGCATTGTCTACGACTACGATATCGTGGACCGGGAGCTAAACGCGCGGATGCTCGCCGACATGAAGCGATTCGGTGTCTTGCTGCTGCTGTTATTCGCAGTATCGTATGTGCTGGCGGGCTTTCTGTTGAATCCGATCAAACGATTGCTTCGCGGGGTCGAAGAGATCGCCAAAGGAAATTTCGGCCAGACGATATACGTTCGGCGCCGCGACGAGCTCGGGCAATTAACCGAGCGGTTCAACCTGCTGTCCACCAGTCTGATGAACACGATGAGCGAGTTGAACCAGAAGAATGAGGATGCGCTTCATGTTGCCTTCCATGATTCTTTGACGGGGCTGTACAACCGACTTGCCTTCCAGCACGATCTGGCTAGAAGATTCAAGGAAGAGGGTGCGAGTCCGTTCTATCTCGCCTTCATCGACGTGGACCGGTTCAAGAACGCGAACGATTTATACGGCCATGCCATGGGGGATGCGCTGCTGCAAGAGATCGCGTCGCGGATTACGGCGAGTTTGCCCGCGAACGCCATCGCGTACCGGATGGGCGGGGATGAATTCATCGTTTGCCTAGCCCGCACGGATGAACCTGAGATGCTGGCCTATGCCAAGAATCTGCTGGCGAGATTAGCCAGACCGTTCAATTGGGAAGGCAACTCGTTCAAGACAACGGTAAGTATCGGGATTAGCAGCTATCCGGACGATGGTCTTTCGGAAGACGTGTTGGTCTCTTCCGCGGACGTGGCGATGTTCAAGGCGAAGCAGCAAGGCGGCAATGCATATACGTTATTCAATCGTAAGATGCAAGAAGAGCTGCAGCGTCGGGTCGTCATCGAGACTGGCTTGCGCGTGGCGCTAGAGCAGAAGCAGTTCTCGCTCGTCTATCAACCGCTCGTCGATCTGCAGAGCGGCCGCATCGTCAGCAACGAGGCGTTAATCCGTTGGACACATCCCGAGCTGGGCTTTATTTCGCCCGTTGAATTCATTGCGATCGCCGAAGAGACGGGCATGATCGGCGATATTGGTCTATGGACGCTCCAGGAGGCGTGCAGACAAACGAAGAAATGGCAGCGTAAAGGCCGCAAGCAGTTGGGCGTGGCCGTTAATCTGTCAGGCAAGCAGTTCTTGGAGCCGGACCTGTTGGCTAACGTGCAGGGCGTGCTGCAGAGCACGCGGCTCGATCCGTCGTGCTTGACGCTCGAGATTACGGAGAATGTGGCGATCTACAACGAGGACATCGTCATCCAGACGCTGAAAGAGCTGAAGGCGCTCGGCATTCGGATCGCGCTGGACGACTTCGGAACAGGCTACTCCTCGCTCAGCTACTTAGCCAAATTCCCGATGGACGTGCTGAAGATCGACAAGTCGTTCGTGCAGAACGAGAACGAGGACGAGAAGGAGATCGTCAAGACGATTATTGCGATGGCGCACAGCTTAAAGCTGCGGGTAACCGCGGAAGGCGTCGAGACACAAGAGCAGTTGACGTACTTGAAGCAGGAGGCGTGCGATGTGCTCCAGGGGTATCTGCTGAGCAAGCCGAGGACGGCTGCGGATTGGTCGGAAGCATTCATCCTGAATTACGATCCGCTTCGTCCGGATTTCGGCATCATCGTACAGCCGGATGAGCAGGGATAGAGTAGGCATGCTAACAATCGGTCAGCGGCTAAATAAAAACGGAACGGTACGCCAGTGTTGGCGGACGTTCCGTTTTTTTGCTCATCGGCATGGTTGGTCATTTGTGCAGCAATTGATAGGCGTTCACGATCGAAGCCGCGACGTCCGCGATGCGCTTGCGTTCGTTCATCGCTTGCTTGCGGAGCAGATCATACGCCTCCGCTTCAGGGATGTTCCTCGTGCTCGAGAGGATGCCTTTCGCCCGCTCGATCCACTTCCGCTCCTCCAAGCGGGTCAGCAGCTGCTCCCGCTCCTTGACCCACTGCCGGCGTGTTTGGAACTGTCCGAGGGCGAGCTGCAGCGACCACTCAAGCTCGGCAGGGCTCATCCCTGGTGAGAGAATGCCATCTGTCGTTATGACGCCTGGATAGGCTGCTGGCAATACATTGGCGGTGCGCTCGGAACACCACCACAATGTCGGCAGTGCCCGGTGGCTGGAGATGCTCACCCGCCAATCAGAGTAGACCGAGATGGGTACGGCGAGCACGCAGGCATCTGCGCTTGATAGGAGGGGGAGCGCTTGCTCGCAAGTAGCCGCTGCCGTCACCTGATAACCGCCGCGAAGCAAGACAGCTGCCGCCGAAGCAGAAGGGCGGCTGCCATCGCCGCTATCGCTAGGCAAGTCGCTCCGATTTTCAATCACGACTATGGCACGCATGTTCCGTACTCCTTTTGGTTTATTTGTTATGTAACATTATATAACGTATTCGGTCGTTGTCTATCCAATTTGTGATATAAATTTATTTGGCGTCATATTTGTTTACATTAAATTCGGAGGATGACTGTTTTAGTCGCGATGAGAGGTGTGTTGATCGTTCGGGATACGATATCGAACGAACAAGAAGCCTGATTCCGCCTCGGTCATCGATTATCGACCAATGCAGGAATCAGGCTCTTTATGGTTAAATAGCAAACGGCGATACACAGGAAGGGGATATCAAGATTCGATCAGCGGAATGGCGCGGCCGGCTTCCAGCGAACGGTATCCGCTCAGCGCGACAAGCGCCGCCCGCTGGCCGTCTTCGCCGGTGACTGGTACGGGCCGACCATCGCGAATTGCTTCGATGAACGCCTGGACCATATGCGCATCCATATCGTCGCCCCAATAGTCCCATCTGCCCTGCATGTCCGCTCGGCTGTAGACATCGTTCTTCTGGGCGAATGCATCGACGTAGATGGAGCCGTTCGTGCCGGTTATTTCCAACGTTACGTCACCCCAGGTCGGGAACGGCGCTTGGCGCGACCAGCTTGTGTCAATGACGCCGACGACGCCGCTGTCGAAATGCACATGGAGCATCCCGGCATCGTCTACCTGAAGCCCCGGCTGGAATAGATTGGCCGCGTAGGCGTACACACGTTCAACTTGAGCGCCGGTCATCCAGTGCATCAAATCCATCACATGCACGGTATGGTCGAGCAGAGCGCCGCCGCCAGACAATTCGGGACGTACGAACCATCCGCCCGGACAGGTGCCTCGGTTCGTACCTTTAATGGCCACGATTTCCCCGATTTCGCCGTGCTCAATCATTCGCTTAGCTTCCCGTACCGCGGGCAGATAGCGGCAAGGGAATGCGGTCATCAGCTGGACGCCTTGCTCGCGGCAGACGAGGATCATCGCCTCCATTTGTTCGGGCGTTATGCCGAGCGGCTTCTCGCAGAGCACATGGGCGCCGCTTCTGGCAGCCGCCATTGTATGCTCGGCATGCAGTGCGTTCTCGGAGCAGATGACGACGGCATCCAACCCAAGCGCGAGCAATGACGCGTAATCTGCATAGTAGGGGATGCCATAATCGTCCGCTAGCGCCTGAACGCGGGCGAATTCGGGGTCAGCGATGCCCGAGATCTCAATGCCAGGTATGCGGCGCAGCGCATGAAAATAAGCATAGGCATGCCCGTGAGCGAAACTGATCATACCGATTCGTAAAGGTTTCATCGCAACATTCCTCCTATTTCCCGTTTGGCTCAGGCGAGTGACCACCTGAAGCAGAGGCCAGCTTGACGGGTTGGCCGCTCCGGCAGCTTTCTTGTGCAGCAAGCGCGAGTTCCAGCGCCCGGAGCGCATCTTCAGCCGTCACGATCGGCTCCGCTTCGCCGCGAATGCAGGCGATGAAATGCTTCAGTTCACGCTCGTAGGGTGAGCTTGCGCTCGGACTGCCAGGTATAGCGACGAAGGGAGAGTTCTCGGTCGCCGGCTCTCTTCGATGCAGCTTGATCGAGCTGCTGTCCAGGCTGCTTGCTTGCGCGATTCCGCCGCTGCCGGTCAGCTCGGCCTTTGTCTGGAACGGCCCCGGATAACCCCAGTAGCCTTCGGCGTTCGCAACGGCGCCGCTCTTGAATTCCAGCGTGACGAGCGCGTACTCGAGGAGTGTCTCCTTGCGCTCCATGGCGTACACTTGACTCACATCGCCTAGCGACCAACGCAGAAAGTCCAGATCGTGGATCATCAGATCGACGATAATGCCTCCGCTCTTGTCCGCGTCTGCGTACCAAGGATGCGTCTTGGCAGGATGTCCCCCTCTGCGGGATACATGTGCGACGCCTGGCTTGCCTAAACTTCCGTTGTCCAAGGTATACTTCAGCCGGGCATAATCCGGGAAGAAGCGGACGACATGCCCAATGAACAGTCGAACCCCATTCGCGGCGCAGACATCGATCATGTCGCGCGCGTCTTCCGGCGTAAGGGCGATCGGTTTCTCGCAAATGACGTGTTTCCCCGCGCGGGCGGCTTGAACGGCGTATGTGTGATGCAGCCAGCTCGGCACCGCGATGCTAATGACGTCGAATTCTGCTTGGCGGAGCATCTCGTCAAAATCGACGTAGGCGGCAACCTCTAGCTCTTCTGCCAAGCTTTGTGCCCGTGGGGGATCAGTATCGCAGACAGCCGTCAGCGTCACATCTTCCATCCCGGCATAAATGCGCGCGTGGACATGGCCCATCCCGCCGCAGCCTAATACGGCAACTTTCATGCTTAAGCACTCCTTTGTATGGAACATTTGCCCGTCGTGAGGGCGCAAACCTAACGACGCATGCGCATGCTGCAGTATGGTTTACATGATATAATCGATTCAAGTATGTGGAAATGCGGCATTTTAGCCGTTTTCTCCTCATTTTTAACCTGCGGCGCGGGAGTGGTGAAGGCTGTGAGGTCGTTTCAAGAACCGATACATTATCAGGATCCGCGCCTTCGGCTGAAGGTCTGGACCTTCGCTTATACCGGAGTTGGCGACGCTGGTGCCGCTATCTGGCATTATCACAAAGAAGTGGAGTTTATTGTCGTGCTGGACGGGGAGATGGAGCTGTTCACGCCGAACAACCGCTATCCGCTGCGAAGCGGCGACGTCGTCGTCGTCGGGAGCAGCCAACTGCATCGTTCGCGGACGGAACAGGGGCGCGAGGTGCGCTACATCGTGCTTCACGTGGATTTAAGCTCGTATTTCGACCCTGCAATGATGCATTATTCGCGGCACTTCATGGAGGTGCTGAACCCGCTCGAAGCGCTCAATTACATGTTTCGGGAGTCGGAGCAGGCGCGCAGCGAGGTCGGAGCGGTGCTGCTGCATGTTCATGACGAAGTGATCGGACGGCCAAAAGGCTACGAGATCGCGGTCAGCATGTATATCAAGCAGCTGCTGCTGATCTTGCTCCGCCATGACGACCGGGAACTGCTTCAGCCGCATGAAGGAATCGAAGCGGGTCTGCTCCGCACGATCGCGGATTACGTCGAAACGCATTTGAGCGGCCGGATCGATATGGGACAAGTGAGCGAAATGGCGGGGATGAGTTATGTATATTTCTCGAAATATTTCAAACGCAAAACCGGACTTGCGTTCACGGATTACGTCAACCGGAAACGGATCGCCCGCGCCGAACAGCTGCTGATCGTCGAAGGCTTAAGCGCGAGTGCGGCGGCGATCGCGGTCGGCATCGAGAATATGTCGCATTTCTACGCGTTGTTCAAGCGATTCAGCGGCTGCACGCCGAAGCAGTTTCAGACGAGAATTGGCCGCATGGGCAATCGTCCGTAAGCGGCAAGCGAACGGGCGGACGATCCCGGACCTGACTTGCGTTCTCCAAAAGAAGAAGCCGATTCGAAGCGCCACGCATCTGCGGGCGGCCGAATCGGCTTTTGTGTTTGTAGAACAACCGCGTTAGACGGCCGGGCGGCCGCTTGCGGCAGAGACGGACATGAATCGGGGAAGGCGGTGCGGGTGGATTTTCAGGGGAAGTGGCCGGGGTGGCCGATCGAAGTAAGAGGGGGGGCGTAATTGCTGAGATGTTCATTCCATACGCAGCAGAGGCTGGGAACCTGCTTGCATTCGCGTAATCGATTCGTGGAGGGGATTGTCAGTCGTGCGTTCATTTGTTTCTTTCTTGTCTTTATCTTAGCATCAGCAGCCGGCCTCTCGGAAGAGGAGACGGTTCCCGAAGTTCGGGAAAATCGTTTGGCATAGCCGGGAATGGCCTTCGGGAATCTGCTCCTCGTGCAGCGGATTACACCGTGAATTACTCGACGCCATTCTTCAGTTGGACGAATTGCAGAATGAACGCTATGAACGGCTGACGGCCGTTCTGCGCAGACGCATTCCCCATTCGCGCCAATTGGTCAGCACGATGCCTGCGAGTACGAGCACGCTGCCGAGCACCGAATAACCCGTGAGCTGTTCGTCGTACAGCATGGCGCCAAGCCCGAGGGCGATAATGGGCGATACATACAGCCAAGTAGAAGGGAAGAAGGCGTTGGTCGTCTTCAGCAGCCACGCGTAAATGCTATGTCCAAGCATGGAGCCGACGACGATCAGATAGGCCAGCGAACCGATGCCGGACCATGAACCGAACGCCTCGAGGCGAAAGTCTTCGGTGAAGGTTGACAACAACAGCAGCGACAATCCGCCGAATAACATCTGAACGGCATTGACCGCGATCGGCGGGGTCTCCTTCGCTGCCATCATCACCTTACGCGTAAATAAACTTCCGGCTGCATAGCCAAGCTCGCCCAGGAGCACGAGCAGACAGCTAAGCAGCCACAACGGATCGCTTCCTATGCCCAGCTTGGGGAGCAGCAGTACGAAGACGCCCGCGAATCCGATGGCACAGCCGAGAAATGCGCCGCCCGGCGGCGACTGGCGGGCGATCGCGCTTTGCAGCACAAGAATCATCATGGGGCCGGTAGCAGAGAGCATCGCCGCGATGCCGGAATCGATGTGCTGCTCCGCCCAGTACAGCGTGGCGAACGTGAAGAAGGTGCTGCCCAGGCCAATCAGCCAGAAATTGGGCTCAAGCAGCATGCGCAGCGTTGCTTTGCGCTTGACGAGAAGCCAGGTGAACAGGATCAGTCCCGCTATAAAGAAACGGAGGCCGGCGGCGAAGAATGGCGGCATTCCCGCTTCCACCCCAATTTTAATGGCCAGGAACGTCGTGCCGAAGATCGCGCACATGAGCAAGTAAGCGGTAAGTATCATAGCGTTTCCTCCTTTTTGTATACTATAATAGGTGGCAATAGAACAGATGGCTGTTAAATAGAACAGAAACGTCATTTTGGCTGGTGAAGAAGCTGGCGATGAAGAAGGCGATGGAGGCGAGCAGATGGCTTCAAGGAGAGGAATGGCGCAAGCCGAAATAGGCAGCCGGCGGGCGAACTCGGTATACGAGACGATACGCAGCGGGATTAAAGAGAGAAAGTGGCTTCCAGGCGGCAAGCTCCCTTCCGTTCGGGAGATGGGAGAGCGGATGGAGGTGCACCGCTTAACCGTGCTCAAGGCATACAGACAGTTAGCGGAGGAAGGCATTATAGAAGCCAAATATAAATCTGGGTATTACGTCAAGTCGCATTCGATGGCATCGAGCGAGTCCCTTCATGCCGGAGATTGGGACTACAAGGCGCGTTCGCTGTACGTGAATCGGAGCCGACTATCGGACATCCACCGGCAGCAGGTCGACTATCAGATGTCGGAAGCGCTCATCGACCCGAATCTGCTGCCCAACGCGTATTTGTCCAATTACGTGAAGCAAGTCTTCGACCTTTATCCGCGTGTGCTGAGTACCTATTCCACCGTGCTCGGAGACCCTGAGCTGCGAGAAGAACTCGCCTGCTTCTTCTTGGCCAAACACGGCATTAGCGTGCATCCCGACGAGCTGCTTATTACGACGGGGTCCCAGCAGGCGATCGATCTCGTATCCCGCGCGCTCGCCAAGCCGGGCGACAAGGCGCTGATCGAGCGGCCGACGTATTCGCCGGCGATCGACGCTTTCCACCAGCAGGGCATTACGCTGCTGCCCGTCGAGATTGCGCCGGAAGGCTACGACTTGGACGAGGTCGAGCGGTTCATGAAGACCGAGCGTCCGCGGTTGTTCTATATGAATCCGACTTATCAAAATCCGACCGGCTATACCGTGCCTGCCGCGCAGCGCAAACGGCTGGTCGAGTTGGCTGAGAAGTATCAGTGCCTGCTCGTAGAGGACGACGTCTATCACGATATTTACTTCGGCAGTCCCCCGCCCCCGCCGTTGTTCTATTACGACACGGAAGGGTATGTCCTCTATATTCGAAGCTTCAGCAAATACGTCGCGCCCGGTCTTCGCATCTCCGTGCTTGCGGCGCGTCCTGCGCTGATGGAGGCGATTGCGCCGGTCAAGGCGCTGTCGGATAACGGCACGCCGCTGCTCAACCAGAAGATATTCCAGCACTATTTCTTCTCGACGCGGCTGCAGGAGCATGTCGTCAAGCTGCGCACGGCGCTCGAGCTTCGCAAGACGGCGATGGAGTCGCAGCTCGCGGATACCGGCTGGCATTGGGCAAGCCCCGAAGGCGGTCTGAATTTATGGCTGCGGCTGCCAAGAGACATCCCGGTCGACGAACTGTTGCGGCGCGCCTTGTCCCGGTCGATCGCCTTCGTGCCGGGGAGCATTTGCGATCCGCTGGGCGGTATGAACGATCGAATGAGATTGAGCTATTCTTATTTGAATGAAGGGAAACTAGCGGAAGGTGTGCATCGGTTGATCGCGATCGCCGATGAGATTCGTGTGGAGCATCGATTCTTATAACGCAAAATAAACGGCTTGCCGAGCATCCATGCTTATTGCTGGATGTTAGCAGGCCGTTATGCATTTGCTATAGGCTTTGTACGTGAATGTTACGTCTTGCTGCGTTGTTCGATCGATTTGCGCATGGCCGCGCCTAAGATTTTGGCCAAGGTCGCCCGCGGCAGCACGCGTCCGAGCAGCGCGGTGAAATAATTGTTCGCGCCATCGATGACGAACCCTTTGTTCGACGACAACGCTCGAAGGGCAGTCGAGACAACTTGGGCTGGCGTACGCTTGGATTTGGTCTCGACTTCGCTTGCGGTCCGGAAGAAATTCGTATCGGTCGGACCTGGGCAGAGCGCGAGCACCCGAACGCCGCGATGACGATATTCCTCCCACAGCGATTCGGTGAAGGAGAGTACGAATGCTTTCGTACCGCTGTAGACAGAACAATAAGGGAATGGCATGAACGAGAGGAGAGAGGCGACGTTAATGATCGCGCCTGACTTTCGCGCGGCCATATCGGCGAGATACAGGTGGGTCATCTCCATAAGCGCGTTCACATTCAGCATGATTTGATTTCGATATGCATCGACCGGGTGATTCAGAAATTCGCCGCTCAGCCCGAATCCCGCATTGTTCACCAGCAGGTCGATCGTTACCCCGAGCTTGGCGGTTTCCGCATGGAGGCGATGCGCCGCGCCGGGCTCGCTTAGGTCTGCCGCGATAACGTGCGTGTTCACGCCGTGTTTGGCCGATATTCCTGCCGCAAGCTGGTCCAATTTATCTCTCGAGCGCGCGACCAGCACAAGATCATTTCCTTTTTGGGCGAGCTGCCAGGCGAATTGCTCCCCGATACCCGATGACGCGCCGGTGATTAATGCCGTTGTAGACACGATGGTTTCATCCTTCCAAGCTAATCTGACTGCCACGCATGACAGAATGGCTTAAGTATAGCGTGCGAAAGGAGAAGTGTGCCAATGTTTTTCGACAATTTTCACGGGTATTCGATTACGCGTGAGGAAAACAGCTGCCTTGCCTGCGAGTTTGTACATGCTTCCCCAAAGCAAAAACACGCCTCGGTTAGAGACGTGTCTTGATAGGACAGAATATATGCATGGTGCTTCGCGCAAACTAGCTACAACTTAGATCGCGCTGCCGCCGAACACGAAGCGGTATTCCCAATGCGTGCCGGCTACTTTGCTGATCGTGACGCCGCCGGATTGCTTGGAGTACGTATGGAGCACTTTGCCGTTCCCGAGATAAATGCCGACGTGCGTGATGCGCTGGGCGGATTTATTGATGCCTGCATAAGCAGATTTGGACGTGCCTTTATAGCTCATGAAGAACATCAGGTCGCCTGGTTTCAAGCTGCTCCAGTTGGTCGTCGTGCCGCCTCTGTTCTTCACATAGGTTGCCTGACCTCTGGAATCGGCCGGAAGCTTCACGCCGGTCGCATCCAGGAAAGCCTGGCGGACGAAGTCGGAGCAATCGAAGGTGCTTGTATTATAGCGGCTAGAGCCGTTCTCGTATGGGGTTCCGATATATTTCATGCCGGCGTTGATGACGCTCTGGGCGGTAGCCGCGGAGGCGGCGTGCGCGGTCATGCCGAGCGTCGGCGTAACGGCGGCGATCATGGACATGGCTGTAATGGTTGCTGCGATCACGATTTTCTTCATGGAATAATTCCTCCTTAGATTGGCCGGCGAGGTTAGTTGTCGGGTTCGGGCGGAAGGAGTCGGCCCTGCGCCGATGTCGGCGATTCACCCCAAGCAGCGCGGCGTTGATCGCGGCTGCATATCTTGCGTCCCCCGCACTTCAGGTTAATGTCCTGAAGTTTTGGCTCTGTTAGGTTAACACGATGTCGAATTGAAAGTATAGACATACAATTTGGCAGTGCTGGTCGCTATTGAACCGGCTTTCCTTCATTTAAATCGCGCTGCCGCCGAACACGAAGCGGTATTCCCAATGCGTGCCGGCCACTTTACTGATCGTAACGCCGCCGGCTTGATTAGAATACGTGTTCATCATTTTGCCATTCCCCAGATAAATGCCGACATGCGTGATGCGTTGGGCGGATTTATTGATACCCGCATAAGCGGATTTGGAAGTGCCTTTATAGCTCATGAAGAACATTACGTCGCCTGGCTTCAAGCTGCTCCAGTTGGTCGTCGTGCCGCCTCTGTTCTTCACATAGGTCGCCTGGCCTCTGGAGTCGGCCGGCAGCTTCACGCCGGTCGCGTCCAGGAAAGCCTGGCGAACGAAGTCGGAGCAGTCGAACGTGATTGTATCCGAACGGCTGGAGCCGTACTCGTACGGTGTGCCGATATATTTCATGCCGGCGTTGATGACGCTCTGGGCGGTAGCCGCGGTGGCGGCGTGCGCGGTCATGCCGAGCGTCGGCGTAACGGCGGCGATCATGGACATGGCTGTAATGGTTGCAGCGATTACGATCTTCTTCATCGAATAATTCCTCCTTAGATTGGCCGGCGAGGTTAGTTGTCGGGTTCGGGCCGAAGGAGTCAGCCCTGCGCCGATATCGGCGGTTCACCCCAAGCAGCGCGTCGTTAACCGCGGCTGCGAATCTTGCGTCCCCCGCACTCCGGCATGTTGTCCCGAAGTTTTGGCCCACTCAGATTAGCATGATCCCGAGACGGAAATACACCCATAAAATTTGGGAGTCCGTGTGCTTTCCTTAATAGTGTCGGGTCAAAAATTGTTCCCGGGTCATAGCGAAGCGGGACATTATTGCAGAACAATCTTGGGCAATAAGGGAATAAGTAGGGCGGTGTCGTCAGTCTCATGTCGAGTAAAATCCAACCGAAGAGAACGATTCGGCAAACGCGCAAGAGGGACATCCGCAATCGCGGGCGTCCCTCTTCTTCATGCTTATCGAACCTATAAGTGCATCGGGCGACTAAGTCAGGCATGCATAACGCGGTTGCGGCCGCCGGACTTGGCTGCACGAAGAGACTTCTGCGCCGAATGAAATAAATCCGCCGGACCGCTCGACGCCGCGGGCACGGACGTGGCGCAGCCAATGCTGACCGTCACGTAATCGCCGGCGCCGCCTTGGTTTAGCGGGATCTGCATGCCGGCGACGCCTTGGCGGATTTGTTCAGCTAGTGCCAGTGTCAGCTCCGCGTCGCGACCGCAAGTGAGAACGGCGAACGTGCCGCCTTCATAACGGGCGATGACTGTCTCGTCGTCCGCGTAGGCGCAAGCGCGCAGCACATCCGCGATCCACTGGATGCAGGTGTCGCCGCCTTGCAGCCCGAACAGGGCGTTGTATGTTTTAAAGCCATCGATATCAATGATAAGAACGGATAAGGTATGCCCGTTGATTCGGCCGAGATCCCATGACTGCAGCAGCCGATTCTCGAACAAGCGTCGATTCGGCATTTCCGTCAGCACGTCTGTTTCGATGATGCTTTGCAGCTGGCTGGCCGTATCCCGGTAGATGGCTTCCTCTTCGGTGCCTTGCTTGTGTTCGACTTGCCGCGCGATCGCCAGTATCGATGGCTTGCCGCTATAAATAACTTGCGCCATGCTCGTCTCGAGCAAATGCTCGGCACCGAAGCATTCGACCGTCATCCTCACGGTGGTGACGAGCGTGCGGCCGAGCGTGCCATCCTTCATCTGGGCTGCCAGTTGGGATTCCTTCCGAAGCAGCGATAGAACGCGGTGTCCGATCAAATCTTCGGCTTGAGCGGCTTTGACAAGCTCGGCTGCTTGTTGATTCGCGTAGACGATTTTGCCATCCGTCACGGCGAAGAAGGCGACGGGCGAATACTCCATCAACTGGAGATATCGCTTCTCGTTATCCCGAACCGCCTGGAGATGCTGTTCGGCCAGCGCCTCCGCTTGACGAAGCTGAGCTTGCGTCCGTTTGAAAATGATCGACTTCAGCTCGGGCAGCAGACGCAGCTCGTTATCCAGCCATGGGGCAGAGGTAGAAACGACGGTCTGCAGCCACTTCTCGAACGACTTGCGCGGCGAGACGCGCAGTCCGTCCTCGGCACGGGTGACCGCCTTGGCGGGGTCCCCCGCCCATTCGACGGTCTGGACGACTTCAGGTCTGAACCAGATGATGAAATCCTTGTGTCCAGCGGACAAGGCCAGATAGAGCATGCCTGATGCGGTTGCCTTATACCCGATGGCCGGTGCGAATTCAAGCGGCAGCTCCGACGTATGGTGGACGTGCTCGGATGCTCGCTCTTTGGCCCAGGCCGCCAATTCGAGGACTTGCTGCGCGGAAGGCGTGTCGCCGTAGAGCGCCAGATGATTATGGTAGCTGATTGCGGCGCCGCTCGCGTTCATAAGCGTAAGAAGGGCAGCTTGCTCTTGCTCCAGCTGCTCCATGATGCGGGCGGGCGTCGGTTCGCTGATGAAGATGGCCGCGATGCGGGTGGAGAGCGATTTTAATCGCAGCTCTGTCTCATAGGCATCCAGCTGTTGGCGCTGATAGAGCTCCCGCGAGAAAAATTCGCCCAGGAAATTGCACAAATTGCGAACTCGATGCGGCACGTATTTTTTCGTTTCATGATGACACGTAATAAGTCCCCATAGCTCGTTGTTATGGATAAGCGAGATCGTCACCGTCGCGCCGACGCCCATGTTGCGCAAATATTCAATGTGCATTGGGGAGACGCTGCGCAAGGTAGACAAACTCATATTGAGCGGTTGGCCCGTATCTGGGCGAAGCGAGGGAACGAGGTCGACCGGTTCGTAATGAACGTCCACGATCGTTCGCAGCCAATTGCGGAGATACAGCGCACGCGCCTGCTTCGGGATGTCCGATGCGGGATAGTTGTGTCCGAGATAAGGCTCCATATGGGCTTCTTTCGCTTCCGCGATGACCTTCCCGTTCCACGCCGGATCGAATTCGTAGATCATGACCCTGTCGTAGCCGAGCATCTGCTTGATTTGCTCGGCCGCGAATCGACTCGCCTCTAACCGGTTACCCGCCTGCTTCAGCTTGCCGAAGAACGTCTGAATCCATTCGAAATCGTTCAGGCTGCTCGCTTGTTCTTCCGGAAGGGCAGGTTCAAGCTCCAGAAGCAGAAAGCCGTCGCTCTCGTGCAAAATTCCGCAAAATGCTTGTTCCACCCCCTGGATCGCCAGCGACAAATCCAAATAATGAAGCTTAAAAGGATCAGCTTTCGCCCGGCTAGCCTCCATCGCGACCAAGGCGGACTGCGCTTCGCCGAGCAGCGCGTGAAGAGGGTGGTCTAGCAGCTCCTCGGGCTGCATGTCGAGAAGTTCGCTCACGTTGCGGCTGCATTGCACGATCCGGTAATCGTCGGCGGAATGGCACGCAAGCAGCACGCCATGCGGCTGGATGCGTCCGGGAATATGGATCGGCTCCTTCTCGCAATTCGTCAAATCAATCGGTTCATTAAGAACGTACTCGCCATCGGTCAGGAGTTCGCGGTTCAGCAGTTCGTTGTTCCGCTTGTGGGGCACTTCGGTCATATTATCGTCCTCCGTTCGCGATTAGCGGCCTTGCTTAGCGGCCTTAACTTGCCGCGCGGCTGATGCCGTCATAGGTTAATGCTGAATCCACCGGTCTAGAAGGCGGAACGTGTCCACGGCCGTCTGGACGATCCGGTCTTCGGAGGAAGAACCGCCACGCTTGGCGGCCGATTCGAGCAGCTCCCGAAATTCACCCCATCTGGCGCGAACGTCGTCGCCGTAGCTGCTGAAATACTTGCCGTTCGTATCCGCGCTCACTGGCAAAAATTTCGCAAACTGGCGCATGATGACCTGTCCGCCGAGCGTTGAGCCTTCCAACACATACATATAGCCGAGCGCGCCTTCGAAGTCGGAGACATCCGGCAGCTCCGCGCAGCGGGGAAGTGCGGCGAGCTCGGTCTCGGACAACCCGAGCTCGCGCAAATCGCTAGCGATCAAATCCGCTTTGGTCCGGTCGTCGAAGCGAAATTCATATTCGGACCACTCCGGCCGGGAGGCGATCTCCCGTTCGATCGGCTCAATGAATCCATAGAACTTGCTCAGATAGGCTTGGTAGCCGTCAATAGTCAGTGACTGGTCCATGATCCCTTTGGCATAGGGGTTCTGTTCGATCTGTTTATGAAAGGTTGCGGTATGCTCCCTCAATTGTTGCAGCACGTTCATCGTCCAATAAGCTCCTTTGTTTGGATATGGGGTTGCGCTTTTTGCGAAAAGTCGGCGTTTGCAATACGGAAATTTCATAATCCTTACCAATCATAGCATAGTCGCCTGCCTATACGGCTCGTATGAGGAATTACTCATTTAGTTCGTGGATTTCGCGGATGAGGCTTGAACTTTCGCGCTGTACCAACTAAGGTGAGGAGGACACTTTCAAGACGGGAGCGCGTTCGAATTGCCTAGAAATGTAGAGAAGGACATGCAGCTGCGTGAAAAACGGATTGCCCACATTCTGGATACGGCGATCGAAACGATGGCGGTGAAAGGAATCGGTTCGGTTAGCATCGGCGATCTTGCCCGTGCGGCGAGCGTCAGCGTCGGGAACGTGTATCACTATTTCAAATCCAAAGATGAAATTTTCGCCGAGCTGCTGCGCAGAGGACAGACAGGGTACGGCGATTTCGTCGCCCAATTGGCGGATGCCGACATGACCGCGCCGGAGAAACTCCGTACGCTCTGCGCGACATGGTTGTCCACGGGCAATAACTGGGCGTACACGATTCTCATTCATACGGCCCGGATGTCCGAGTCTTCGACGGAGGAGCTGCGCGCCGAGGTAACGAGGAGGTTCACCGACAACTTGAAGCCCGTCGCTCGCATGATCGAGCAGGGGCAGCAGGAGGGTACGGTCGTACCGGGGGACCCGAGAGAGCTGGCATTTTATTTCGTCAGCCTTATTCAAGGCTTGACGCTGCAGCGCGCTCCAGGCGCGGAAGTGCCGGTCGATATTCATGCCGACAACGTGCTAGGTCTCTTTTTGCAAAAAAAGGTTTGACAGTCTAAATGAACTCCTGTTACTATGACGTCAACAAACCGAATAATAATTCGGTTTGTGAGAAGGGAATCGAACTCGACCAGACCACTGGAGATGTCGAACCGCTTTTCGGGAAGAAGGGGATGCACATGTCCGCCCGTTTTCCGCAGAGCAGCGTGCGAGTCTCTTTTTTATTGCTTAAAACCTATTAAATACATCGAAATACAAGGTAAAAGGAGTGGCTTACCCTGCTGATGATCGAGGGATTAAACAGAACATTCGCTTCACCATCCGGCGATGTCGTGGCGCTGCGCGATATTCGGCTTGAGGTGGAACAGGGACAATTGGTCACCTTCATTGGTCCGAGCGGCTGCGGCAAAAGCACGCTGCTGAAGATCATCGCCGGTCTGGATACGGCGTACCAAGGGAAGCTGACGCTGAACGGCAAGCGAATTACCGGCCCGGGCGTCGACAAAGGCGTCATCTTCCAGGAGCCGCGTCTCTTTCCTTGGATGACGGTCGAGCGTAATATCGCGGCCAATCTGCCGCTCTCCTCGCCGGAGGTCAGGCGACGGGTCGGCGAGATGGTCGAGCTCGTCCGGTTGAAAGGCTTCGAGCGCGCCTATCCGCGCGAGCTGTCTGGCGGCATGTCGCAGCGGGTCGCGATCGCGCGGGCATTGCTACGCAATCCGGACGTGCTGCTGCTGGACGAACCGTTCGGCGCGCTCGACGCGTTCACGCGCACGCATATGCAGGAGGCGCTGCTCGATATTTGGCAGCGGAATCGAACGACGATGCTCTTCGTCACGCATGACCTGGACGAAGCGGTATTTCTCGGACAGCGCGTCGTGATCATGAACCCGCGTCCCGGGCATATCCGCCAGGTCGTTGGCATTGATTTGCCTTATCCGCGCAAGCGCGCCGGCGCCGCATTCCAGGAACTGCGCAGCCGCGTACTTGCGGAATTTGAGAAGGCAGAGCCCGGACTTCTTTACGAAGAAGGCGCGGGCATATAGCGCAAGTTACCAATACTTACTCGGGGGAACGATCGATGAAGAGAAGAATGCTGGGGATAAGCGCATTGCTGGTTGCACTGCTGGCGATGGCTGGCTGCGGTGGCGCGGCGCAGGGAGATACGAACAAGGCGTCTGCCGGGACGAGCAGCGCGGAGCAGAGCACGACTGGCCGAGAGCCGGACTACGATGGCTTGACCGTCAGACTTGGCGTGCAGGGCAAAGGCGGTCTATTCGGCAAAGCGCAAGAAGAGAAGTGGTTCGAGGACGCTTACGGCAAGCTTGGCGTCAACGTGGAGTGGGTGGAATTCCAAAGCGGGCCTCCGATGGTCGAGGCGATGGCGGCCGATCATTTGGATTTCGCGGGAATGGGGAATATGCCTCCGATTGCGGCACAAGCGGCTGGCATTAAGTTCACGATTATTTCGCAGCTGCTCGAAGGCAAAAACAACGTGGCGATTATCGTGCCCGTCGACAGCGCGATCAAGCACCTATCGGATTTGAAAGGGAAGAAAATCGCGGTCACGAAGGGCAGCAACGCCTATAACTTCCTCTACCGCGTCTTAGAAGAGGAGGGTGTGGAAACGTCGGATGTTGAAGTCATCCAACTGCAGCCCGACGAGACGCAGCCTGCATTCGAAGGGGGCAAAGTGGACGCATGGGCGACTTGGGATCCATACATTACCCTCAATACGCTTACCGGCAAGGCGAAAGTGCTGACCGACGGCGCTGCGACAGGCGTTCTCTCGCCTTCCTTCCAGCTCGTCCGTGCAGATTTTGCGAAGCAATATCCCGAACTGGTGACGCTTTATTTGAAGGTGCTGGAGCAGACGAGGTTGTGGGAGGAAGGCAATCAGAATGAAGCGTATCAGCGCTATGCGGATGAGCGAAGCATTCCGATCGAGGTCGTGAAAGGCATGCAGGAGCGGAGCACGTTCATCAACATCCCGGTCTCGGATGCCATTATCGATGAGCAGCAGAAGACAGCGGACTTCCAACTGGCGCTCGGCACGATCCGGACGAAGATCGACGTGAGGGCCGTCTTCGACAACCGATATATCGAAGAAGCGTTGGCGCAAGTCGAACAGGAGACGCGGAAGTGAGGAACCCAACATGGAGGGGATGAGAAACAAGCTCGCTCATCCGGCCATGAACGCGCTGGTCGGCTTGCTGCTGCCGGCCGCGCTCTTGATTGTCTGGCAGCTCGCGTCATCCACGGGGATGGTGAACGCGGTATTGCTGCCGCCGCCATGGTCCGTAGTGGAGGAATTGCTGCGTATGTTTGGTTCCGGCGATTTACTCGGCCATCTGGGCATTTCGGCATGGCGGGCGCTGCTCGGGTTTCTGATCGGCGGCGGATTGGGCCTTGCGGCCGGCTTGTGGGTCGGTTTCTCGATCCGAGCGGAGCGATTGCTTGATCCGTCGTTTCAGCTGCTTCGGACGCTTCCTCACCTTGCGGTCGCGCCGCTATTCATCCTATGGTTCGGATTCGGGGAGACCTCCAAAATACTGCTGATCGCTAAAGGCGCGTTCTTCCCGCTGTACGTCAACGCGTTCCTCGGCGTCCGGTCGGTGGACCGCCAGCTGTTCGAGGTCGCTCGGGTGCTGGCGTTCACGCGCTGGCAGACGGTGAAGAAGCTGATGATTCCATCTTCGCTGCCGTCCATCTTCCTCGGCATCCGGCTCTCGGCCGGGATTAGCTGGCTTGGCCTGGTCGTGGCGGAACTGATGGGGTCGAGCTCGGGGATCGGATATATCATTAACGATGCGCGTTCATTCTCGTTAACGCCGGTTATTTTCGTCGGCATCTTCGTGTTCGCGGCCGTCGGCAAAATCACGGATTCCGCCGTCAAGCTGCTGGAGAAGAGGCTGCTGCGTTGGCAAAATACGATGAAAGGAGCGGGTTAGCATGAACCCGGTCTCATGGGCTTCATCGTCCGAAGCCTCGACGGCGCGTGCGCAGACGAAGCAGGGCCGTCATGGCTTCCCGCATTGGCTGCACGGCTGGCTAGTCCCCTTCGGCATATTGGCGATTTGGGAGACGGGAGCGGCTCTCGGATGGATCTCACCATCCATGCTGCCAGCGCCTTCCGTTATCGCAACGGCATTCTGGCGGTTGTTGATAAGCGGGGAATTGATCCATCATCTGATGGCAAGCCTCGGGCGTTCGGCCGGCGGCTTCGCGATCGGCGCGTCGGTCGGACTATTCGCAGGCGCTTTCGCAGGGCTTGGCAAATGGGTGGAGCGGACGCTCGATCCTTCGCTGCAAATGCTGCGGACGATTCCGCTGCTCGCGTTGATCCCGCTGTTCATTCTTTGGTTCGGCGTTGGCGAGCTGGCCAAATGGCTGCTTATTTCCCTCGGCGCGTTTTTCCCGGTGTATTTTCATACATTCCTCGGCGTGCGGGGAACTGATCTTAAGCTGTACGAAGTGGCGCGTACGCTCCGATTTTCGCGGACACAGCTGTTCGCACGTCTTATTCTCCCGGCCGCGCTGCCGAATATTTTGCTTGGCGTTCGACTGTCCGTCGGCGCTTCGTGGCTGCTGCTGGCGGTGGCGGAGATGATGGGGGCGAGCGAAGGCGTCGGGTATATGATTCAGGATGCACGCGTATATGCGCAGACGGATATCGTATTCGTCGGGATTCTGATTTTCGCGCTAGTCGGGAAGCTCTCGGATATGGGCGTTCGGCTGCTCGAGCGTCGTTGGCTGCGCTGGCAGGACACGTATCAGGGCTAGCAAATAGAAGAACTACAAGATCGCGAAAGGATGAACGCTATGGCGGAACAACGGCAAGGACAACTTCACTTGGGCGCTTTCCTATATTTTACGGGCCATCATCACGCCGGCTGGCGGCATCCGAGCTCGGGGGTCGAGCAGATGTTCGACATCGGCAATTACGTGAGGATGGCGCAGACGGCGGAGCGGGGCAAGTTCGATATGATCTTCTTCGCCGACTTGCTCCATTTGATCTACCCAAGCCATGCGGCGGCGGGTATGTTCGACCCGATCGCGCTGCTCTCCGCGCTATCGATGGCGACGGAGAAGATCGGCCTGACGGCGACGATGTCCACGACGTACAACGAACCGTATAACGCGGCGCGCAAGTTCGCGACGCTGGACCATATTAGCGGCGGCCGGGCAGGGTGGAACATCGTGACGAGCCAGACCGATGCCGAGGCGTTCAATTTCGGGCGAGAACAGCACCCGGAGCATGGTCTTCGTTATGAAATGGCGCAGGAGTTCGTGGACGTCGTGACCGGATTGTGGGATAGCTGGGAGGACGATGCGCTCGTGATGGACCGCGGCGCGGGCTTGTTCGCCGACCCGGACAAGCTGCATGCGCTGGATGGACAGGGAAGGTGGTACCGCTCTCGCGGGCCGCTTAACGTACCTCGTCCGCCGCAAGGATATCCCGTGCTCATTCAAGCAGGCTCCTCGGGGCCTGGGCAAGCGTTCGCGGCGAGAGTCGGCGAGGTGATCTTCACCGCCCAACCCCATCTCGCCGGCGCGCAATCGTTCTATCAAGGGGTGAAGAGTCAGCTGGCCCGTTTCGGGCGCACGCAGGACAGCCTTAAAATCATGCCCGGCATCTCGCCGATCATCGGCTCCACCGAGGAGGAAGCGCGCAGGAGGGAGCGGGAGCTGCTCGAGCTCATTCGCCCGGAGGAAGCGATCGGCTTCTTGTCCGGCATGCTGCAGACCGACTTGTCGGGCTACCCGGCCGATGGGCCGCTGCCCGATATCCCGGATCCCGTAATCGCATCGAACGGCATGAAAAGCCGCGTTCAGCTCATCATGGATCTCGCGCGGAACGAGAATTTGTCCATGCTTGAATTGGGGCGCCGTCTGCTGGGCGCGCGCGGTCATCTCCAGTTCGTCGGGACGCCGGAGCGCCTGGCGGACCTGATGGCGGAGTGGTTCCGGCAGTATGGCTGCGATGGTTTCAATATCATGCCACCCGTTCTACCGGGCGATCTCGACGATTTCGTTGACCATGTGGTGCCGATTCTGCAGCGCAGAGGCTTGTTCCGGGAATCGTACGAAGGCGCGACGCTGCGGGACCATCTGGGTCTTGCACGCCCTGGCGTCGGGCATTTTCACCCTGATCGCGTACAGCAGTAGAAGTTAGGCAATAATCCGCCATCCCCTTCGCAGTGAATCAGTCGAAGGGGATTTTTTGATGCACCGAGGTGCAAGTTCCACTATCCTCCCTTATAATCATCGTGGGGAGGGGACGCGCAATGACGATTTCCTTAAGGGGACACCATCTGCTGTGCCTGCTTGGCTATCGCGGGATGGGGTATTCGGCGGAGTACGTGAAGAACATGACGAACGTGCACCGCAAGCTGCGGAACGAGCCGGGGACGGAATGCCTGATCGTGGAAGGGCCGGATCAGCTGTGCGCTTGTTTTCCCGCCGATGGGGATTATCACTGCGAGAGCCGCACCGTCGGGGAGCGCGATGCGTTGATTCTAGCAAAGCTGGGGCTAGCGATCGGGCAACGTCTGGCTTGGTCGGAGATTCTCGCACGCGTCGCGGCTACCGTGAAGCCGGAGGATTTGAACCGCATTTGCGCGACTTGCCCTTGGCTCGGATACGGCGTATGCCAGGAAGGCGTGCGAATGGTCGCATGCGGGCAGCCGCTGCCGTCGGTATAGCCGACTGCATATCGCGGGGGAATAGATAAAGGATGCATGTACATTGGAAGAAGCTGAGGAACAAAGGATGACAACGACAAGAGGCAAAATTATCTTATTAAACGGTGTCTCGAGCTCGGGCAAAACGACGCTCGCCCGTGCATTAACGGAAAGAATGCCCGGCTTGTTTCGTCTGAGCATTGATCGCTACGACGATTGGATAGCCGGCGTCGAGGATAGAGATAAAGGCCGGTTGATCCCGGTCGACACCGAGCATTATTTTCATCGTACCGTGGCCATGTTCTCCGACAGCGGCGTCAGCGTCGTCGTCGATCAGATTCTGCACAGCCCATCGGTGATCCAAGACTGCGTTGAAGTGCTAGCGGGGTATCCGGTGCTGTTCGTAGGCGTGCATTGTGGATTGGATACTCTCCGTTCACGGGAGCGGGAGCGCGGCAACCGTACAATAGGTCAAGCGGAGGAGCAGCTTCGCTTCGTGCATCGGCAGCTGGAGTGCTACGATCTCGAAGTGGATACAAGCGAGGAACCGCCTGCCTTCGCCGCTGAACGGATCGCTCGCGTCGCGGAGACTCCATCAAGCTGGTCGGGATGGGCGGCATGGCGCGAACGAATGTTAACGCCGTGAATTTAATGCGCACAATAACGTTAATCGTCTAAAACTTGCAATGCGGCCGGTTTCGCGAGATAACGGAGAAGAGTCGTATCTTACTTCGAGCGGGAGCCGGTCAGCGATGAACGTATTTGTCTTGATTATCGTCAATATCATTTTTCCCGTATTCGCCTTGATCGGCGTGGGGCTGTTCGCGCATCGGAAGTTCAAGTTCGATCTGCAGACGCTCTCTAAATTAACGACGTATATTTTGATGCCGACCGTCAGTTTCGCCAACCTCTATGAGAGCCGGGTGCAATGGGGGCTGTTCGGGCAAGTGGCGGGTTATCTGCTTCTGCTTAGCTTGATGCTGGTAGCCGTATCCGCCGGTTTCGCCCGCTTGAGGAGCATGGACAGGAAGTCTGCAGCCGTCTTCAAGAACAACGTCGTGCTGATCAATTCCGGCAATTTCGGATTACCGGTCAGCCAGCTCGTCTTTCAGCATCAACCGATCGGCATGTCCGTGCAGGTCATTATCTCGGTGTATCAGAACTTGTTAACCTATAGCTACGGCATGCTCAATTCGGTGTCGGCAGACCGTGGGGGCGGGTGGAAGGCCATTGCGTCTTTCCTGAAAATTCCGACGCTCTACGCGGTCATGCTGGGTCTACTATTGAACACGTGGAACGTCGATCTGCCGAGCTTTCTATGGAAACCGATCGAGAATGTGTCGGATGCATTTCTGGCGATCGCGCTCTTCACGCTGGGCGCGCAGAGCGCCGCCCTTCGCATTCGGCCGATCCCGCCCTTGCTTGTGTTCAGCGTTATCGGACGATTGCTTCTGTCGCCAATACTGGCGTACTTGCTTATCCGACTGCTGGGCATGGAGGGCGTCGTAGCGCAGGCGTGTTTCATCGCGAGCGCATTCCCGACGTCACGCAACGCTTCGCTGCTGGCGCTCGAGCATGACAATCATCCGGATTTGGCGGCGAAAGCGGTTATTCTGAGCACTTTCCTAAGCAGCCTGACTGTCTCGGTCGTCATCTATTCGTCTCAATTGTTGTTCGGTTCTTGAGTACAATAGGAGCCAGGTGGAATCGATGGGCGAATTTAGCTAGAATGAGAAGGAGGGCGGATGCCCGCAGACCGCACGGCGCGACGCTCAAGCAGCGTGCCTTGACGTGCGGAGAACCGGCGAAGGAAGTTGCAGACGATGCGAGGACGTTCGAACTTTGCGAGCAAGGGAGCGAGAGAACCGTGATTGTAGTAGAGAACCGGATTGAAGTGCGCAAAGGATACGGCGAAGCGATTCTGGAGCGTTTCCGGACGCCGAAGAACGTGCATACGTTCCCGGGTTTTATCCGAATGGACGTGCTGCACGCGGAGAATGCGGAAGGCAATGAAGAGATTCGGGTGTGTACGACGTGGGAGAGCGAAGAAGCCTTCCAAGGCTGGGCGAACAGCGATTCCTTCCGCGGCGCGCATGCCAAACGCGCTGAGCAGGCGAACGCGCAAGAACAGGCGCAGCCGCAAGCCGCCCACGGGCATGGACACGGCGCAGGCGGTCGTCCTGGCCAGACGGAATCGGCGGAATCGGCGAGTCCGATTATCGGGAACAAAGTGACGATCTATCAAGTCGTCGCGTCGCATCTGCCGGCATCGGCGGCAGCGGAAGAGCACGCTTCATCATGAACAGAGCCCCCGCAGCGGAATGCGTTCCGCCAGCGGGGGCTCTGTTCGTCGTTGGAGAAGGCAGCCGCATTACTCGCCTTTCAAAATGCGGTTGGCGGCTTGGAGCAGCGCCGTCATCCGGGCTTGTTTCTCTTCGGGGATCCGGTCTTGGATCGCGGCATCGATTCGTTCGAAATTATCGATCACGTGGTCGGCCTTCATGCCGCGCTTCTGCAGGAGGTTGTTCAGCCATAGGGCATAATCGGTGAACACTTTATCGTCGCCGAGCGCGATCGAGGTCTCTAGGTAACGGAAATGATGCTCGTTATCCTCGATGCATTTCCGCTTGCCGGCTTCTCCATATTTGTCCATCAGTTCTGGAAAGGCGGCGTAGATCCCGTCTGTGACGTCTTGAATAATGGAGGCGTACATGCGTACATCGGGCTGTCCGCTCATTGCGCCACCACCTTGAATTTCTCGACGGCAGGAATGATGTTCGCCAGCTCCTGGTCGGGGTATTTGCGCTCCAGCTCGTGGATGCGCTTGAATTGCTCGCTGGTCACCCAAGCCAAATAATCCGCCTTGCTGCTCCACTCCATATGGACCGTTAATTCCCCTGGCCGCCGGTCGTTCTGCAGCAGCAGAAATCGAATGAAGCCCGGCGCCTCGTCGACAAGCCTTGCGCGATTGCGGTAGATGGCGATGACTTCGTCCGCCTTATGCGAGGGGACGTCGAACGTTGAGTGCACGATATACATAATGGCTTGTCCTCCAGCAACTCGAGTGTAGCTTCATCGTACTCGCGGCGAACGGACATCGTCAAGCGACCGGACATGGATGATCGAGAGCTGCTGGACTGTGGATATCGCAAGCAACGGCTTTCGCGATCTTGCGCTTCTATCCGGCAAAACGTACATAAGTTCGCTTTTGAAGGTATAATGGGGAAAGAGGTGATGGAGCGATGCGAAACAGCGAGAACGGGCAGAACGGCAGTAGATCGGTGCAATTCGCAGACGGCATTCCCGCGTCGGATCGGCAATGGGAAGCGATTGTCGCGTGCGATGCCGCATTTAACGATAGGTTCTTCTATGCCGTGAAAACAACGCGCATATTCTGCCGGCCTTCCTGCAAATCGAAGGAGCCGAGGCGCGACCATGTGCTCGTATTCGGAAAGGTTGGGGATGCGATCGGCGCAGGCTTCCGCGCATGCAAGCGATGCAAGCCGACCGGAGAACGACTTCCCGACCAAGAGTGGGTTCATCAAATTACAGCATATATCGATTCTCATCTTCAGGATGACCTGTCGTTGGAGTCGCTCTCGCAAATAAGCCATGGCAGCGTATTCCACATGCACCGTACATTCAAACGGCTGCAAGGGGTTACGCCGATCGCCTATATCCAGAACCGGCGGATCGCCGAGGCGGGGAGACTGCTGGCATGCTCCGGATTGGGCATCACGGAAGTGGCGGCCAAGGTTGGGCTGCCGAACGTGCCTTACTTCACGACGCTGTTCAAGCGAGTAACCGGACGGACGCCGGCCGAGTATAGGACGGCCAATCTGAATTCGGAACCAAGGGAAAGGAAGGATGAACATGAATCAAGCGAATGCAGTGCTGGTCCGGTGGACGCGGGTCGATACTGAGCCAGGAACGCTGCTGATCGCCGCAACCGCTTCGGGATTGGGCTTCATCGGATCCCCGAACGCGCCGTTCGAAGAGTTGGAGCGCTGGGCGAGGCGAACATTCCCTGGCGGCTCTTCACTTGCCAACGACGATGATGCGATGGCTCCTTATGCGAATCAAATCAAGGCATATATGAATGGGGAGTCGAATGCCTTAGCATTGACATTCGATTTAGCGGGAACGCCTTTTCAACGGGAAGTGTGGCAGACGCTCCTTGAAATTCCATATGGGGAGACGACGACATACTCGGATATCGCGCATCGCATCGGACGTCCTGCCGCCGTTCGCGCCGTCGGAGCCGCCATCGGCGCGAATCCGGTGCTCATCGGCATTCCGTGCCATCGCGTAGTCGGCAAGAACGGCGCGTTGACCGGCTATCGCGGAGGACTTGCGATGAAACAGCACCTGCTTGAACTCGAGGGGCGAGTGCATGCGGGGCAGGGGGTCAAATGACCCGATATGCCGCGATCAAGACGTTCGCTTACGGTGAGGACGCGATCGGTTACTTGTCGCGCGCGGACAACCTGCTTGGCGAGACGATGGCACGGCTTGGCCGAATTGAACGCGCCATCATTCCGGATCCGTTCGCCGCGATCGTGCACGCGGTCGTCGGTCAGCTCATCTCCGTGAAGGCGGCGAATGCCATCTGGCTGCGCCTGCAGGAGCGGCTGGGAGAGATGACGCCAAGCCGCGTTGCGGAGCTGCCCGCGGAAGAACTGCGAGCGTGCGGCGTAACGATGCGCAAGGCGGAGACGATTCGGGCGATCGCCTGCGCCGAGCTTGCGGGGGAACTCGGTTTAGATCGGTTGAACGCGCTCGCTGATGAGGAAATCATTCGATCATTAACGGCATTAAAGGGAATCGGACGCTGGACGGCAGAGATGCTGCTGATCGGATCGCTGGAACGTCCCGATGTCGTGAGCTGGGGCGACGTGGCGATCCGCCGCGGCATGATGAAGCTGTACGGGCTGTCCGAGCTGACGAAGAGGCAGTTCGACGAATACCGGTCGCGGTACTCGCCATACGGTTCGGTCGCTTCGATCTATCTTTGGGCAATTGCAAGCGCCCCATAAGCGGGAGAGGGGAGAAGGAGCACGTAACGTGGAAGCGAACAGCTGGATTCGACGACAATTGATGGAGGCTGCCGAGGACCAATACCGGTTGTTCTCCTCCTCGCTGATCCCGAACATCGACAACGTCATGGGTGTCAGGCTGCCTTTAGTTCGGAAGGTAGCAGGACAGTTGTCGAAAGGAGATTGGCGTACATATTTGGACCACGCGAAGGATGATTATTTCGAGGAGACGATGATGCAGGGAATGGTAATCGCGCAGGTGGATGCGGAGTTGCCGGAGTGGCAATCGCGAATAGCGTCGTTCGTACCGAAAATCAACAACTGGTCGGTATGCGATACGTTCTGCAACGATCTCAAGCGTACGAAGCGGCATCTGCCGGAAATGTGGGCGTTCCTCGAGCCGTATTTCGCTTCGCGCGAGGCATACGAGCTGCGGTTCGCCATCGTGATGCTGCTCCACTATTATTTGAACAACGATTACATCGTCCGCGTCCTGTCGCTGCTGGATGCGGTCGATCACCCGGATTATTACGTGAAGATGGGCGTGGCATGGGCCGTCTCGATCAGCTTTATCAAGCAGCCGGATGCGACGTTGTCGTACCTGCGCGCCAATCGCCTCGACGATTTCACGTATAACAAATCGCTACAAAAAATCGTGGAATCGCATCAAGTGGACGCGGAAACAAAAGCGATGATTCGCGGCATGAAGAGGAAATAACCAGGCGCATATTTCCTGGGCAACCGCAAAACTCGACGGAATACGAGACTATCCTGCCTGCGGTGTCGCTATGCGCGCGACTTCCCATGGAACGAAGACCCCGGAGCTCAGGTTCCGGGGTCTTCATCTGTCGTGTGCGATCGTAACGATCAATGGTCTTCCGTGCTCCGCTGGCAAGACAGCATGATCACGACTCGGTGGTAGTCCTGGCAAGCCGGGCATGTACTGCCTTTGTATTGCGTTTCGCAAGGATTCAGTGACCTACAATGTAGTCAGAACTTCTCTCATACGATGAGCGGACAAAGGTTTCGGGCATTTGTGCTAGAATAGGAACAATCGGTTTAAATAGAAATATGAAACCGAATGCGAGGCAGCTCGTAGAAAGGAACGTTGTACATGACAAGGAGGCAAATGATCGTAATGGATTCAGACAGTAGTCACACTAATTTTATCGAGCTTTTGAAGAAAGGCAATACGTCGTCGGCAACGGCCGCCATCGGCAACACGGGCATCGCGATCGTCAAAGGTATCGCAGCTGTCATGACGGGCAGCGGGGCCATGTTTGCCTCGACGATGCACTCAATCGCAGACGCGGTGAACCAAGCGTTCGTGTTTACGGGCAGCGTGCTCGCCGAGAAGCAGGCGACCAAGCGTTTCCCGGCCGGCTTCGGCAGGGTTATCAACTTGTTCTGTATGGTCGCGGTTATCGTCGTGACCGTCATGGCGTACGAGACGATTCGCGAAGGATTCCATTTGCTGGCACACCCGGTCGAGTCGCACGGATTCTGGCTTAACTTGATCGTATTGCTCTTATCGATCGCCGTTGACGGATTCGTACTCATTAAGGCCATGAAAGAAATCGTCCATGAAGCACGCGTCGAAGCGAAAGGTTTGGCGATCGTGTCCAAGGCGTTCCGCAATGTCGGACGCGCCGCGCCGCCGACAAGACTCGTATTCTATGAAGATTTGGTCGCGACAACAGGCGCTGTGCTTGCTTTGATTGCCGTCGTGGTCACCTCGTTAACGAGTTTCTCGATGCTGGACGGTATTTCGACGATTCTGATCGGCTTGCTGATGATCGGCGTTGCTTTCCGCGTCGGCTACGATAATATGGTTGGACTGATTGGCGTATCCGCGCCTCCGGACGTGGAAGAGAAGGTCGCAAGAATCATCTTCTCGAACCCGTACGTGACAGACATTTTTCAAATGCGCATTCTGCAGGAAGGCCGTTATTACCACGTCGAAGGCTTGATTGAGCTCAAGCCAGGCCTGACGTTGGCTGATGCGGACGACATCAAGTTCAAAGTTCGGGATAGCCTGCTGAAGGACGCTGACATTGCGGACGTGACGCTGGGTATAATAGAAGATAACGGAGTTAAGAACTGGAATCCCGAGACGGTTAACGTATAACATTGGACGGGAGACCGGGGAAGGAAGAAGAGCGGACAGCACGATGCTGCCCGCTCTTTCTCTCGTTTGCGCCAGCGTGTGCCGATACGCATGCCTATTAAGGGTGACAATGGAGACTTTCGCTCCCGGCGGCGTTATAATAGGGGGACAGATTTCCGCGAAGAGGGGGATATCCGCGTTGTCATTGGTAGGAGAAGAGAGGAAAGACTATATACTCAACAAGCTTAATAGGGATGGCAAAGTCAAATCGTTCGAGCTGGTCGAAGCGCTCCAAGTCTCTTCCGAAACGGTTCGCCGGTATTTAGAGGAGCTGGAAGAGGAGAAGAAGCTGAAGCGGGTATACGGCGGTGCCATCAAAATCAATGCATACGGCGAAGAACCGGCCCAAATTAGCCGCGAAGTGATGCACGCGGATGAGAAGAGGCGAATCGGCAAAGCGGCGGCGGCGCTGGTGGAAGACAACGACGTCATCTTCATGGGGGACGGAACGACTTCGCAGCAGCTCATCCATTATCTGCTCAATAAGAAGAATCTGACGGTGCTGACTGTGTCCATCCCTGCCATGCATCTGCTGATGGACTATCGGAACAAGGAACTGTTCGATGGGGAAATCTATCTTATCGGCGGCAAGGTGAGCAGCAAGCATGCGCGCGTAGCGGGACCGATCGCGGAGAAGATCGTCTCCATGTTCACGGCGGATAAGGCCTTCATCTCGATCGACGGCATCACGCTGCAGAATGGAATTACCGGATTCGACGTCGAGAACGGCATGTTAATGGCCAAAATGATCGAGAACGCGAAACAGACGGTTATTTTGACCGACCATTCGAAAATCGGCAGCGCGCAAAAATTCAAAATCGCGGATTACAAGGACATCGATATCATTATTAGCGATACAGCGATGCCGGCTGATTGGGAGGGCGCGTTGTCAGAGCTGGACGTGGAGTGGATTCGCGCGGAATAGCGGCGCACGGAAGGCCACGTAATATCGGCGGCTGACAGTTTACCAATATAAGATCGATGAGGCGGACCCAAGGCGGGTCTGCTTTTTTGTCGTCCATACAGCAGGTTCGTCAACGGATGCGGTGGACTTCGAACGTATTGGAATGCGTGATCGGGCTGGTTAGGTTATGCACGGAAGCTGGCGGCGGGAGGAAACACTTAAGCGGACGAGCAGTCGAGCTAGCGGGCGGACAACAGGCAGATGATGTGATTGCCCAAGCCTGTTATATAACAATTGATTAATTATCAAAAACAGTATTGCAACAGAATCGGATCAGTTATATAATAACGATAAATAGAAATCTTTGTTATATAACAGATTGGGCTCGCGGACGGTCAAACTACATTTTAGGAGATGCTTGCGGATGATGAACAATCAACCATTTCGGATGCTGGATACGACGGAAGTATGTTTCTCATGCGGAGAACGGCTGGACGAGAGCGGCCATGCGGCTGAAGAACGCGCGATTCAAGGCGGATTGCTCTGTCCGGTCTGTGCGGAGGCAAGCGGGAAGTCTAGCGCTCATTATTATATGATGCAGTATTATTACCGCTTCGCAGATTAGCCTGGTCACGCGTCGTGACGACATATTCGCTGTTAAGCCCCCAATCCGGCAGCCTTCGGGAAGCCGTGGATTGGGGGTTGTTTCGTTGTGCTCCTGTTTCAAAAGGTTATCCGCTGTTATATAATAGTTCCAATATTTGATAAACGGCGCTTCGAAAGGGCGGATGGCATGAGTTCCCCGGAGTTCTCCACGAAACACGAGCAAATCATCCAATATATCGCGGAGCTGTCGGTCGGCACGAGGATCTCCGTCCGCAAAATCGCGCATGAGCTGGACGTTAGCGAAGGGACGGCTTACCGGGCGATCAAAGATGCCGAGAATCGGGGCATCGTCAGCACGAAGGAGCGCGCCGGCACGTTCCGCATCGAGCAGAAACAGCCGGTCGAGATCGACAAGCTGACGTTCGCGGAGATCGTCAATGTTGTCGACGGCCATGTGATGGGCGGCAGATCGGGTTTGTACAAAACACTGAACAAATTCGTCATTGGCGCTATGCAGCTCGAAGCGATGGTCCGCTACATTGAACCGGGCAATCTCCTTATCGTCGGCAACCGGGAGAAGGCGCATGAGAGCGCGCTTAATCTCGGCGCAGGCGTGCTCATCACCGGCGGGTTCCACGCAGCAGAAGGCGTGGTGAGGCTGGCCGATGAGCTTGAGCTCCCGATTATCGGCAGCGGCTATGACACGTTCACGGTCGCGACGCTGATCAATCGCGCCATCTCGGACAAGATGATCAAGAAGCAGATCGCACTGGTCGGCGACTTGATCGAAGACGTGCAGGAGATCGCCTATCTGACGGGGAACGATGCTATTGACGACATGCTTCGTTTGATCGGCGAGACGAATCATAACCGTTTTCCGGTCGTGGACGAAGGGATGCGACCTGTCGGCGTTATTACGGCGAAGGACATTATCGGTGCTGGAGGCGGTGATCCGGTCATTCGCTTCATGACGAAAGATCCGCATACGGTTACGCAGCATACGACCGTCGCGGCAGCCGGCCACTTGATGGTATGGGAATCGCTTGAGCTGCTGCCTGTCGTGGATGACGTTGGCCGGCTAACCGGCGTGATCAGCCGCAAGGACATCCTCCGTTCGATGCAAAATATTCAGCTTCAGCCGCAGTACGGCGAGACGTTGGAGGAGCAGATTTGGTCGTCGTTCAAGGAAGTGAAGGACGAAACGGGCAAGAGCGCGTATGTCGGCACGGCCGCGGCTCCGATGACGAATGCGGTCGGCAATCTATCGGATGGCATTTTGGCCAGTCTGATTAATCAGGTGGCCGCACGGGCAATCAGCGGCATGCGTCGCGGCAATCTGCATATTGACAGCACGTCCGTCCATTACTTCCTGCCTGTCGAGATCGACAGTCACCTTCGGCTCAAGCCAACGGTCGTTGAATCTAGCCGCCGCTTCTGCAAAGTAAGCGTGGAGGTCTATCAGGAGTCGAAGCGGGCAGCCCAGGCAATGGTGACAGCGCGTTTGTTCGAATCGTAGCCTGGAGTAGACATGCGAATGCGAGAGAGGGGAGCTGGATCATGATCCGATATCCACAATTGGAAGCAGGTGCGTCCATTGCCATAACGGCCCCGTCATCCGGGGTGAGGCAGGAGCTGCACGGGCTGATTCATCAGGCGCAAGCTCGGTTGGAAGCGAAGGGCTACCAGGTAGTCGTCGGCAAGACGGTCTGGACACAGCATAATGCAAAGTCCGCTCCGGCGGACGTTCGCGCCGCCGAACTGAACGCAATGCTGCGGGATGAGTGGATATCGCTGATCTTTCCTCCTTGGGGGGGAGAGCTGCTGATCGAGCTTGTCGACTTGATCGATTATGGGGCAATACGTCCGAAGTGGATCTTGGGCTATTCGGATACGAGCGTGCTGCTGCTGGCCGTAACCTTGATGACCGGCCTTGCCACGGCGCACGGCGCGAATTTGATCGATAACAGAGGCGAATTCGCCGACGAGACGACCGGGATGTGGGAGAACGTGCTAGCCACGCGCGCCGGGGAATCTGTTCGGCAGCAGTCTTCGCCTAAGTACCAGCTGGCTTGGGACCCTGACAATCCTTCGCCATGTGTGTTCCACTTGACGGAGCCGACGTACTGGAGAACGGTTGGCGGGGGAAGCGCCAAGATGAGCGGACGGCTGCTTGGCGGCTGCATCGACGTCATCCGCCACCTCATTGGAACAGCATATGGCGACGTTGCGCGATTCCGTCAGACGCATCTGAATGGAGAGCCGATCATCTGGTACTTGGAGAACTGCGAGCTGTCGACGGCTGATATGCGACGTTCGCTCGTACAGATGAAGCTGGCAGGCTGGTTCGACCATTGCGCCGGACTGTTGTTCGGCCGCAGCGGGGCGGAGCGTTCCACAGATGGTTACACGGCCGAGGATATGTACCGGGAGCTAGCCGAAGAGCTGGGTGTGCCGGTTGTGTACGATGTGGATTGCGGGCATGTGCCGCCGCAGCTGACGTTCGTGAACGGAGCGAGGGCGGACATTGAGGTGAATGAGGGCAAAGCGGTCATGACGCAGATTTTCGTGGAATAAGACAATATCGGATGGCGACCGACTGGCGGTTTGATGCGGCCATTCGTCATCAATATCATTAGCAAACAGGCGACGGGTTATGTACCGTCGCCTGTTCGCTATTCGTGCGCGTATTCATTAAGGTGCCGATCACAGCGGATAGCAGATAATCGAGTGGTACACCGTTCGCTCATCGGCGATATTCTCGTATCGGTGCGGCTGATCGGCGGCGAAGTGAAGGGCGTCTCCGGCTTTCAGCTCGAACACTTCGTCTTGGATATGCACGCGCAGCTCGCCGCTCATCATGAGCAAATATTCCTCGACGCCTTCGAAATGGGCTTCGGAATCGTGAATGATGCCGCGTTCCATCTCGACTGTGTAGATCTCGAACCGCTTTTGCTGCTCGTAGGGTACGATCGGGAACGCGCGATAGTCGCCTTCTTCTTCGACGAAGGGTTCAACGTCCTTGAACCGGTAAACTTTGGCGACCGACTCGTTGTCTTCGATCAGCGCCGTGAACGAAATATGGAGCCCATTCACGATTTTCCACAAAATCGAGATGGTCGGGTTCGTGTCGCCGCGTTCGATCTGGCCTAGCATCGCTTTGCTGACGCCGGTCAACTCTGCGGTCTGGTCGAGGCTAAGTGAGCGGGACTTGCGGATCGCCTGCAAATTTTTGCCGATCTTCTTGTGAATTTGTTCGTGTTCCATGACGGTTCTCCTTCTGGAATGATGGTTTCATTATAAACGATCCTACAGCGGGTGTAACATTATTTTTGTGTCCTCTGTACAATATAGCGCACATGTGTATAATGTATTGTATAGATAATATAATATAGCGCACGAATGGTTTAATATAACAATCGTGAGACGTGCGCAGGAGGCGTATAGATATGAGCGCGACGATGATCGGACTTGTCAAAGACAAGCGGGCTCCGGGTGCGGTTCTAATGAATGTGCCGGTGCCGGAGTGCGGTCCCGATGAAGTGTTGGTGCGCGTGAAAGCGTCTTCAATTTGTGGGACGGACGTGCATATTTATCAATGGGACGCGTGGGCGGAGAAGAACGTGGTGACGCCGAACGTGTTCGGACATGAATTCGCGGGTATCGTCGAAGAGGTCGGCAGTCGTGTAACCCATGTGAAGCGAGGCGACTATATTTCGGCGGAAGGTCACATGGTCTGCGGCGTGTGTAAAGCGTGTCGGACTGGCAATGCGCATGTGTGCCAGTTCACGCGCAGCTTCGGCATTACGGCGCCGGGCTGCTTCGCTGAATATGCGGTCGTGAAGGCGACGAATGTCATTCATAACGAACCGGATCTACCTTACGAGTTGGCCTGTCTGCAGGACCCGCTCGGCAATGCGGTACAGACGGTGCTCGCAGGCGATGTCGTCGGCAAGTCCGTGCTCGTCGTCGGTACCGGACCGATCGGCCTGATGGCTGTCGCGGTAGCGAAAGCAAGCGGCGCGGGAATCGTCATGGCGGCGGATATTAACCCTTATCGGTTGCAATTAGCGGAACGTATGGGAGCCGACTATTTGATCAACACCCGCACGGTCTCGATGACCGAAGCGGTCGCGGAATATACGAAGGGCGAAGGCGCTGAGATTATACTTGAAATGTCTGGTCATCCCGGCGCGATTCAAAGCGCGTTCGAATCCGCGGCCCCCGCCGCGCGCGTGTCGCTGCTGGGTATTCCAACTCAGACTGTATCGCTCGATTTGTCGAAGCACATTATTTTCAAAGGCCTGCGGATCGAAGGCATAACGGGCCGCCGCATGTACCAGACGTGGTATCAACTTAAGGGGCTGCTCAACCAGCGCCGGATCGATCTGTCGCCGATCATTACGCACCGGATGGCGCTGCACGATTTCGAATATGGTTTCGACTTAATGGCTTCGGGGCAGTGCGCCAAAATTATTTTCAATCACGACAAGAAACCCGTCAGCGCGAGCTTGCAGGGAGAGGAGACGAACCATGGCCAATTGGAACCGGTTGTATGACGAGCTGGAGCAGCTGAAGGAAGAGGGGCGCTACCGTCCGCTTACTGTATGGGAGAGCGGGGCGGCGGCGAACATGACGCTTGGCGGCCGGGAGCTGATCCAGCTGTCGTCGAACAACTACCTGGGGCTTGCCGGCCACCCGGCGCTGCGCGAAGCAGCGATCGCCGCAACCGAGCGATATGGCGTCGGCAGCGGTTCCGTAAGGACGATCGCCGGTACGCTTGATATCCACGCTAAGCTCGAAGAAGAGCTGGCCACGTTCAAAGGGACGGAAGCCGCGCTCGTCTTCCAGTCGGGCTTCACGGCTAATCAAGGCGTTATTGCATCGCTCGTGGGTGCGGAGGATGTGGTCATAAGCGACGAGCTGAACCATGCCAGCATCATCGATGGTATCCGGCTGACGAAGGCCGCGCGCAAAATTTACGCCCACAAGGACATGGAGCAGCTGGAGCAGGCGTTGAAGGAAAGCGCCGGTTACCGGAACCGCTACGTCATTACGGACGGCGTGTTCAGCATGGATGGCGACATTGCGCCACTGCCGGCGATCGTGGAATTGGCCGAGAAATACGACGCGTACGTCTACGTCGACGATGCGCACGCCAGCGGCGTCCTCGGGAAGAACGGCAAAGGAACGACCGATCATTTCGGACTTCACGGCAGGGTCCATATCCAAATCGGCACGCTGTCGAAAGCGGTCGGCGCCGTCGGCGGCTACGTGGCATGCGATGCGGTCGTGAAGGATTATCTCATTCACAAAGCGCGCCCGTTCCTGTTCAGCACATCGCAGACGCCGGCGGTCGCCGCGACGGCGCTTGCCGCCATCGGCCTGCTTCGCGAGAGCGGATCGCTAATCGAACGGCTATGGGACAACGCGGCTTACTTCCGAGGCAAGGTGCAGGCGCTCGGCTTTGATACCGGCGCAAGCGAGACGCCGATCATCCCGGTTATCGTCGGCAGTCCAGCCGATTCGATGGCGTTCTCGGATGCGCTGCTGCAGGAAGGCGTGTACGCGCAGGGCATCGTATTCCCGACAGTTGCCTATGATAAAGGGCGGGTTCGATTCATCGTCACCGCGCAGCATACGCGCGAACAGCTCGATACGGTTATTGACGCGCTCGAACGCGCGGGCCGCAAGCTTGGGCTGCTGCGTTAGCAAGGAACAACGTAAGCGGCTACAACTATAAATCAATAACTAGTTATCGTTTCGAAACCAAAGGCCAAATCCGCGTTATGCAGGATTTGGCCTTTTCTTCGCGTTAAGTTTGGTCAATTTCGATCCAAGATTATTTCTTCCGCAGCTGAGACATGATTGCGCGCCCCGTCGGCGTTTGGGCCAATCCGCCGCCGGCAGTCTCGCGATGCTTCTCCGGCATCGCGGAACCAACCTCGAGCATGACCTGGATGACCTCGTCGGACGGGATTACGCTGCGTACGCCAGCCAGCGCCATATCGGCGGCTGCCAGCGCGGTGACCGATCCGAAGCCGTTGCGCACGATGCAGGGGATCTCGACGAGCCCGCCAACGGGATCGCAGATCAGTCCCAGCGTATTCTTCAGCGCGAGCCCGACCGCATGCATGGCCTGCTGCGGCGTTCCGCCGCGCAGCTCGACGAGCGCGCCTGCCGCCATGCCGATCGCCGACCCGACCTCGGCCTGACAGCCGCCTTCCGCGCCGGAGACGAACGAGTTGTTGGCGATGACATATCCGATCGCGCCTGCCGCGAACAAGCCGTATACCATATGCTCGTCGCTCCAGCCGAAGCGTTCCTGACTGCTCACGAACACACCCGGGATAATGCCGCACGAACCGGCTGTCGGCGTCGCGATGATGCGCCCCATAGAAGCATTGATTTCGGATACGGCTAGCGCATAGGCCATCGCGTTCCCCGCATGTTCGCCGAGACTAAGTTCGGCGCCGCGTCCGTAGTCCATGACGCGCTGCGCGTCCCGGCCGGTCAGTCCGCTGCGCGAAGTGGTATCCTCCGTAAGGCCGCGCTGTACCGCTTCTTTCATGATCCGGTAGTAATCGGCCATCGTACGAAATTCCAGGTCGGCGTCCCGGCCGGATTCCGCGCTTTGTTCCTCGACCATTAAGCGGCCGATCGATTGACCGCGTGTCTCGCATCGTGCAGATAGTTCGTCTAAGGTGCGAAAATTCATGGTTCTTCCTCCTTATTCGTCTTGCTGCCGATATCTATCGATGCCGCGGTTTCTTGCAAATTAACGGCATGAACCGCTGTGACCGTTTCGATCTGGTTGATCTCCGCGATCAATGTCTTGGTAATAGGGGAATCCAGCTCGAGTACGGTAAGCGCATCGCCGCTTCTTGCCTTGCGATCGACCGACATGAAGGCAATGTTGGTCCTGCTGCGTCGCATGGCATCCGTAACGCTTGCGACGACGCCGGTCCAATCTTTATGCCGAATGACAAGCGTTGGATAGATGCCGGTAAGCTTGACGCTGAATCCGTCGATTGCCGTGATTTCGATGTTGCCGCCGCCGATTGACGTACCGGTGACGGCGACCTCGCGCGGCGTGTCGCCGCTTTGGGCTCGCAGTAATAGCTTCGCCGTATTCGGATGCGAGAATGCGCCGCGTCCTTCTCGGAACGCCACCGTTAGTCCTTGTTCTTCCGCGAACTGAAGCGATTTCGGAATCCGGGGATCGTCTGTCTGCCAATCCAGAAGGCCGCCGACGATCGCGATGTCGGTGCCGTGACCTTCATATGTTGCGGCGAACGATCCGAAGAAGGTGATTTCGGCTTCGGCGGGCGTGATGCCCAGCAGCTGCCGGGCGAACCGGCCGATACGCGCAGCGCCTGCCGTATGCGAACTTGAAGGCCCGATCATGGCCGGACCAATAATGGAGAATACGTCTTTAAAACGCACAATGGATCACCTATCTTCGCAGGATGACTGATGATGCAGCATGACAGTGACAGTTCTCTTCTACTATAAGCTAACCACAATCCAATCGGAGCAGACAACTTGTCACAAATTCAATTTACAGCTGGATTTGGCGCGTCTTATAATAAATTTATGATCAAAATGCCGGATGTGAAGACGCGATGAAGATAAGGCAGCACAAGCCGGCTCGGCCGGAAGGGCACAACCTTCCCCCGAATCGGAAGAGGACGGAAGCGAACGGCATTCAACAGCTGCAGCGCAAGCTCGGCAATCAAGGGCTGAGACAGTTGCTTGCGGCGGACGAATCGGCAAGAGCAGCGCAAGTAAAGGCGTCTCAGGCGATGATGGAGGAACAAAAGGACGCGGAGCAAGAGTACACGGACTACATCGAACCGGAAGCGTTCCGGCGGCCGTTCCAGACGTTCGACAAAGAAAACCACACGCTCTGCATCGAACAGGAGGGCGAGGGCTGGCGGCTTGTCATGCACAGCGAACCGACGCCGCTCGGCGAACATCTGGAGCGGATCCGGGATTGGATCGAGAACAACGGTTCCGTGCAGCAGAAGACGGATTACGAGCGTGCTTGCGAATTAGCGGAAGAGATCGACCGCGGAATTGCGCCTCGCGGCGCTTGGGCGGCTTGGCGGCCGCAAGACGGGGATGAGGTCGAGCGGCGGTTAGCCGAGCTATCCGTGTTGATGGAGAGTTTGCCGGGCGACGAATACGGCAATCAGACCGGCGCGCAGGCGAGACCGGCATCCACGGCCGCATGGACGTCCGCGAACGTCACGATTTCCGACGGTAGAGGCGGCACGGTCGCAAGCACCGATGGACGCAGCGTCGACGCGGTCGTTACGGTCAATCCCGGCGCGCTGCGCGGCACGGAGCCGCAAGCTGGCGCTCGGAGCCCGCTTCTCCAAGCGGTCAACGCGTTAACTGGCGGACAAGCGACCTATATTGCCGGTCACTTGCTCAATCATCACCTTCACGGCAAAGGGGACGCGGTCGAGAACTTGGCGCCGATCTCCGCCACGGCGAACCGGCTGATGGAATCGAATTTCGAGAAGAGCGCCAAGCAAGCGGTGCTCGGCGAGAACAAAGTTCTTAGTTACCGTGTGACCGCCACGTATCCCGGCGGTCGCGACGATTCGGTCGGCCCCGAGAGCTCGCTTCCAACGAGTCTGGACGTCCAGATCCGGGAATATGAGTTCGACAACGCGCACGGGGATACCGCGGTGCTGCGCAAGGATATCGACAATTGGACGCTGACCGGTCCCGCCTTGTATAGCCAAGGCAACTATCCGCTGCACCGGAACAACGACTACGTTCGGATCGAGAGCAGCATTGTGCAGCGGGCGCAGGATCATATCGATAAGGTGAATCATTTCATCAACAACCCTGCATTCGGGACGCTTCGTGCCCCGCTGCAAGTAAGCGCGAACCAATTTCTGACCGACGGCCAGCAGATCGTGAACGATCCGAATCTGATGCACAACTACTTGACTCATGAACAGAAGCTCGTGGCGATGGCCGTCGCTTGGAACGCCTTGGAGAACGACCTGATGATCGCGCTGCCCAGAGGCAAACGCAAGCGATGACGATTACAAGCCGCCATGCCGGTTATTTGGCGCAGGCGAGGAGCGTGCTGGCATGGTGCGCTCCTATTCGTATGTCGGCCTGCCCTGCATCTAGAATGGACATTAACCCGAATGGAGCGACTTTGCTATGATGGCGTCAATTCCTTACGAGAACGGCTATGAGCATTGGCGGGACGAGCTGCTGTTGCTCGACGCTATCATTCAATTCCGGCTGGATTGCCGGGTGCAGCTGGAACATGATAACCCGTACGACCCGATGCGCGGCTTGCTGGTCACCGAGGAGGAGGTCGCGCGCTTGTTGAGTGATCGCGGAGGCGATGAAGCCATGAGCGCGCCGCTTGCGGCTCGCCAGCGCGCCATCTTGGACATGCGGACCGCGATCGACGCGCGGCTGGCCGCGAATTTGTCCGAGAACCGCCCGCTGCCGCTGCTTGAGCTTGCCAGTCGTTTCGGACTGCTCGCATTCGAGCGGCAGTGCGTCATGCTCGCGCTCGCGCCCGAGCTGAACCGCAAATACGAGAAGCTCTTCGGGTACTTGCAAGATGATGTCACGTGCAAGCATCCGACGGCTGATTTGGCGCTCAAACTGTTCGGCGGCAGCGAAGCTGGACAATATGCGCTGCGCGCGACGTTTGAAGACGATGCCCCGCTTATGAAATGGGTGATGGAAGAAGGGGAGCGCCCGGTCAGCGGGCTGGCCAAGCCGCTGCGGCTTGATGCGCGAATTGTTGCGTACTTGCTGGGCGCTTCGGATTTCGACTCGCGGCTTGCGCCATTCGCAAGACCGCTTGCGCACGCGGACGAGCGATCTCTCGTGGAGGTCAAGGCTTTACATGGGAAGCTGCTGAATTTCGTTCGGATGAACGAGAATAAGCGGCAGGGGGGACCGATGCTCATCCACTTGTGGGGCGGCGAAGGCGCCGGCAAGAAGACGCATGCATCCCTGCTCGCAGGCTCGCTCGGCAAGCGAGCGCTTAGCCTTCGGCTTCCACCCGAGAGTAAGTGGTCGGCCGAGACCGACCGTCTACTGCATCGATTCTTCCGGGAGGGACGTCTCTCCGACGCAATCGTCGTGTTGGAGCCGGAGGAGCCGGCCGGGGAGGAGGTCGGGAGCTACAGAAGGCTGTTGACCTGGACGAGAGATTACCGGAATCCTGTTATTTGGGCGACGGTGTCGTCACAAGCTATGAGCGGGCTTCCTACCGGGGATGAGATGCCGCTGCTGCAGGTGGAAGTGCCTGGGCCGGATATTTTACAGCGTCAGCGTTTATGGATGCACATGACCAGTCTGAACGAGCAGCACGCCGAGACGATAGCAGCCAAGTACCGTTTTACGCCAGGACAAATTCGCCGGGCTGCGGAACATGCGTCACAACTGGCTCGACTGGAGGACGGCGAGACGGAGGTTCATCATTACGAGCAAGGGGCAAGAGCGCAAGCGCATCATCGGATGGGCGACAAAGCCCGCAGACTGAAACCCCGCTACAAGTGGTCGGATCTCGTTCTGCCGGAGGAGCAGCTCGACATGCTGCGCCAGGCGAGCGCGATGATGCGATTTCGGGGAGAGGTATTCGGCAAATGGGGGTTCGAACAGAAATTGTCGTACGGCAAGGGGGTCAGCATGCTGTTCGCTGGACCGCCGGGCACGGGCAAAACGATGGCAGCCGAAGCGATGGCGAGCGAACTTGGCATGGAAGCGTACAAGATCGACTTATCCCAGGTCATCAGCAAATATATTGGCGAGACCGAGAAGAACTTGCGGGGTATCTTTGATGAAGCGCAGCGCTCTCATGCCATTTTGTTCTTCGACGAGGCCGACGCGATCTTCGGCAAGCGATCGGAAGTGAAGGATGCGCACGACAAATACGCGAACGTCGAGACCGCCTATTTATTGCAGCAAATGGAAGAATACGACGGCATCTCAATTCTGGCGACGAACTTCCAGCAGAACATGGACGATGCGTTCATGCGGCGACTAAGTCTAGTTGTTAAATTTCCATTCCCGGATGCAGATCACCGGGCGCAATTGTGGAAAGCGATGATACCTGCAGCAACACCAATGTCGAACGATGTCGATTTTGATCTGCTCGGAAGGAAGATCGAGGTCGCCGGAGGAAGCATCAAGAATATCGTAGTGACGGCTGCCTTCATGGCCGCATCGGCGGGGAACCCGCTTGGGATGCGGGAATTGGTCGCCGCCGCGAGGCAAGAACTGCGGAAAACGGGCAAAATTTTGCTCCCAAGCGAGTGGGACGGCCTATTCTAAAACAAGAGTCGAAACTTGTAAAATTTCATAGTCAGACGTTAGTGGAAAAGCTATAATAGGAGCGTGGAACTAGTTACATAAATTTATAAGCTTCCGACCGGACTTGCTCCGTGCCGGAGAGGTGGAGGGAACTTCATGGCCACTTACGCGGCGATCGCGGAGGCCGGCGCCTCGCTTCTAGCGCTCCTTCGGGAGACGATGTCCCCCGAACCGGTTACCCATCCCGAATTAATCGGCATGGCATCGCCGGCGGACAAGGGCGATTTGACCCTTTCCCTGTATCTGCACCGGGTCGCGGAGAGCTCGGAGGGCAGGCGAACGGAATTTATAGCGAGCGGTAGCGGCATGCTTCAGTTCCCGCCGCTTGCGCTTGATCTCTACTACTTGCTTACGCCTTACTCGAATGCGGATTTGCAATCCCGGACGCTCGACGAACATCGGATTCTCGGCAAGGCGCTTCAGGTGCTGCACGATAACGCGGTATTACGCGCGCCTTATTTGGTCGGTTCGCTCGCCGAACGAGGCGAAGAGCTGCGTATACAGGCGGATCCTTTGACGGCGGACGCGATGAATGGTGTGTGGAACTTCGGCAGCCTGCCTCAGAAGTTATCCATTCCACTGCGCATCGGCCCGGTTTATATCGAATCTACCAAGCTCAAACCAACCACGCGGGTCGTCGAACGGCAAATCCGCGTGCGCGACAAAGGAGAGTAGCATGCGGACGATATCGACTCGCTGCTCGCTCGTGCTCCGAATAAGCGACGGATTCACCGGCCGTCCACCCTCGCCGTCGGCAATTGGCGTCTCGCTGCTAGGCCAGACGCGCAAGCCGATCGCCAAGCCAGGCGGACTTTGGGTTTTTACTGATCTAGATGGATTGGAAGTAACCGTGATTGTTGCATCCGCGCAATTTATCGAACAGAAGCTGCGCATCCGGTTGGACGAGCTATCTTCATTGGAACCGGTCGTCCCCATAGCGCTGCTTCCCGGACCTGCTTATCCGCTTCCAACAGGTACGACGGTGTTGGAAGCGCTAATACGCGATCGCGCAGGGAATCTATTGATTGATGAACGGGTGGATGCGGATATTACGCTTCCCCAGACCGCTCGAGGGCGACTCGTAGCAGGCGCCGCGGCAGGCATGAACGAGATCGAAGTGATGAAGTCCGGCGTCATAAGCCCTGGCGATTGGTATAGAATCAGCGGCCGCGATCAAGCGGCTTCCGGGCAGCTTGTCCGCATCCTTGAACTTCGCGACGGTGTCCGCCAGTATCGAACGGCGAATCCGCTGCTTGCGCAAACGACTCGGGGCGATTTGCTTCTCCCGCACATGAAGTCGGCAACGGATGGCAGAGGTCGATTACGGCTGGTGCTGGGTCAGCCGCTGCCGAACGAGGCATTCGAAATTTTTTTGAGCTTTCCTGATCGAGAAGATCAGACTCCCATTGGGATTACCCTTAAGCCTTCTGTTTTGAATCAAGCGGACATATGTCTTGAGGTTTGAACATACGAACAATACGAGTTTCGATAGGTTCATTGATGCCGGACCGTGCCTGTTACGGCAGCGTGCATCAGTTTATCTTATATAACCAAATGGGAGGAGGAACTGGTTTCGCCCCCAGTGGGCAAGGCTGACCGTATCGGACAGCTGACGTCGCGGGATAAGCGAAACCGGGGATCATGGCAGAATATTTGTCGCCTGGCGTGTATGTGGAAGAATTTGAGAGCGGTGCGAGGCCCCTTCAAGGCGCCAGCACGAGCACGGCTGGTTTTATCGGATTGGCTCAAAGAGGCGCGACCGAAGGTTTGCCCGAGCTTGTAACCAGCTTTGCGGAGTTCAAACGGTTATTCGGCTCTTATCTGTCCGAGAATGCGTTCGGTCCTTATCGTTTCCTGGCTTACGCGATCGAACAGTTCTTCATGAATGGCGGCTCTCGCTGCTTCGTTATGCGTGTGGCGCCGAAAGATGCTCGCGCTTCCGTGAACACCTCCGCTGAATCGGGCGTGCTGTCGCTGTCTGCGACGAATCCCGGCGCATGGGGAGATCAGATCCGGGCGGAGCTGCTCCCGTCTAGCAAAGCGAAGACGCAAATCTTCGAAATCATCGGTGATGCGGCGGAGTCCAAACGTTACCGTGTCAAGAACAATGCTGGCTTCAACGCGGGCGATGTCGTCGCATTCGACGACGCTGCAGGCAAGCAATACAACCGTGTCGTATCTTCGCAAGACAACATCATCGAGCTGGAACAACCACTTGCGGGCGGAATCGAAGTGGTGGACAACTCGCTGCTGCCGGCGAAAGTACTGTCGACATGCGAAGTGACGTTGAACGTCTTCTGCGGCAACGAAGCCGAGAGCTTCGAGAAAATGTCGCTTAACGCCGCTGCTGCGAACCATATCATGAAGGTTATGGAGCGCTCCGGTTTGTTGAATGCGGCTGACCTAAGCACGGAATCCGAGGAAGCGGTGCCGCCATTTACAGTCATCAGCGGATTGCCTGAAGCTGCCGGCAAATACGACATCGTGTTCGGCGGCGGCAGCGACGGTTCGATCGCAAGCTTGTCCGCGTCGGATTTCGTGGGCGAGGACAATGGTCCGGGTCGCCGCACGGGCATCCAATCGTTCATCGATAACGACGTCGTCAGCATTATGGCGATCCCTGGCGTGACGGACCCGAACGTGCAAGTGCAGCTGGTGGCACATTGCGAGAATCTCGGCAGCCGCTTCGCGATTCTGGACATTCCGCGCGAGAAAACGAAAGTAGCCGACGTGCTGACGCACCGGAATATTTTCGACTCCAGCTATTGCGCCATGTACAACCCATGGCTGCAAGTATTCGATCCGCTGGATAAGCGCAACATCTTCATTCCGCCATCCGGTACGGTAGCGGGCATCTACTCCCGTTCCGATCAGACGCGCGGCGTGCAGAAAGCGCCGGCGAACGAAGTGCTTCGCGGCGTCGTCGGTCTGGAAGTGCAATATAACAATGGCGAGCAGGATATTCTCAACCCGGCAGGCGTGAACCTCATTCGCAGCTTCACCGGTCAAGGCATCCGCATCTGGGGCGCGCGCACTTGCTCGTCCAACTCGCTCTGGAAATATATCAACGTGCGCCGTCTGTTCATCTTCATCGAAGAATCGATCAAGAACGGCACGAGCTGGGTCGTCTTCGAACCGAACAACGATCAACTGTGGGCGCGCGTACAACGCACGATCGATGCGTTCCTTACGCGGGTTTGGCGCGATGGCGCACTCATGGGCACTTCGCCAGCCGAGGCGTTCTACATTAACATCGGACGCGAGACGATGACGCAGGACGACATCGACAACGGCCGCCTGATCTGCGTCATCGGCGTCGCGCCGGTGAAACCAGCCGAGTTCGTTGTATTCCGCATCACGCAGAAGACCGGTTCCGAATAATAGACAAGCCGCTAAGAACGTTTAGACCAGCAGTATATATGAATGGAAGGGGATTTCCATGCCAGGCGAACGTAATGATCCATACCGCAATTTTAGGTTCCGCGTAGAATTGGAAGGCATCCAGCAAGCGGGATTTAGCGAAGTATCCGGTTTTGAAGCATCGCTCGACGTGATCGAATACCGGGAAGGCAACGAAGTTATTACCCCGCGCAAGCTCCCGGGTTTGGCGAAATACGGCAACATCACCCTGAAATGGGGAGCGACGGACTCGCTCGACCTGTTCGATTGGATGCAATCGTGCATCGAAGGAACGGTAGAACGGAAGACGGTCACGATCATCGCGATCGACGAGGAAGGCGGCGACGTTGCGACATGGCAAGTTATCGAAGCATGGCCGGTGAAGTACTCGGCGCCAAGCTTCAACGGTACAGGCTCCGAAGTGGCGATCGAATTCGTCGAGCTTGCCCATGAAGGCATGACGCGCACGGCGTAATCATGTAGGTCAACAACACGATTAATGGTGAGGGAACAAGGGATGGTGAGGCGCCGATTGCGCGCTTGCGTCATCTCTTGTTTTCCGCTTTAGCAGCTTTGAAGACAAATTATGGAGGGATTACGATGGCATTTCAAACGGAATACCAATTCGAGCTTCCGCGCGGTTACGTGGACGATCAAGGGACGCTGCACAAGCGGGGCGTCATGCGTCTGGCTACGGCGGCGGACGAGATTCTGCCGATGCGCGATCCGAGAGTGCAGCAAAATCCGGGCTATTTGACAGTCATCCTGCTGGCCCGCGTCGTGACGCGGCTTGGCGATTTGAAGCATCTCGACACGAAGGTGATCGAGCGTCTGTTTACGGCGGACTTGGCGTATTTGCAAAATCTATACCGCTCCATTAACGACATGGAAACGCAGAGGGTGCATACCGCTTGCCCGAAATGCGAGCATGAATTCGAGGTGGATTTCGATTTTTTGTCCGCGGCGGAAAGCCTTTAACGGGCTATCCGATCGACAAGCTGTACGAGGAAGCGGGGTTCATCGCGTATTATTTCCATTGGCCGCATGACGACATTATGAATATGGAGCACCGGGAACGGCGGCGTTGGTGCGAAGAAATTTCGCGCATTAACCGGAAGCTCAACGATGACGAAGACAAGGTGAACGTGTTCGACGTCTTCAAGAAGAGGTGAGGGTCAGGTTGAGCGCGTTAACAGAGAGAATGCCTTATGGCGGCGTGTTCCGATTTTGGGTCGAGCTGGATGGCATGCTGGTCGGCGGGTTCAGCGAAGTGACCGGATTGTCGGCGGAGATCGAGACCGAAGAGTTCCGCGAAGGCGGCGTGAACGGGTATGTGCATCGGATCCCGAAGTCGGTCAAATATTCGCCGATCGTCCTCAAGCGCGGCATGTCCCAATCGAGCGAGCTTTGGGATTGGTATGCCCAGGCGATGAACGGGAAGATCGTGCGCAAGAGCGGATCGGTTATATTGCAGCAGCTGGACGGCGAAGAGATGTGCCGGTGGAATTTCTTCGAAGCATATCCGGTCCGTTGGAGCGGTCCAGACTTGAACGCGTCCCAAAGCGATATTGCAGTCGAGACGATCGAGCTTACGCATAACGGGCTGAAAACGATTTTTAAATCGAAATAAACGTTTTTCACAGCCCAGAAAAATTAGACCGAAGCGTCAAGCGAAAGGGGGGGACGTAAGTGATAAATCGCGAAGACGTGCCGTCGTCCGACCAATCGGCAACCGCGATGCTAGAGATGGGCCGCTCGCAGCGGCATCAATCTTTCGCGCAGACGATCGCGGACAAATACAGGTTCGTCCGGCGGGATGACAGAGGACGACTATCACTTACGTTCCGGGAGAAAGGCGCTGCGGCGGCTGCGCTGCCTCCAGCTTCGATCACGACGGTCGTTCAGCACGTGCAATTGAAGTTAGGTCTGCTTATGCCGCTGCAAGTCCAGCTGGAGACTCTGGAACGCAGGTGGCTTATGCAAGTGGAGCGCTGGTTGAAAGGAACGGATCGGTCGTTCGACCGCGTCGTGAAGCGCGTAGGAGAGAGATTGCGCGACGAGGATCGTCGCCAGCCCGGCGTCGACAGGAGCGCAAAGGCAATACCGCCAGCGCATAATCCGTCTCCTGCTGCACAAGCGGCAAGCGGCATTCCAGCTTCAAGACCTGTAGCCGGAGCAAACGGGTTACCAAAGCCGATGTCCAGCGAAGATCGAGGACGTAGGGCGGAGACGCCGTTCATTCACGCATATTCTCGCGTACGTCCCGAGGCGATGACTGACGACGGCACTTCGCTGCGCAAGCTCGAATTGCAGGTGGATCGACATCGTGACGAGCGAGTCGAGGATTTGCTGGTGCGAACGCGGGAGGAATGGCGAAGAGCTTGGCGGAGAGAGGAGCGTCCGGCTTCGGCAGCGGAAGGGCGCCATCTGGACGCAGGTCGTAATGGAAGAGGCGATCACCTTCATTCGATGGCGCAGACGAGGACGAATGAAAGGCGCATCGAACAGGGAGACAAGTCAAGCTTACCCGTTCAGGGGGCGAACGTCCGCAACGATTCGCAAGTCATCGATTCGGAGCGAGAACGTCTGAATGGAACAGCAACCCCTGTCATCGCAAGCCAGGCGTACCGCTCTCAAGCAACGGTGGTTATGCAGCGCTATTTGCAAAAGCTGAACTCGAGCGCTTCACTTGTGTCAGGCGTTAGTGCGCTTCGGCAAGCCCTGCAGCATGCTGGGAATATTGCGGACGTTGCATTGAACGCTCGCTCCATCGACGGAAGCGAAAGTGGCGCAGCTAAGAGCCGTAACGCGCGAATCATGCAGTCGGCAACGCTTTTTGCGACGTCACCGGGAGTTCTCAACGCTGAACGCGTACACGATGTTCGCAGCGGAGCGGCACCCAGAGTTCTTGTCATTGGCCGTATGCGCGACATTCACGCCGGACTGGCAGCGGAAGGCTCTGAAGCTGGCCGCACGCGTGAAGTTCGCACCGGACTGGCGACCGAAGCACGCATGGCAGACCGCAAGCCAAGCGGTCATTCGAAGTGGTCAACACAGCTTGTATACGCGATGTTGGGTCGGCTAGCCGGCGAGCGATCCGTCACGATCCGTCCGTTCCTGAATCGGACGCTAGGGGCCAATCGGATAGCTGCGGTAAACACGGATACGGACTTTGAGTTGCTGCGTGAACGTCGGGACGCACGCCAGCAAGACGCAGTTACGAACCCACCAAACACGAAGCCGACTCGAACGGTAATCGCGCGAGAAGATAGCCCTCCAACCCGTATGGCGCGGGATGCCAACCGAGTGACAGGGAGTCAAGGCGACACGAGGGCAGACATATCGGCTCTACATGGCAATGTTGTTGGAACGAGAGGTTCGGCACCATTGACGCCAGGCATGACGAGCGCGCCGATTCAGCTACGACTGCTTCGTCGACCAGCAATGGCGAATGTCGAACGACATGCAGATGCCACTGTGCAGCAGCGAACCGTGAGTCATCAACAAGATGCCAATGATACTGTGCAGGAATCACACGCTCGTCTTCAACAAGATGCGTCGAAGCGACCGGATGCGCCGAGGACTAGGAATGAAGTTGCCGCGAGCACAGCATCTACAACGGATGGCTTGCCTGCAATAGACAATCCTGCTGATCGATTGGCGGAATCCGCCGACTTGCGGCCAAGTCAATCTGCGCCTCAGCACAAGCGTAGTTTGGCGAAGGAGCGTCAGCAGTCTGCTCGTGGCAGCCAGTCCGCAGAAGGTACGATGATGCAGGCTTACCGCCGACGGGATGCGGAAGGCCGTCTGGCTTTCAGCCGCTGGCAGCTGGTTGAGGTTGAACCGGCGCCGGATGACGGTCTTGGGCAGAAGCAGGCAAGCTCAACCATACGGCCGGTACGAAGCGTGCTGCTCGTCCAGCGGATCCGAAGTAGCGAGAATCACGGTTTGCTCTACGAGGCAGGCGAGGAAGCGATCTCGAAAGCTTCCGGGAGATCGGCTCGAAGCGGCGATATCCAGCTCATCGTCAAGCCTGCTTCATCCGTGCAAAACGCAGATAAGTTGGCGCGACAACCGTCGGAGCTGCTCTCGCAGCAATCATTGCTGCAACCGTCTGTGCAGCCAACGTCGGAGCAACCGTCGCAGCAGTTGTCGGATCTACCCTCGCAGCAACTGTCGGTGCAGCCGTCGGCAAGAAGCTGGATCGTTGCGACCTCTCCGTCGCAGATTCAGCGTTACATCCATAGATTACAGACCAATGGACGTAATCCAGCGGATGGCGTGAATTCGGGTGGCGCGAAGTCTGATGCGTCGGAGCATCAATCTCCGCGTCGGCTCAACATTAATGGGTTAAGCGCGATCGCGTATGGAAATGAACATTCGATATCCTCGGTTACATCCGATCCGTCCGTTCGTCTGATTCTTGCAAGACGCAAGGCTAATTCGACAGTAATCACCGCAGGAGTCGGACGCGACAAGACAGATTCGACGACGATTCGCGAGATCCGCGTTGAAGTGAAGAAACAAGTGACCGTTCAGGGGACGTCTTCTTCATCTAGAGCGACCGATAAGCAACAGGCTATTGGACAAGTTCGCAGTCAGGACGCGCAGGAATTATCGATCGCGGTCCGCGCGCAAGCGAACGTCGGGCGATTCAAGCTGCAATCGCGCGCGTTGTCTGCTTTGATCATGGATGGGGCGTTGAGCCGGAGCAAATTCGGGATCCGCGACGAGCATGCCGAAGTTGGCCATATTTTGGCAAGGCGTATTCTGCCTAGAGGAGAACAACCGCTTCAAGGGCGAAGAGCAGAGGCCGCTTCCGAATCGAAGGAACAAACCTTCCATATCCATCTCCGGCTGAATCGCACGGATCGGGAAGGCTTCGCGGCGCAATCGTCGCGCACATCGCACGTACATTCTGACGAACCGATTAAGTTTCGGGAATCCGATTTTAATGCCGGCCGTACTGGTAGCTCATCTAGTCCACAGCAAGCCAAGTCGGCAACAGGAACGACGTCGACTCCGCTTCGGCAGGCCCGGCAATCGATTGAACAAGCAGCAGGAACAGCACGTTTCGCGCGAGCTGCCAACTTGTCACTCGTGTTTGCTGCGGCGGCGCGCGGCTTGAATCGGCTTCATATCGGAACAACAGCCAGCCGTTTCACAGGTCTGCAAGGAGGTAGACCGTTGTCGGCCAGAGTGGCTGACAGGAAGAACAGGCAGGTACCCGTAGAGCACGGGAGCTTCGACAATGGAGCTTCGCAACGTTCGAATACGGCCGCTCGCGTGCAATCGCCGGCATCGCGCAGCATCGGAGCTATGAATGCGGTGCATCGCAACAGTGACCGAACTCGTGAACCGCTCTCTGCCGCTCAAGGCGAGCTGCGCTTCGCAAGGCCGGGCTTCCCGGGATCGTCTGCAGAAGGGATAACGCATCGGAACAATCCAGTAGCGAACGATGTGCAATCAGCTGTTGAGCGCTCAGCTGCGCGACGGATATCGTCACTGGGAGATCGTCATGCTGCTGATCTGAGCCATCGGACTTCGACTGCCGACGGCGCCAGCCCCGGAATTGCATCCCGCGCAAGAGGCATCGCGCAATCCGACTTGTTCGTCGATCGTCCGAACGTCGGAAGCACGCACGTGCGTCGCGCACGCCGATCAACCGCAGACGAAGTGGCAAGTCGTATGCTCACAGGAAACGCTGCCAGCCGGCACTTGGCCTTCGGGCGCGAGAATCCTGCGCCGTCCGTTCCCAATACTGGACATCGTTCAGTACGGCAAGCTATCGTGCAGCATCCTATGCAGCCAAGATTATCAGCTAGCTTGGCCCGTAATGCGATCCAGGATGCTGCGGTTGTTCCGAGGAACGAAGGATCGATCCAGACGGTCAACGGCTCATCGGGGATTCGGGACGGCAACTATTCGTTGACGGTAAGAACCATCCCAGCATCAATCGCTGGCCAGCTTGCAGCGTCGAACGAATCGACGATCGAGCCGAACAACTCGGCCAGGCCAGCTGCAGCGCGAATGAACCGCCGTCTGACGCAAGTCAATCTGACCGAAGCCGTGCAATTGCGGAACCGTCGTTATGCGACTGCGGGCAGATTGGATCGATCGACCGCGGACCAGCCCTTGCAGGGGCAGGATGGCGAACTGTCATCGCGGACGGGAATAGAACGCCGGACGACCTCATCTTCGCCGCCGATGCACTACACAGCGGCGCGCCCGCAGCTGGCTGCCGGGCCGAGCCGGGCGAACGTTCTCGCCCAGCCTGCCATGATGCAGCATGCGGCGAAGACGTCGCCATCCCAAGCGCAGCCGGTACAACCCGTCATGCCGATCGAACCGCCGCGAGCGGCACCGATCGATCCCGTTGTGCTCCAGCAAGCGTTAAACCAACTGCCGCAGCTGCAGCCCGACGTCATCGCGGGCAAAGTCATGACGGCGATCGAGAAGAAAATGAAATTCCAGCAGCGGACGAGAGGTTATTAAGGTCGACCGCTTGTCCCGGAACGTAAAGGAGCGAGAACGCCATGGCATTGAAAAAAGCGAATATCATCGTGAAACGGGGGACTGGCCAGGAGACGCTGGAAGTGCTGTTCAACCCAAGCGAATATTCGTTGGAATCGGCCAACACGTTCGCGTGGCAGACGATTCCCGGGCTGCAGACCCCGATCGCGCAGTTCATCAGCGGCGAATCGACGACGCTAAGCATGGAGCTGTTCTTCGATTCGTACGAGAAGGGAACGGACGTGCGGAAGCAGACATCCAAAGTGTCCAAGCTGCTAGACGTGGACAAGGATTTGCATGCGCCGCCTACCTGCAGGTTCGTTTGGGGCTCGCTGGATTTCAAAGGCGTCGTCGAGCGCGTTTCACAGAAGTTCACGATGTTTCTCGATTCCGGACTTCCCGTGCGCGCGACGCTGTCCGTGACGTTCCGCGCAATCGCCAGCATGAAAGAGCAATACCAGAACATCCCTCGTCAATCGGCTGATCGGACGAAACAGCGTACGCTTGAGCAAGGCGATCAACTGTGGATGATCGCGGCGCACGAATATGAGGACGCGGGCGAATGGCGGGCGATCGCGGAAGCGAACGCCATCGACAATCCGCGGACGGTCCGAACCGGACGCAAAATCATCATACCGAGGCTGGATTAGACGATGGCAGACGTGAAATTCGACAACAGCACCTATACGTTTGATGCGCTCGAGCAGAAATACCGCAATTTTTTCGCGCCTGCGTTCGAGGTGACCATCGACGGCACCAATTTGACCCGTCAAAGCGTGGCGATCTCCTCCATCACGGTCAATACGATCACGAAGAATGAAGCTGATTCGGTCTCGTTCACCGTCGAGAACGCCTACGATCCGATCCGGCGGGAATTCCAGTGGACGGATTCGCTGCTTGCCATCGGCAAATACATGACCGTCAAGATGGGGTATACGGACAAGCTGGAGACGGTCTTCTATGGCATCATCACGACGGTAGACCTCGATTTCCCGGCCCAGGGCAATCCGACCATACAGGTGCAGGCGATGGATGCTTCGTTCTTCATGACGAAAGGCACGCATTCGAACACGTGGTTGAAGAAGAAGGATTCCGACGTTGTCAAGGCAGTCGGGGCGAAGTACGGGCTTCGCATGGTGGTCGATGATACGGTCGTGGAGAAAGAAACGATCGAACAGTCCGAAACGACCGATTTTCTATTCCTGAGCGAGCTGGCGCAGATGAACCACTTCGACTTCTTCGTTGTCGGCAAGACGCTGTACTTCCGCAAGCCGAAGCAGTCGAAGGTGCCGGTCATGACGCTTATGTACGGCAAGAACCTCCGCAGCTTCTCCACCACGATCGATCTGTCGGGTCAAGTGAGCCAGGTTGTGGTCCGGGGCTATGACAAAAAAACGCTTGAACCGATCGAAGCGACAAGCCGCAATATCGATATTATCGGCAACAACTCCAGGACGGGTCGCGACATCATGCGGTCGCTCGCGGATTACACGAAGCAGTACTACTATACGAACTCCGGCACGCTGCAGGAAGCGCAGCATTTGGCCGACGCGATCATGAACGAGATTGCTATGGACCTGATCAAAGGGCAGGGGGAGAGCATCGGCATCCCCGAGATGCGGGCCGGCCGATACCTGAAGCTGGACGGATTGGGAAGTAAATTCAATCAAGTGCTTTATTTGACGCGAGTCACGCATACGATTTCGGCATCCGGTTACTTAACAACATTCGTCGTGGAGGGCAATGCGATATGATGGGATCGAATTCGCCAGGCAGCCGCTCTGGCAGAGGGGCTGGCGTGGAAGGCGTCATGCTGGCTCAGGTGACGAACAATCAGGATCCGGAGAAATTAGGCCGGGTAAAGCTGAAATTCCCGCACCGCGAGACGAATCAGGAGAGCGATTGGGTGCGTACCTTGACGTTCATGGGCGGCAAAGACCGCGGCGGACTGTTTGTTCCAGAGGTCGGCGACGAGGTGCTGGTGGCGTTCCACATGGGCGATTTCAATCAGCCGTATGTCATCGGCGCGCTATGGAATAAAACTAATCCTGCTCCGGCAGGCGGCGAGAAGAACAGCATCCGCAAAATCAAATCGCGCTCCGGCCACGAGTTTATTCTGGACGACACCGAGGGCGGCGAGAAAATTACGCTGAAGACGAAGAAGGGGCACAAGATCGAATTCGCCGACCAGAACGACGAGCTGAAGCTGACCGACAAGAGCGGCAGTCATGCGGTGACGATTAGCGGCAGCGGCAGCGGGACCGTGACGATCAAGAGCTCTGCGACCAAAATCGAAATTACGGGCGGCGGCGACGTCACGATCTCCAGCACGAAGGCGATTAACGTCAAGTCGACGCAGGTGAGCGTCGAAGCGTCGGCCGCGCTGAGCCTGAAGGGGACGGCTTCGCTGGAGCTGAAGTCGGATGGTATCGTGTCGATCAAAGGCTCGATGGTCAAAATCAATTAGCGCGAACGTAACCGGAAAGGCGGTGGACGAAGATGGCTTCCTTTATGGGAAGAGGCTGGAAGTTTCCGATCGAAGTGGACGCGACAACCGGCCGGATCAAGACGAGCGGACAGGAAGAAGATATCGCCGAGGCGATCCGTATTATTCTCTGGACAAGCAAGGGAGAGCGGGTCATGCGGCCGGATTTCGGCTGCGGCCTGCGGGAGTTCGTGTTCGAGACGACGGACGAAACGACGCTGCGCTTGTTGGAATCCGATATCCAAGAGGCGATCCGCGTATGGGAACCCCGGGTTCACGAAGTGGAAGTGGAAGTGGAAGCGATGCGGGACGCGGAGGAGCCGGGCAAGCTGCTGCTGAACATTTCGTACGTGGTCAGGACCACGAACAATTTGTTTAACCAGGTATTTCCTTTCTATTTGGAGGAAGGCACGAAGTAGAAGGGCGGCGTACAGCGACGATGAAAGACAAGCGAGAGTTGAGCGAACTCACACAATGGATGAAAGAAACAGCGCCGTATTATACGCCCGAATGGCGATTCGCACCGGATGATCCCGATCCCGGCACGGCGTTGTTCCATATTGCCGCGGACATGGTCCAAGAGAGCCGCAAGCGGCTGGACCGCGCGCCGAACAAACATTTTATCGAATTTCTGAACTTGATTCAGACGCAGCTGCAGCCGGCTCGCCCCGCTCGGACAGACGTCGTGTTCGAATTGAGCGAAGGCGCGCAGGAGTCGGTGTGGATTCCGAGAGGGACGCAATTGACGGCACCCGCACCCAGCGGAGGGGACGAACTTATCTTCGAGACGGACCGGCCGCTGCTCGTCACCCCGGCCAAGCTGCTCGATGTCATCAATATCAGTCCGCTCCAAGATCGTATCGTGCTGGCAGCGGAAGATTATCCGAACCGCGTTATGGTCGGGCGATCTGAAGTATCGCTCTTCGATACGTCCGTCGGCGTCAACTTGCAGGAGCACGCGCTTTATCTTCGGCATGATGAGTTGTTCATGGCGACGCATCCAACGGAATTCACCGTTCTGCTCAAACATGCCGCCAAACAATACAAGCTGCCGGAACTCGCGGAGCGGCTGGCGGGGACAGTTGATTTGGAATGGTCGTATTGGTCGGGGGGCAGCTGGACGGCTTTCGACGAAGTCAAAGCGGACGGCCATGCGATCAAGCTTCGCAAAACGGCCGTTCGGACAGTGGACGCGACCGTGGTCGGCGGCGTGGAAGGGCGTTGGATCCGCTGCCGGCTGCACAATGCGGAGAGCGGCGAGAATCCGCTCCTCTCCCGCGACTTGGAAGTCGAGGCGTTGGCGGTGTCAACCTCGTTCGATGAAAACTGCGGCGTGGAAGGGATTCCGCCTTCCATGATGGCTTTCAATGACATGGAGCTTATCGCGGGAGGCTGCTATCCGTTCGGCGAGCACTTCGCGCCGTTCGCCGCGTTCTATATGGAGAGTCAGGAAGTGTTCGGTAAGCGTGAAGGCAAACTTACCGTACGATTCCGGATGACGATGACGCCGAATCTGCTGCGCGTCGCGCCGGATCCCGAGATTCGCTGGCGGATGGTTATGCGGCGGAGCGAACTGGAGAAGAAGGATCCGCCGCGCGTCCGAATCCAGCGCGTCATGTGGGAATATTGGAATGGCAGCGGCTGGATGCGGATTCCAGGCACGGAGCGCTATGAGACGCTGTTCGGCGAGATGCCAGAAGGCGAAGCGGTCGACTGCACGGTTATATTCGATTGTCCTCGTGACTTGGAGCAGACCTTCGTGAACGCGCAGTACGGATATTGGATACGCGCACGCGTGACGGCGGTCGACAACATTTATGCGCCGGAGATGGTTTATGTTTCGCCGCATCTGGATCAGATCAATCTGAGGTACGCTTACGATTCGCGGACATTCGCGGCGGAGAACGCGATTGCGTTCAATAATGCGGCGCTGCGGGACTACTCGCATGCGGCAGCTCAAGGCGGCAAGCCATTTCGAGTGTTCGAACCGCTGGATAGCCGCGAGCCTGCCGTCGTCCTGGGATTCGACGCTCCGCTCCTGAAAGGACCGATTCGACTGCAGCTAGCGCTTCAGCCGGGCAAATGGTCTTCCCTGCAGCGGCCGTGGATCGAATGGGAGGCGCTTGTCGGCGATGGCGAACGCTTGCGCTGGCAGGGCATCACGGCGGCCGACGAGACGAACGGCATGACCGAGCAAGGGGCCGTACAATTCGCGGCGCCGCCCGATATGGCGCGCACGCTGCTGTATGGACGAGAGCGTTATTGGCTCCGAGCGGTGAATCGTGACCGCTATTACGATATGTCGCTCGCGTCCGACTATCCGGTAGCAGCCCGGATTGACCTGAATGCCGTACCGGCCATGCAGCAAATGACGATTCGTTCGGAGACGCCGACCTATCGGCGGGGCCTGTACAGCTTATCGCGAACGCCTGTTATTTCGGAGGAAGTCTGGGTGGACGAGACGGGAACGCTGCTGGAGCCGGAGCTTACGCAAAGGCTGCGGGATTATCCGGACGATCATGATGTCTTATACGACAGCGAAGGCGGCGTTCATCGGGTGTGGGTGCGCTGGCAAGGCATGGATACGTTGACGGGCTCCAGCTCGGAAGACCGCCATTATTTGCTCGATCGCGCCGCGGGAACGATCGGATTCGGCGACGGGATCCGAGGAAGAGCGGTCCCGCTAGGCGGTCCGGATGGCGTGCGCTGCCACTACAAGGTCACGGCCGGAGCCGGGGGCAACATTCCAGCCGGTTCGATCAAGGGCTTACTTCAATCGGTGGCTTTCGTCGCCCGCGTCGCCAATCCGGCTCCGGCCGGCGGCGGCTGCGACACGGAGCGTATCGAGGCTGCTCAAGTCCGTGGACCCGAACGTCTGAAGCACCAAGGCCGCGCAGTGACCGCCTCCGATTTCGAATGGCTCGCCCGCGAAGCGTATCCGGGCTTATCCAAAGTAAAGTGCCTTCCGAATCGCGACGTACTGATGCGGCGGGCACCCGGCGCGATCACGCTGGCCGTGCTTGCCGATCCGGGAGAGGCCGGGCATGCATTGTTCCCTGCGGTCAAACGGCAGATCGAATCGTATCTGATCGCGCGGGCCGCCAACACGGTTACGGTCCGTCCGACGATTCAGGTGACCGAGCCGGCATTCCTGGAAGTGTCCGTCAAGGCGACCGTGACGACCGAATCGATGGATCAGCTTCTGGAGACGGAGGAAGGATGCTTGACGAAGCTCCGGGCGTTTCTAGACCCGGGGCATGGGCATTTTGACGGGAAGGGCTGGGAGATCGGCGAAGAGGTTCATGCCTCGCTATTCTATTCGCTGCTCAAATCGGTGCGTACCGTGAAGAACATCGATCATCTCTATATGTCCATCGTGAAGGTGGAAGACGGCCGGCGGATCGAGATCGATCCCGCCAAGCAACCTCAATTTCCGCACGGCATCGTGCGAAGCGGCCAGCACCATGTCGATGTGCTGGTCGGCGAAGGGAGAAGGTGACCGGCATGCTGCCATCCCCGAATTTGGATGACCGGAAGTTCGAGCAGATCGTCCAGGAAGCCAGACGCGCCATTCCGAAGTGGATGCCGGACTGGACGGACGAGAACGCGCACGACCCGGGCATTACGCTCATCGAAATGTTCGCGTGGTTGACCGAAATGCAGCAGTTCTACATGAATCGTATTCCGCTGCGCAGTCAACTGAAGTTCTTGAAACTGCTCGGCACGAAACCGAAGCACCCGAGCAGAGCGAAGGCGCAGGTCAGCTTCAGCGGTTTGGAGCAGGCGCTTGCGCTGCCCGAGGGAACGAAGCTGGACGGAATCGACCAGCGGTTCGAGACGGTCGAGCGGATCGTGCTGCATCCGGCTAAGCTGGACCGCATTATCGTGCGTACGGAGAAGGAAGCCAACGATTATACATCGACGAACGACAACGTGGGGGTTTCCTTCTATGCCTTCGGCGCGGATGCCAGAGCGGGGAGCCGGTTCTACATGGCGTTCGACCGCGAGCTGGCGGCTGGCGACGAGCTGACGATCTCGGTGACGCTAGCCGAAGAAGACGGCACGACGTTCGTGCCCGCGCGTCATCCGCAGCAGGATGTGGTGCCGTCGGCAGCGGTATCCTGGAAGTTCTACGGCACGGAGATCCAAGGCGATGAACCCGCTGAACCGTACGCAGTCGGCTTCGGCGCCGCTCGTGCTTCGGCTTGGCTGCCGCTGGATATCGTCCGGGATGATACGCTTCAACTAATGTACAGCGGGACGATCACGATTCGGATCCCGCACCCGATGCGTCAAGTGATGGTGCATCCCGCCAACGATCGCGGGCGATGCTGGATCAGCTGCGCGATCGAACAGGAAGGTTATGAGAGTCCGCCTCGTATCGAACATATTGCGCTGAATACGGTACAGGCCGTTCAGCAGGATACCCATGCCGTTCTCTACGATACGAAAGGCGGGGGCAAGACGGATCAAGCCATACGGTTAAGTTCCCATCTGGGCGTGCATGGGGCGCTGCGGATCCAATTGGCGAATTCGCGCGGGCAATGGGCGGATTTGCCCCATGTAGGCGCTGCGAGTGAAGAAGCGCGCCTTGAAGAGAGCGCTAGACTGGCTAGTTACCGCGTGACGCGTAACCTGGAAGCGGGCGAAGCCGACGTCGCCGTCGAAGGAATTCCGGAAGATATCGCCGCAACTATGGCGGGTAAATCGCTGCTGCGCGTCATCGCCTACTCGGAAGCGTTATATGACAGACGGTTGATCGGTCAGACGAATGGTCTGCCCATGCAGAAAGTAGCGGTCTACGATCATCCGCTGCAGAACGGGCGGTTCAAGCTGCAAGTCGGACAGCTCCAGGATGGGCAATGGCTATGGGAGGATTGGGTCGAAGTCGATGATTTCGACGCTTCGGCTCCCTCGGACAAACATTTCGTCTGGGATGAAGCCGCTCAAGAGCTGCGATTTGGCGACAATGAGCGTGGTCTTGTTCCAGCGGCTAGCGCGAAGCCGAACATTTGTCTTGTAGCTTGCGCCTACGGCGGTGGAAGCCGCGGCAACGTGAAGCCGCATTTCATCGATCGGATCGCGCATGATTTGTACGCGGACACAGGACTGCAAGTCACCAATCATCAATATGCGCAAGGCGGGACGGAGCGCGAGACGATCGAAGCCTGCATCGACCGGGTTCGCAATGAACTCCGGCAGCCATTCCGCGCGGTAACGGCCGAGGATACGGAATACATCGTGCGGCGAACGCCTGGCCTGCGCGTCGCCCGTGTCAAGGCGCTGCCGTTGTATACGAAAGGGCTGGCTGATTATCCGCGGGAACAAGCCCCGGGTCAGCTAACGGTCGTCGTTGTTCCGGGAAGCCCGACATTGACGCCGAAGCCGAGTTCGGGGTTTCTGCAGACCGTGAAGCGGCATTTGGACGATCGCAGATTAATCACGACGGAGACGCATGTGATCCCGCCGGATTATATCCGAATTACCGTGCATGCCGTCATCGTCGTGGAGCCGCATTATGTCGACGAGCACGGCAAGGTGAAGGCGGCGCTGAACAAGCTGCTCAAGCCGCTTGACGGCAAAGACGGCTCCCAGGGCTGGACATTCGGCCGAACGGTGCACAAGAGCGATCTATACAGCATCATGAATGCGATGGACGGGATTTGTTATATACAGGAATTGTGGCTGGACGCGGATGGCAAGCAGTGGAGCCGAACGGCTTCGGGCGATATCGCGCTTCCGCCATACGGCCTCGTCTATTCGGGCGAGCATGAAATCGAACTTATCAGTCGCCTGAACGTATAGTTTCAGCCGCACAAGTGAAAGGAGGCGAGCGTCTCTGGAACGCGATCCGTTATTTTTTTCCTTTAATAAGGAATCGGACTGGGCGAACGGCCTGACCAGCAACCTTGAATGGTCGGACGACGGATTGCGCATCCGTCAGACCTATAAATACGGCATTCGCAGCACGGTTCAACTGAACGGTCTGGACGGAATCCGGGACGTTCACGACTTCGCGATCGGTCCGTATGGCCGGCTGTACGTGTTGGACGAGAGCGGCGACGTCTGGATGTACGACCAGGAGAACCGCCATCATGAACGGTTGTTCCCAAGCGGACATGGATTGTTCGGGCAGCACGCGCTGTTGGCGGCCTCCGGCGAAATGCTGCTCGTGGCCGACCTGGAAGGCGAGCAATCGATTGCGGCTTACTCGGTATCCAACTCGCAGACGTATTGGAGTTTCGGGGATCACCGCGGCATGCCGATCCTTCCGCTGGCTGTCGCGTCGGACGACGACTTTTTCTACGCGGTTACACCGCTAGACGCAATTCGGTCCGAACAGGGCGATTGGACATCCCCGGCAGGGGGAAGGATGGGCGTCGTACAGATCACCAAAGCAGGCGAGGTGGTCGCGGTCATCGAGGAGGACAAATGGCGGACCAAGGAGGCGGTGTCTGTGCGCCGTCTGCGTTATCGGTATTATTTGGCCGTCTCGTCCGAACAGGATGTATTCGTCTTCGATGCCGCCGGTCATTTCCTGGTCGGCTTCCCGCATGACGGCGAGCCGCCCTCCCGGATTTATCTGCCATCGCTGCAGTTCGCGGGGCTTGCCATCGACTCGCGCAACCAGCTTTATATCGGGGATTCGCGCCACGTAGACGACGAAGGAGAAGACGACCGTTTTATCCTCAATCTCGGGGAGAACGGCGAGTGGATTAACAAGGTGCCGGGCTTCCGGGGGAAGGCCGACAAGCTAATCTTCGGCGAACGCGATCAGATGTATATCCTCAACGCCGAATCGGAGCGTGCGACCATTACGGTGCTGGAGCTGCAGCGCCGAACGCTCGAGAATGAAGAGAGCGGCATGCTGGAAGGCATTCTGCTCATGCCTGCTCTCGATAGCAAGGAGGCTGAGACGGAATGGCACAAAATGCAGCTGGACGCCGACATCCCCGATGAGACGCAGCTGCGTCTGTCTTATTTCTGCTCGGATCGGGATAGCCTCGTCATGAACGGTCGAATCGTTCATATCGACACGCTTATTCACGATCCATCGCTTACGCTCCGGGAGAAGAATCGGTTGCTGGCGGAACTGTGGTCCGAGCCGGTCATCAACCCGAGAGACGCGTTGTTCTTCGAGGCGAAGGGCCGCTATTTGTGGTTGAAGCTCGAATGGATGGGCAGCGAGCGCAAGACGCCTCGGCTGAACCGGCTACGGGTATATTTCCCGCGGCTCACGTATTTATCGTATTTGCCTGCGATGTATCAACAAGATCCGGGCGGATTCATGGAACGGTTCCTTGCGCTGTTCGGCTCGATGTTCGATCGCGTCGAATCGGATATCGCTGATTTGCCTAGACGGTTCGACAGCGACCTTGTCTCGGGATCGGCGCTCCGTTGGCTCGGAAGCTGGCTGGGTATCGAGGTCGACGAGCATTGGAACGATGCGCAGATCCGGCGGTTCATTCAGGAAGCGCCGCAGCTTTACCGCTATCGCGGCACGCGCAAAGGCATTGAAACGATGGTCGAAATTTACACAGGCGTTAAGCCGCATATCATTGAATATTTTCAATACAAAGCGATGCGCGAATCAGCCGATTTGCGGGCGATTACCGATTTGCTATACGGCATGAATCCGACCAGCTTCTCCGTCCTTGTGACGATGGAGCAGGCGCCGACCGAGAAGCAGCGGCTCATGCTGCAGCGCATGCTGGATGAGCAAAAGCCGGCTTTTACCGAAGCCCGCCTGATCGTGCTGCAGCCGTGGATGTACCTGGATATGCATACGTATTTGGAGCTGAACACCGTGCTGACGGAGCCTTCGCTGCTGACGCTGAGTCCCGACCGCTCCATGCCGAGCGATACGCTTCTCGTCGATGTCGACAGGGATCGGCGGCTCGACTCGCATACCCGGCTGGGATTGGATTCGGAACTGGAATAAGGAGCGCGGCTATCTAGCAAGCGAGCTGCTGTCTTAAACTTATCAAGGAGTGGAGAGCGTGAAGAGAAGCCGGTATTATCCGTTTGAACGGAACCGTTATTTCTATGGCAAGCTTTTGACGGTGCGTGACTTTGAGTCGGAACAGAAATACGCCAACGACAAGCGCCGGCTGTTGAACAGGCTGACGACAGGCAGCGGTGTTGTCTCCGGCATGCAGGTCGTGCCCGTGGACGACAAATCGATTACGGTCGAGATGGGCGTCGCGATTGACTATGCCGGTCGGGAGATCGTCATTCCTTCGCCCGTTACGCAGAAGCTGTCCATGATCGACGGCTTTACGAACAACGAATACATGAAGAATGTGTACCTTTATGTCGCTTATGACGAGAAGGGCAAAGAGCCGGTTCATGCCATTGCCAATTCGGCCGTCCGTTCGGAGGAAGTGAGCGAATATAATCGTATTCTCGAAAGCTACCGGCTGTTCGTAACCGAGGAGGCGCCGGATCCGGCATCGTTCGAATACGTGCGGCTGACGGAGACGATCGCGCCGATCTATCAGGACGGGCATGTCCGGATCTACCAGCGCATGCCGAAATATATGAATCCTGACGCGGTTGGCGACGTTACGCTCGTCATCGAAAAGACGCTGCAGACGCCTAAGATCGCGATTGAATTCGACTACGAATGCGATGCGTTATATTCGATCGGGGTAACCCGCCAGCATGTCTCCTTTGCCGATCCAGGGGACGGCCGCGATACGGAATATACGTTCAAATACGCGGTCAAAGCGGGTAATCCGGCCAGTGGCCGAGCGGCGCTGCGTATCCTGCGCGAAAGCATTAAATTGACGATCGGCGATGCCAAAGTGGCGGTCGACGCCAATCCGCGCCATGAGATCGAGCTCATTCACGATCGGATTCCGGAGCGGATCGTGCGCGATTATTTCGAGCGGACGCTAGATCAATCCCTCGACGGCATGGCGGAGCAAAGCATCTGCCTAGCCAAGATCAGCCTCATGAAGATGGGGCCGACCTACATGATCGAGAAGGTGGAGCGTGTTCCGTTCGGGGAATACGTGCACAATCCGTCACTGCTGCAGCGGGTCGGAGGATTCGGCGGTCAAGATGCGGTCAGCCGGTTCTTCACGAAAGCCGAGGCGCACGAGCTGCCGAACGGATCGAAGCCGAACCTTGATGTGTCCTTCAACCCCGACCGGAGCGAATTCACGTTCAAGCTTGGCGTTCCGCAGCCGCAGCACATTCAAGACGAGATTGCGACCGGGACTGTGACGGTGGAGCTCGAGCCTAGCAACAAGAGCGGCTTGTATTTTTTCAGCAGGGGACAAAAGAGCTACGTGACGGAAGAGATCGCCTCGACGTTGGGCGCTGGACAATTCTATGTGCAGGTCGGATTGGAAGAGAAGGATATCCACGTAACCAGCGATCTTCTTCAGTCCGGCGATCAGGTGTATTATGGCAATGCCGACGTGTTCAAAGGAAGCGAGTTCGAATCGCCGCTGCCAAGCGTTACGTTCGGCACGATCGTCTACCCAGCTAAAGGCACGTTCCGGATCGGCATGAAGCTCAGCCAAGCGACGGAAGCATCCGCAATCAAGCTTCGCTGGTGGGCATTCAAGAAGCTGCCAGGCTCGGAAACGGCAGCTGTCGTCGCGACGTCCAAAGCGGCTTCGAAAGAAGCAGCGGCGGGGCAAGAGGGAGAATAACCGAAGAAGGAACAGTCAGATGCAATCATGAGGTTCTATGCATCCAACCTACGCCGTGCGGCCATATGGCCTGCACGGTTTTTTTTCGCGCATGGATGCTTCTTCGTGACCAAGGGAGCCGAAGAGGCCAGGCTCGCCACAAAAGAAAAACCTTCTCTCGCTGGGCAGCAAGAGAAGGTGATGAAGCCGTTAAGCAAGGTCAATGCTGACTGCTTAGCGTCTTGACGATCGACAGCCGAACCGGCTGCGATTTGTTCTTGAGATACGTAAAGGTGAGAATATCGTTGCCCCATATATAGATGACGACTGTTTTATCCTCGGATAATTTCGCTTTCTGACCTTTAAGTTTTTGCGCCTCGGCCAGCTTCAGCACCTCGGCGATGACCGGCTTGTTCCACGTATTGAGCTCGGATACGTATGATTCTTCCGGATTCGCTTCATCCGCTTGCATGACGAACGACATCTGGTACGCGGCGTAGACGAGCAGGTTAGGCGACGAGGCGAGCGAATCTGTGGCGCTCGCTTCGCCGCCGCTTGCCGCATCCTTGGCCGCGGCATCCTTGGCAGCTTTCGCTGCCGGCGTGTCGCTGCCCGGGTCGATTTCGTCCAGCTCGCTCACGTTGTTCTCCGGTTCCGCTTCGCTGCTGGCCAGCTGAATCGAACCGCCTAGCATGGCTGTCTGCCCGTTGGCTGGCTTCGCCGCGTTGACGTCGGCACCGCCTGCGCTATTCGAATTCTTGGGCGACGTCGTAGAGGAAGCATCGCCGCCTGAGGCATTCGCGCCGGCGCCTTCTTGCGTCGTCGAAGGCGTAGACGGGGTGTCCGAAGCAGCAGGAGCCTTGCTCGGGTTCGATGCTGTTCCGTCCGCTGGCGCCTGCGTCTCGTTACCGGTGGTCACGCTATCGGCCGGAGGTTCGACCACCTCGGCCGGTTGTTCTTCGTCAGCCGTCGCTTCCTCTGCAGGAGGGTCTGCTTCACCGAGCACGTCGAGCAGTTTCTTGCGTGATTGGTCGAGGAAGCCCTGGACGTTAATATTGCCCGATTTGAAGTAGCCTTTGTAGAACGGGTTGCCGTCCTGATCGTGCATCGTACCGACGCCGTCATATAAGCCGTCCTTGAATTTGCCTGCGTAGAGCAGCGCTCCTCCGCTTGCGAAAGCTTGACCATCGCCGCTTGCGAGCCCGCCCAGGAAGTTCCCGGTATAGACCGGCGCCCCGGATTCGTCCGATAACGTGCCGGCGCCGTTGTATTTGCCTTGCTGGAATAACCCCTTGTATTTGACCGCGCCCGACGGATAATACTCGGTGCCTTCGCCTGACAGCGTGCCGCTCTTGAACAACCCTTCGAATTCCACGCTGCCATCCTTGCGGAATAGTTTGCCTGCGCCTTCATAGACGCCGCCGTTCCAGTTTCCTTCGTACTTCGGCTTGCCGTCTTGATCGAACGATTTGCCGGCTCCGGCGTAGAGATCCTGCAGGAACGCGCCTGTGTAGAGCGGGCGTCCTTGCTCATCGTATAGCGTACCGCTGCCTTCGAATTTGCCTGCGGCAAAGTCGCCTTCGTACTTGACCTGCGTGCCGCCCGGATAATACAGGATGCCGGCACCTGCATATTGATCCAACGCGAACGCGCCTTTGTACAGCACGTTACCGTCCGCATCGAATAGCGTTCCGCCGCCTTCCTTCAGACCTTTGACGAAATCGCCGCGGTAAATCACCTTGCCCTGACCGTCATAAAGCACGCCGGCTCCTTCATAGACCCCGTTCGCTAACGGGCCTTCATAGATTAGCTGACCCTCGGCGTTCTCGACCTTAGCTGTTCCAGTAAATCCTTCAGCCGACTTGGAGGATGCTTCGATCGTCGGCGTACGGGCGAATAGCTTATTGACGAACTTAGGCGGCTTGATGAAGCCGAAATAAACGATCACCAGCGCGAGCAGCAAAATGATGACGACCAGCTTCTTGGCGATATAGAACCGTCCGAGCGGGAAGTAATTCTTCACCGATTGCTCTTTGGGGTTGAGGATGCCGCGCACGAACCTCTGGAGCCAAGCCATGATGAACTTCGGCAGCTGTTTGGCTTGCCGAAGCGGAGCGAGCACGCGTTTGCGGATCGGGTTAATGAATGGTTTGAGGAATTGCTCGATCATTTTCATTAGGGCACCTGAATGGTGAACTGACCGGGCATCGTGACTTGAATGACGCCGCCCCAGTTGCACATGCATTTGGATGAATTGTTGAGCGCCGGAAAGTTGCTGACCAGCACGGTTGGCGAACCGGGCGCCCAGGGCGCGGCGGTAACGGGCACGCATGGCATCGGGGTTAACGCGCCAAACGCCGCTGCCGTGGCCGCCGCGACGGTCGGATTCGCCATCGATTGGCACATGCCGAACGGCATAATATTGAGCATCGGTTTGTTATCCATTATATTCGCGATCGGCGTCGACGTTAGAACGCGGTTCACAGGCAGCACGTTCAGCGTGCTAGGGGCCATGCCGAACGAGCATTGCAGCATTGCGCCTTGACAGACTAACTGTCCCATTCGTGTTTTCTCCCTTTGATACGAGCTATTATTTCTACTATTAATAATAGTACTATAAAGCAAATTAAGCCATCAAGAGAAGATGTCGGATTATGGCGAATGAAGGAAAGTTTAAGTGTTGCGGCTTACCTGTTTGTAGTAGTATAGAAGTAGATTCTATAGACCGATTGGAAATGGAGCAATTGGCAAATGAAACCGAATTCGAAGAAAAAACCGCCGGCGCAGCCATCCGCCAGGGGAGTGGTCTGGCTCTGCATCGCGCTTATGGCGCTTGCTTCGCTCGCGATCTATTTATTCGTTAATCGCGAAGTGCTGAAGTCAAGCCCGTTCCAATCCGCGACGCCGCTGTCGAACGTATCGGCGCTTGCGAGCGACGGGAATGGCGGCCGTTATGTCATCAGCGAGGAGAAGCAGCGGATCGAGGCGTTCGACGCGCAAGGGCGGCGTCTATTCCAAGTCAATCAGAGCCAGCGCAGCGGTGCCGCGCCGAGTATCTATACGGAACTCGCCGTTGATGGGGAAGGACGTCTGTACGTCCTCAACACGCAGTTAGACGATTACGGACTATACGTGGTCTCCGAACATATTCTTCGTTATACGAAGGAAGGCAAGCTGGACCGTCAGCTATTCGAATGGAAGGGCGACCGGAGCAGCAAGCGGATCGGCCAAATTAAAGCGCTTCAGGTGAACGGAGACGAGCTATCGTTCTTTATTTCGCGCAGTTCCAGCGTCGAACAGAAGCGCATGAAGCTGTCCACGGGCGCATGGGACCAGCCTTTCGCGTTCAAGCTGCCTCCGGACCGGTACATATCCGAGATTACTGGCCACGAGCCGGGCAAGATTTATTACGCGACCAAGCGGGGCTCCGTCTACAGCGTCGGGAAAGACGGCCAAAGCACGAAACTTTATCCGACGACAGTGATGTCCGCCACGCGCAAAAATTTCCCGGAACGGCTCGAGATTGGCGAACGCGACAGCGTGACGTTCATCGATCGGGCGCAGAATACGGTCACCCGGCTTCGACCGGCGGCCAAACAGCCGCTGGAGACGCTCTCGCATGCCGAGATTAGCGCGGCGGGCGAGCTTGCCGACTACGAGATCGGCGACGCATCGAGCGTATATGTCCTAGCTGATCGCCTCGTGGAGGAGAATTCAGCAGGCGAGCCGATGCGAACGGTGGACAAGATTACGTACAACAACGAAGAGCGTCTGCATCATTGGCTTGTTTGGACGGCGGCAGCGGTCGCGGCGCTTCTTGTGGTCATCGCGCTCCGGTTGATTTATATACACGTCATGCGGCGGCGTATCTCGTTCTTCCTGAAGCAGATGGTTGCGTTCGTTCCACTCATCGCGATATCGATGGTGCTGCTCTCCAACTCGATCTATCAATCGTTCTCGGCGAAGATGGAAGAAGAGATGCAGCGTGAGCTGTCGGTACTCGCCCAGAGCGGCAAGTACATTATTGACGGCGATCAACTAGAACGGTTGACGTCGCCGAACGATTATATGAACTACGACTACCTCCAGATCAAAGAACGGATGAACGTGCTGTTCGAAGGCGAGAACAGCGAGAACCGGCGTGGATTGTACAGTACGGTATACAAGTATGAGGACGGCAAGCTGTACATCATCACCGATGACAACGACGGCATCAATATGTTCAAGCCTTATGAGCTGACGTCGGAGAATTTGGCCGTACTGGAACAGGGCCAAATCCGCAGCAATTCCGGCGACGATGCGGAAGGACAGTGGACATATGCCTTAGCCCCGATCTATAACTCGGAGGACAAGATCGTCGGTATCTATGAGACCGGCCGCGACCGCAATGTTCTCAATCAAGAGAATCGCCAAATCTTCGATAGCGTGATTCGGCAGATTATCCTCATCACGTTCCTGATCTTGCTCGTATTCGTCATCTCGTCGTATTTCTTGCTCGCCTCGCTTCGCAAGCTTCGCAAGAGTGTCACGGATATAACGAACGGCAATTGGGACGTCGAAGTCTCGATTCGGTCCCGGGACGAAGTCGCGGATTTGGGCGAGCAATTCAATCTGATGGTTCGCCATATTCGGCAGTATATTCGCGACATTACCGATTTCAGCGAAGCCTCCTACCGGTTTGTTCCGCAGCAGGTCATTAAGTATTTGGGCAAGCGCGGCATATTGGACGTTCATCTTGGCGATCAGGTGCAGCAGAACATGGTCGTCATGGTCGCCAAAATCCGGTCGTTCTATGAGATGACCAAGCGGTTGACGCCGAAGGAGAACTTCAACTTCATGAACTCCTTCCTAAGCCGGTTCGGTCCGATCGTCCGGAAGGAAGAAGGATTGATCAGCAGCTATTTGGGGGCGGGATTCATGTCGCTCTTCCCGACTCGAACGGAAGACGCGATCCAATCGGCGATTGCCATCCGCAAGGAACTGATCGTCTATAACGGCCACCGCCGCAAGTCCGGGTATCCGCCGGTCGATCTGGGAATCGCCATTCATAAAGGCGCGCTGATGATGGGCATTATCGGCGAAGAGTCGCGGATGGAGAGCAACGTCATTTCCGATGATGTCAGCTTGACGACGCGGCTGGAAGAAGTGTCGGAGCAGCTGGGCGCTTCGATCCTCATCACACGTACCGCCTTGGAGACGATGGAAGCGCCGGAGCGATTCCAATTCCGGTGGCTGGGGCGCATTCAGCTGGACAGCAAGGAGCTTCCGCTGGAACTGTACGATATTTACGAAGGGGACGAGGAGACGGCGCGGCTGGGCAAAGACAAAACCAAAGCGCTCTTCGAGCGCGGTGTCGCCTTGTATCAGGAAGGACGTTTCTTCGACGCCCGCGAGACGTTCGTGGAGGTCATTAAGTGGAATCGGCAGGATAAGGCGGCCAAATTGTATTTTTATTTGTGCGACGAATATTATCAGCACGGCACTGCAGCGGATTGGAACGGTACGCTTGCCGTTTCATAAGAGGAAAGGACTAAGCAGCATGAGTACGAATCGCTACCAGGTTCAATCATTGCAAACGGAGGAGGACGCGGCGAATATAACCGCGTTCTTCCTGTCTGATCGCTCGTTTGACGATACGCGTCACACGCCGGGGGAGATCGAACATTTTCAGAACAATCCGTTGCGAGCGCTGGACGGGGAATATACGTACCGTTTCGTGACGCGTGAGAACGATGGCATTATCGGCGTGAACAGTTTCATGGAGAATGAACAGCGAACGGGCGGCTATTATTGGGATTATATCGTTGTCCATAAGGCATTCCGTAAAGACGGTGTCGGATCGCTGCTCATCGAGGATATGATCGCGCTTCTGCGCAGCCGGGGAGCGCGATACATTATTACATACACCTGCGATCTGGAATCGTACCTGCCGATACGCCGGCTGTTCGAACGGCACGGATTTGAGGTCGCGGGAAGAATGAAGGACTATTATTTTGAAGGCGAGGACCGGCTCGTCTATTATTTGAAGCTGTAATCGCGAGTGGGTGCAACGAACATGATCAATACGTTGTTAAGATGGATCGGCGTCAAACTCGAAGACCGGCGGAAGCTGGCGATGATGACCCCGATATTTTTTCTGTGCGGCATTTCCGAAATGCTGAATTATAACGGGTATATGACCTTATTCAATGAACGGTTCGGCAGCGAATACTTGCCATACGTCTATGCGGCCGAAGCCGTGATTCTGCCGATAGAGGCGTGGATTATGTCCTGGGTTGCGAACCGGTTGCCCAAGCCGCAGTGGATGAGGACGATGTTTATCGTCATGGGCGCGATCGTGGCGCTGAACGCGGTCGTGCTCTTGATCGTTCGGCTAACTGGACTCGACATGCTATTCTATTATCCGTTCTTGTTCCTGACCTCCAGCTTCGTCGTACGCCAACAGACGATACTTCTCTGGAGCTTGGCAATCGACCTCTGTCCGACTCAGCAGGCGAAGCGGGTCATGCCCGTATTCGTCTCCGGCGCAGCGCTCGGGGGTATCGCGGCAGGTCTGATCAGTCAAGCCGTCAGCCGTGCGCTTGGCGCCGATGCGGTGTACATGCTCGCGCCGCTGCTGCTGCTTGCCGGATCGTTCAATTATTGGCGATCGATCTCGGTCTATCTTGTTCCGCTGACGCTGAAAGAAGAACGCGCCTCGAAGGGAGCAGAGCCGGAGGGTGTCAGTTCGTTCGCGATTTTCAAGCGGGTGTTCCAATCGCCGTACTTGCTAGTCGCAGTGGCGATTATGACGCTGATGCCCGCCTTGTACTTCCTTATGGAATATACGTTCTTGTCGCAAACGCACCGGTTCTATCCGGATGAGACGGACTTCGCGGCGTTCTTCGGGCGAGTGACCACACTGCTGTTCACGTTCGCGCTGCTGCTTCAGCTTGTCTCGGGCCGCCTGATGAACGCGCTCGGACCAAGCAGCATGCTGGCGGCGATCGCGGCGGTATTCGCCGCCAGTTTCGTGCTTGTCGGGGTTACGCTCGGAATGGATATGCTGTTGTATACGCTCTCGGCAGGCTATATGTTTGTCTACTTGCTGCTCTATTACTTTGCGGAACCCGCGAATCAGATGTTCTTCAAGCTGCTGCCCATCCAGGAGCGGGATGGTTACCGTTATGTCGCGCAAGGTATCGCGGCTTCGGGCGGCATTCTGCTCGGCGCGCTGCTGCAATACTTGCACGCAGGCGTCGGTCTGTCCTGGACGCTGCTCGTATGGACGGGAGCGATTGGTTCAATCCTGCTCGTCGCGCTTGCGATTCTGGGCAGACAGCTGTACATTAGACAGCTCGTACGCACGGTTCAGACGATGACGACGGGAGGGACGGATCTCGTCTCGGCGCTGGATGAATTCGTCCAGCAAGGTCGATCGGATGCGGTGCTGCAATCGCTGCTTCGTCACGAGAATGATTACGCCCGTGAGCTAGCGCTTGAACTGATCGGGCGATTGAATCAACCCTCTTATCTGCCGGAGCTGTTGAAGCTCGCCGACGATCCAAGCGCGCGGCTTCGATTGGCTGCGCTGCGTGCGATGCGGCTGGATCATGCGGGTCTGCAGACGCTCGTTCGCGTAGCGGCATTCTTGGAGGATGACGATTTCGAGGTGCGTGCGCAAGGTGTGAAGCTGCTTGGAACTGCGATACATATGCCGCATCAAGCGGTCTACTTCGTCCGGCTCAAGCTGCTTGATCCGCATCCGAAAGTCGTGGCAGAAGCGATCAAGGCGTTGTTCGCGCTCGGCAGCGAGTCGAGCTACGACGCGTGCTATGAAGTGATTGAGCGGTATTTGGACGAGATGGGCGAGCCTGCCGTCTATATGTGCCGGACAATTGCCGAGCTTGCGCTCGTTCGTTTCCTCCCCGATGTCGAACGGCTGCTTGGCGATGCAGACCCGGCTGTGCGGGCCGAAGCGATCAGCTGCATGGGCGCATTGCGGCATACGGAGGTTATCCCGTGGCTGCTCGAAGGGCTGGAATGGGCGGAACCGGCGCTGCAGGAGACGACCGTCGAAGCATTCTCGCGTATGGGCGAGGAAGCGATTGAACCGCTTCTGCTCTACGTGGGCGAGCTGCCGATGAAGGCATGGAATGTTGCAGTTCGATCGCTAGCAGTCCTGCTGGATGAAACGCGCATCCGCGAGCTGCTCGTGCCGCAGGCGGCTAACGCAGCTGCCTATCTCCGGCAAAGCCGCGAGCTTGCAGCCGCGCTTCATGCTGGCGGCGATCAAGGCTTCGCGGAATTGGCAGCCATGCGCAGCGACGAATTGCGCCAGCTTGTGCTTGGCGGATGCTGGGCCGTCATGGACCGTCTTGGGGATGAAGAGGTGATGCGCGCGATCCGTCTGGCAACCGAGGACGCGGACGAGGAGGTCCGCGAGAACGGCATGGAGGCGCTTGCCGAAGGCGCTGGCGACAAGCGCCTGGCATCTGCGATTCTACTTCTCCTGTCGGAGTGGAAAGAGCTTGCGCATGTGAATATGAATGAAGCGGGCATTCAGGCTGTGCTAGAACGTATGTTGGTGGATCGGGACTCGTGGCTGCGGATGTTAGCGGCGGATGTAGTCCATAGAGAGGAGAGTGCGGAGATGCACGAGCCGCGTCAATTAATGGGCATGCTGGACAAAGTGCTGTTTTTGAAGGAAGTGCCTTTCTTCAAAAGGCTCACGTTGGAAGAACTCGGCTATGTGGCGGGCATCGCGGAGGAGGAGAGCTTCCCGGCGGGCAAGCGGATCTTTACGATGGGGCAGCCGAACATGTCCATGGGCGTCATTATGGAAGGCTTCGTCGAGCTTACCGCCGGCAGCAGCGATGAGGTTATTGCCCGGCTCGGTCCGCGCTATGTCTATGGCGAATCCTCATCGCTCTACGGGACGCTGGCTACCACGAACGGCATGGCCGCCGGACCGCTGCTCCGGCAGTTGACGATCGAGGGTCAAGCGATGTCCAGGCTGATCCAGCTGCATCCGGGCATCGGCATCGGCATGCTTCGCGCCACGTTCGAGCGGGTGCGCAGATTGGAGCAGCGGATCGCGAAGCAGCAGGGGTAGGCTTGCGGGAAAGAGACCGGCGTTACGATGTACCTTGAGCTTACGTGGCATCTACACCTTCATTCGCGTATTGATCGGCTGCTTGGCGGAGCGATTCGGCAACGAGTCTGCGAAGCGCCGGCGGCTGTACGACCAGAACTTCGGGGCCGAATCGCAGCAGCTTGCGGGCCATGAACGGGATCTCTTCAATCGGCACCATGCCTTCCCATCTGTCTTCAGTCATTTCGGCAAAATCAGGATCATTCTGTGCGATACGGCCTCCGAAAGGTGTGAACTGAAGTGTGACGCCTACGCGCTCGCGCCGATCCTCCTGGTTCATCCAATCCGTTAATGTCTGGAGTTCGGGCAACGTTCGCTCTAACTTGCGCACTTCGTGCATGCGATCCGCTCGATACAACAGCGTACGTTCTCCCCTTAAAGCGGGTACATACCAGCACCCTTGTTCGTAATACAGCCCAAGCGGGAACGCTTGGGTTGTTTTCATTCCGCCCGTTGAAGCATACGCGAATGATAGTTCTCTCTTCTCCATGGCCGCTTCCAAAATGAGGGTCGTATACGGTGCCATCACGATGGACGCGCGCTGCATAAAGGTCAGATGGTCGCTGATCCGGTCGATTTGGTCTTTCGTATCAGAGGGAAGGGAACCATAATAGTGATCGGCCAAGTGGCTCCGGATCTCTCCGTATGGTGAGTCGGGAACGAATTCCAACAGCCGCAGCAGCATGAACAATCCGACTGCTTCGAATTGGTTGAGCTGCAATGGCGGCATGAGCCGGTTCGGCAGCGCCCGATAACCACCGCCGGCGCCAACTTCGGTATACAGCGGCATCCCGATCGACTGCAAATAATCCAGGTCGCGCTGGATGGTCCGTACGGAGACGCCGAATCGTTCGGCCAATTCGCGAGCCGTGAATTTTTTGCGTGAATCCATAATCTGCATCAGTGCCAAGCGTCTGCCGTTCATCTCCAATAACTCCTTTAATTACGTCATGTTATGTCATAGTTTGATGATACCATGAAGTCATGAAAGGAGTGAATCATAATGACGAAGCAAAAAACAATCTTGTACATTGCCATGAGTTTGGACGGTTACATTGCGAGAGAAGACGGCTCGGTCGACTGGTTGGAGGCGGTAGAAGGGGATGGCGACAACGGTTACGGCGCGTTCTATGAAGGGGTAGGATCGTTGATCATGGGCCGGGCCACTTACGACATCTGCTTGCAGCTTTCGGAGCAGTGGATGTATGCGGGCAAACCATGCTACGTGTATAGCCGAACACCGCGGCCGAGCGGGGAGTTGGTCGAATTTACGTCGGAATCGCCGGACCGGTTAACCGAACGGCTGCAGCAAACTTCTCAAGGCCATATTTGGCTGATGGGAGGCGGCGAGATTGTACGGATGTTCTTGGAACGCGACTTGATCGACGAGATGCAGTTGGCGATCATTCCAACTGTATTGGGAAGAGGGATTCCGCTATTCCCTGTCGACACGAAGACCTCCGGCTTTCGACTGGATGAAACAGAGAAGCACGGCGACATCGTGATCATTACCTATACGCGTCCGTAAACAACACGTAAGCCGTGTACAAACGTTGATCGACCAACGTTTGTACACGGCTTTTCGTTTTACGGCGTCCAGGTTTGCGGTTGCCCTTGCTCATCGTAATAATGGATTTCGGAAGGCGTAATGTCCAAGATGACGTAATTCGGGTCTTCTGGTCCGTCGAACCACTTCGAGAGCTCTTCATTCCACAGCTTCTGCCGTAAGCTATCGTCCTTCGTGATCGAAGCAGTCCCTTCTAGCTCGACGACTTGGGGAGGCGTCCCCTTTTCATAGCCGAGCAGCAGCGATACATTCGGGTTTTGCTGAAGCTCTTCGACTTTTTGTGTTTTGCGGTCTGTCGCCAAATAAATGTTGAGGCCATCATGAAATACAGCCATATATCTGACCTTCGGCTTGTTGCCCTCTACGGTAGCGAAAGCAGCGATCCGATGCTTGTCCATCGCCTCGAATATTTTGGCCTGCAGCTTGTCCTTCTCCGCGACTGTCAATTTGATCCTCTCCTTTACATTTACATAAATGTTCGAAGTTGGCGCCAATCTGTACACCCTGTAATTACCCAATAACATGCCAAGCATCACGCTAGCTCGTTTTTGAACCTTATTCTTGACGTGTGCCTGCATTTCCCTCGCCACGTGAAGGCGCACTTGCGTTAAGATGGCTAAGTTACGTTGAGGGAAGAGCTTCATCGTCGAACTAGACCAGAGACTGACATATCTAGGGGGAGAATGACGGGTGAAAATGACTGTAGGCGCCAAGCTGCAAAGCGGATTTTTGATTCTGTCCGTGCTCATGGGTACGATCAGCTACGTGTCTTATTCTAATATAACGAATGTCCGCGATTCCTATGCGGATTTGATTAACCGCAAAGCGGCAATCGTCGTGAATGCGAAGTCCATCCAAAACAACGCCTCGCAGGAGATTTGGAAGAAATCGCGGCTTCGGCCGTGGATTTGAGCAAGTTGGCGCAGGAGCTGCAGGAAGCGGTGAGCGTATTTAAGGTATAGTCCGTCCGGGATCAATCAAGTATCGAGACGCTAATATATACAAAGAACCTGCCGCGGAAGACGACAGGTTCTTTTCTTTGCTCTACATCGACGATTTATCACACGGATTCCGGATCGTTTTCGTCGATCATGCCGGTGGGTTCATACACGTTGATCGTGCTGCTCTTGCCTTTGAACAGCTTCTCGCCGACGAACGCGTAACGGAAGTGCGATTTGGTCGCTTCGTACGTCGATTCGGAGACGAGCACTTGCCCGGCTGTCGTGCTGGACTCGATCCTGGCCGCGATATTGACGTTATCGCCGATGGCCGTGTAGTCGATGCGCAGGAAGGAGCCGATATTGCCGACGACGACAGTGCCCGTGTTGATGCCGATGCCAATATTGACTGTCACGCCGTGCTTCTCAAGAATCGATTGCCGGATGGCGACCATGCCTTCTTGGATTTCGAGCGCGGTCTTGACCGCATAATATTCGTGCTCCCTTACATCCAACGGCGCATTGAAGATAATCATGGCGGCATCGCCAATGAATTTGTCGATCGAGCCGTGGTTATCCAGCGTTGTCTTCGTAATAAAGTTGAACATCGTATTCAGGAAATCGACGACTTCTTCAGGCGACAGCTTCTCGGAGAGACTCGTGAATCCTCGAATATCCAGAAACATGATCGTGGCGTCTTTGCTGACGCCGCCAAGCTCGATCTCGATGTTGTCTTTGACGATCTTCTGGACGAGCACAGGCGAGATATAACGTCCGAACTGCTTGGTAATGAAGTTCTTCTGCAGACTTTCGGCGAACGACTTGATCGTAATATTAACCAGGAACGTCAGGACGAGCGCGAACATCGTATAGGTGACGGTCAGAATGATGTGCTGCGGATATACAAAATATTGCCCGCCGAGCAGCAGCGTCATCGCGATTAGAAAATAGAGCAGCGCCCAAAGCGAACGAACGCGCCATACCAAGAAGAGCGTCAACCCGTATAGAAGCAGCATGCCGGCCAAATCGACCCAAGGCGGAATGACCTGAATGTGTACGTTGTTCAAGAGCTGATTCACGATATTCGCATGCGCGTAGACGAGCTTCATGCTTTTCTCGATCGGCGTGACCCCTTCGTCGGTAACGCCTGCCGACGTATAGCCGACGAGCACGATTCGGTCCTTGAAATTCTCAAGCGGCACTTCGCCGGTCAGAATATAGGAGAAGGGTATCGTCATAAAGCCGTTCCCGTCGCTGACGTACTGGATCGTCATCTCCGACATCGGATTCGGACCGGGGTCGGAGTAGGCGAGAAAATGGTCGACGTCCGCTCCGTACATTTTCGCAGCTTGGAAGGCAAGCGACGGGACCCGACCTTCGGGCGTCTCGATCTGCAGCCACGTTCTTCGGATGACGCCATCATCGTCTAATAGCCGGTTTATATGAGCCGGTTGCACCACTTCGTTGAAGGCTGGAATCGGCTTGACGATTTCTTGCGCTTGCAGCGGAGCCGATTTGCTCGCGATCGATGTGCGGGTGAATTCATTCTCCGTATTAATGTAAGAAGGCATAATGACGTTATCGTACTTCGCGAGCGTGGCCGCCAAGTCGGCATCAATCTGCGGATCCTCGCCCGGATCGGTAAACAGGATATCGAAGGCGATCGCCTTCGGCCGATTCTGCTCCTCTTCAAGCGCTTCCAGGAACGAAATGTACACATCGCGGCTCCAGGGGAATTGTCCGAGCGTCTGAATCGATTCTTCATCGATGGCCACGACGACGATATCTTCATGAGGGGCTACCCCCTTCGCAGCTTGTCGCGTGTTGTAGTCGGCCAGCGAATACGATACGTTCTGCAGCGAGTCGAAGCCGTACACCGTGAGCAGGACGGCCAGGATGAATAAGTTGAAGCTCCATTTCCATTTGCGAAGGCTCTTGTTCATTCCGTTCTCTACCTCATTCAGTCGGATATTTAATTAGTCCTATCATACCATGCGCTTGGGAATTAGAGGTCGAAAATCATAGAATGACGTCGGATCTGCGCGACAGTGCTGGCGAATCCTCACTGCCCGTGTATGGCGAAACGTGTTATACTGTACGTTATAGAAAAGTTTGCTAGAGGCAAACGAGAGAAGAGGATGGGAGAGGGAAGCATGTCGTACAAAATCGCTTTTTTCGATATCGACGGAACGCTTGTCAACGAAGATAAGGTCGTGCCGCAGGATACGATCAATGCCATACGCGAACTGAAAGCAGCCGGCGTGGAGCCCGTCATCGCTTCGGGCAGAGCGCCTTATTTCATTAAACCGCTAGCGAAGCTGCTCGGCATCGATTCGTTCGTTTGTCTGAACGGTGCACTTGCGGTCTATCGGGGCAAGACTGTATACAAACGCGTCATTCCACGGACAAGCATCGAGACGTTAGTTGAACTTGCGAGGCAGCATGGCCATACGCTCGTCTATGAAGGCGAACAGGACTTCTTCGCAAGCCGCGCCGAATGCCCGCTTGTGACGGAATCGGTGCTTTCGCTGAAAGTAGAGCTTCCTGGGACGGATCCGGACTTTTGGCGGACCAATGAGGTGCTTCAGCTGTTCCTCCACTGCGAAGATCATGAAGATGCGCTTTATGATTCACTGTTGAGCGAGTTCACGTTTATTCGCTGGCACCGCGGCGCGCTGGACGTGCTGCCTTATGGCGGGTCCAAGGCACAAGGCATCGAAGCGATGCTCCGCGAGCTCGGCATACCGGTCGCGGAATCGATTGCGTTCGGCGACGGTCTCAACGACAAGGAGATGCTCCGATTCGCCGGACTTGGCATCGCCATGGGCAACTCGCATCCCGAGCTGCTTCCGTTCGCGGATTATGTGACGACTTCGGTCGACGAATGCGGTATTCGCAACGGATTGAAATACGCCGGGCTGATCGCATAACGACGGCAGCCGACCTGCGAGAGCGGGTCGGTTTTTATGTAGACCCGGTGTGCTGCAACGAGCATAGGTGGCGACATTATTAACGAAAGTGTCACAGGATTTTGACAGATTGATGATGGATTGACGAACGATGCGTATGGAAGCGACGATTTATGATAGCATAAGAATACAAAGAGGAGTGAGGAGGCGTTAGCTCCATGAGCGCGATCAAAGGAAACCGGCTCAATTCCGGTTACGACCTGTCTACAGGGTCTCTATCTAAAATATTGTTCGATACGATAAAGGTCGGCATCATCAAATCGAATCTGATCTCGATGTTCGCGGGTCTAAGCATGGCGCTGCTGGTCGAGGACATCCCGTTCTACAATGAGATGAATCATATTCTGCTGGCGCTGATCGGCTCCGCGCTTGTGATCGGATCGGCTGGCGCTTTCAATAACGTGTACGATCGTGACATCGACGTCATTATGGAACGTACCAAGAGCAGGCCGACTGTAACCGGAACGGTGAGCAAGGGCAGCGGACTTGCGATCGGCATCATGATGGCGATCGGCGGGGTGGCCGCATTGTACGCCGCATCGCCGCTGTCCGCGTTATTCGGATTCTTGGGCTTATTCTTATATGTCGTTCCCTATACGATGTGGACCAAAAGAAGAACGGTTTATAACACGGAAGTGGGCAGCTTATCCGGCGCCGTCCCGCCGCTGATCGGTTGGACAGCGATTAGCTCGGATCTATCGCATATGGGAATTGCCGCGCTGTTCGTTCTGATGTTGGTGTGGCAGATGCCGCACTTCTATGCGATCGCGATTCGCAGGATGGAGGAGTACCGCGCAGCCAACATTCCGATGCTGCCCGTCGTGAAGGGCATGCGGCGTACGTACCGGCAGACGAATTTCTATCTGGTTCTGCTGCTGGTCTCGGGCTTATTGTTCTGGTCGTTCAGTCCGTTCGTGGCGATCACGTCCGTCGTGCTCAGCGCAGGCTGGCTGGTCCTTAGTTTAGCGGGGTTCCGCCGGATGGGGACGGATGGTTGGGCCAAATCGATGTTCATTTTCTCGTTGAATCATATTACGATTCTGCTGTTGATCGTGATCGGCTATTCGTTAATTAAGCCGCTGATGGGGTAGAATAACGTAACAAACAAAGAACCCGCCTGATGTCAGGCGGGTTCTTCGTTCAAAGATTAAGGAATCAGTTTCCACACATCGGCGGATCCTGGCGTTTCGCCTTGCGTCCACCATTTGGCTTCATAGTTCGCGCCGTTATACGACACTTTGCTGCCGCCGACGTATGCCGTCGTGGAGCTCCATGCCGGGTACGTCGTCGTCGTGCCGCCGGTTGTGGATACGGTCAGAGCAGAGGATGCTGCGGAAGTCGTTGTCGCATTTTTCGCTTTGACCGTGAAGGAGTAGGAAGTTCCCGCCGTCAGGCCGGTATTCGCGAAAGAAGTCGTTGTGGACGTGCCAACGAGTGCGCCATTACGGTAGATCTCGTAGCTAGTCGCGCTGGATACTGCAGTCCAGGAGAGCGTCAGGCTCGTGTTGGTGATGGAGCTAGCAGTCAGGCCAGTTGGCGTGCCCAGACCTGGGTTTGTCGTGCCGCCGCCGAAATTAGCGTCGATGACGTTGTAGAATGCGTTAGCCGTGTCGGCAACTTCCCATACGGCCAGGATGACATGGTAGCCGGATTTTGCAGGAAGGTTGCAGCTGCTTGCATAGTTAGTTGGCGGTTTAACGCCGTTGTAAGGAATATCGCAGAATGGCGTCAGGTTGAAGGAATCACGGGACAGTGGCGCGTTCTGGTTCCAGCCGTCTTTCGTGATGTAGTATTTCCAGCTCGCAGTTGCATGGTTCGCCGTCAGTTTCCATTGGAACGTGACAGGGCCGGCTTGCACGTTGACTTTGCTCCAACGTGTGGAGGATTGCTCGTCCAGGTTAGGGAACGCGCCGCCTGCGCTTGCGATTTTGCCGTCGGCAGGACCGGCAGCTGGCCAGCCTTTAGGTGCTTCAAGGCTTTGCGGCTCGTATACGATGGAACCGCAGTTCGTGTTGGCGCCGGACTTACAGAGTGCGGCACGGCTTGCTGGTCCTTCAATGTAACCATGAGCGGATGCTTTGTTGTTCGTGAACAACACCATCGACAGCGCGACCAGGAACATTACCCCGCCGGCAACGATCATTTTTCTGAGCAAAGCTTGATCAGCAAAACGCAGTGTCATACAATATTTTCCTCCTTAAAATGTTTGATTAATCAGTTTATTAAGCGCTTACATGCGTTGGCTTCTGCAGCCTGCATTGCCTCCTTTCGTCGAAACCTGTATGTCGTTGCTTGTAAAGCGACGGCCGGGTGATAGGTTAGTTGGCTTGCAGCGTATAAACGCCCGACTCGTTTATATCATTTATCATATAATACAGGCTGTTCTTCCACAATATAGCGTCGATTACACATACTAACGATTTCTTACACAAATCAACGATCGACAAAAAAATATCGGACAGGGGATGTTAGATGTGCTACAAAAGACATAGTAAATATATAATATGAGATAAACTGGTAATATAAAACAGAGTAATATCGTGATTTTACAACCAAACTATACCGGAATGACCTTAAAATCATCAAAATCATGTAAAGGGGATGAAACGATGAGCCGCAAAAGCAAAGACTTCGCCGGACAGCAGCAGGCATTTCAAACAAAGTCGAGCCATGCCGAAAATAATGAAGCTTCTGTGGAAAACAACAACCGCAGGCAAAAAGGAAGCGAGCCGAACACGCCTTCGACCGGATAGGAAGGTCGTACCTGATTGCTTGAAACAACAAACAGCTGGATCAAACGCGTCATTGACCCGTTTATCCAGCTGTTTTTTTGTATATTTTGTTCAGAATGACCGTCATCCCGAATAGGTGCCGAAATCGATATATTAATGAAGCGGAAATTCTCAAGTCTGCATGACGGCGGGGAGGACGCTCTTCAAGTTAGGTCTGGCGACCTGCAAGGATCCGCGTTCCTCTTCATACGCACAACCCTTTCGTCCTTGATTCGTGCGGATCGATCGGTCAACATACGCATTTTTTTGGGGCGGGGAGTGGATGATGTCGCATTTTCTATCATCGTAATTGAATACTATCATTTTTCGTTGTTCAGCTATATAGTTCCCTATTTCCGCCTTCGATACAATAAACGTACAACAAGGAACTGAAACGGTTACTGGAGGGAGATTTAACCGAAATGTATAACGAAAGGTTCTCCTTTTCAAATGGTTGATGCTCCAAGTTAAAGCGCTTTAAGCGATCAAACAATGAAAAAGGAGGAGGATTCTTGAATGGCGAATACACCTGCCGCCAGCCAGGACATTCAGATGCCGACGCATTTGGGAACATCCAAGAAAAGTGTAGTGAAGCGGTTCTTCAAGCAGCTTGATATTCAACTCATGGTGCTGCCAGCCCTGGCCTTGATCTTCGTATTCGCGTATATGCCGATGTATGGCGTATTGATCGCGTTCCAGAATTACAAATTGGGCGCAGATCTGCTTAATAACGATTGGGTAGGCTTCAAACACTTTCACGATTTCTTCACTTCACCCGAGTTTTATCCGGTCATGCGCAATACGATCGTCATCAGCGGTCTGAAGCTTATCTTCGGATTTCCGGCGCCGATCATACTGGCACTTATGCTGAATGAGATTAAGAAAATGTTTTTCAAAAGAGTCGTTCAAACCATTACCTACCTGCCCCACTTTCTATCCTGGGTTGTTATCGGCGGCATGGTCACCTCGATGCTCGCAACGGATAACGGAAGCTTCAATATGGCGCTTGAGAAGCTGAATTTCATCGATGAACCGGTGAACTTCCTATCACTGCCGGAATACTTCTGGAGCATCCTGGTTACCACGAACGTCTGGAAGGAAATTGGCTTCAGCTCGATTATTTACCTGGCCGCGATCGCCGGCATTGATCCGCATCTGTACGAGGCTGCCGCGATGGACGGAGCGAGCCGGTTCCGTCAAATGTATCTGATTACGCTGCCATGCATTATGCCTGTCGTTATTATTTTCATGATCTTGGCCATTGGTAACCTGCTCAACGCAGGCTTTGAAGATATTCTCATCCTCGCTTCCAATCCAGGCTTAAGGGACGTATCGGATTCGCTGGATGTATTCGTGGTTCGAGTCGGTATCGACAACTTCCGGTACTCTTATGCGACGGCGATTGGCTTATCCAAGGCAATAGTTAGCGTAACGCTGCTCACGATTGCCAATTTGATCGCCAGAAGAACCGGAAACAGTTTGTGGTAAAAATCGACTCACGATTAGGGGTGCATTCCATTGATTCGTTCAAGTTTCGGCGATAGAGTGATGGTCGCGTTTATCTACGTCTTCTTGACATTGTTAGCATTCTCAACGTTCTATCCGTTCTGGAACTCACTGATCATCTCGCTCAATGAAGGCATGGATACGAGCGCAGGCGGGGTAACGTTCTGGCCGCGCCAATTCACGTGGGATAACTACGAGATCGTATTCCGCGAAGACAAATTGATCAACGCGTTCGGCGTCACGGTTCTTCGGACGATCGTGGGTACGGTCGCTTCTATCTTGGCTACCGCCATCTTCGCCTACGGGATGACCAAGCGCGAGCTGATCGGCCGCAAGTACTACATGATCATGTGTATCATCACGATGTATTTCGGCGGCGGTTTGATCCCAACTTATTTGTTGATCCGTAAGCTGCACCTGTTCGACTCCTTCTGGGTGTATATCATCCCCTCGTTGATCAGCGTGTGGAACATGATCATATTCCGTACTTTCTTTAAAGAGCTGCCGCAAGGGTTGGAAGAATCGGCCAAGATCGACGGCGCTGGCAACTGGGGAACGTTCTTCCGCATCATCTTCCCGTTGTCCGGTCCGGTGCTGGCTACGCTGTCGCTGTTCACCGCAATCGCGCACTGGAACGAGTGGTTCGTTGCAAGCATCTACATCATGAACGAGAAGTTGTATCCGATTCAGACGCTGCTTCGCCAGATCTTATTCTCGAACATCGCGTCCGATCAAATGGCGAACCTGGATGCCGGCGCATTATCGCGCTTGAACAATGCGAAGTCGATCACTTCGAAGTCGCTCTCTATGGCGACGATGATGGTGGCTACGCTGCCAATCGTGATCGTGTATCCGTTCCTCCAGCGTTATTTCGTCAAAGGCGTATTGGTAGGCTCGCTGAAAGAGTAGATTTCCTGCTTGCGTTTAGAGCCGAATGGCTTTAAACATAGATTAATATGATGAGAGGGGTAAGTGCTTGTGAAGAACAAGAGAAAGATTGCGCTTAACGCCGCAACTGTTCTGTTGTCGCTGTCGTTCGTTGTCGGCTGTAGCAGCAATGGGGGCAACAATGGGGGAGAAACGGGCGGCAACGGCAATGCGCCGGCCAACACGGAGAAACCGGCGAATGAGTCCACGACGCCGGCGAATGATGCCAAGGAACCGGAAAGCAATCTGTTCAAGCTTGGCAGCGAACCGCTCGATCTGACGTTCTATGGCAACTATGGCTGGTATACGATGCCGCAATGGGGCGCCGACGCGTCGACGAAGTGGATCCAGGACAACCTCAAAGTCAATATCACAGGCATTTCCTCCGGCGGCAACAACGCCCAGAAGCTGCAGACGATGATCGCGGGTAACCAGCTGCCGGACATCATCTGGGGTGAGCGCGACGACAACATGAACCGACTGCGCGAATCCGGTCTTCTCGTGCCGCTTGACGAGTACATCGATAAGTATCCGAACTTCAAGAAGTGGATGGACCCGAAAGTGCGTAAATTGCTGACCGCGCCGGACGGCAAGATCTACACGCTCCCGAACTACTATACGAATCAGCCGAACGGCAACGCCGGCTACATCGTCAACAAGAAGATGTACAAAGCGCTTGGATCGCCTGAGCTGAAGACGACAGACGATCTGTACAACTACCTGAAAGCCGTCAAAGCGAAGTTCCCTGATGCCATTCCGTTCGAGACGGGTCTTGCGAAGGACGGCCATGGTATCGACCAGCTGTTCTCCGCGTTCAAAGAGAACAACCTGAGCTTCACGCGTTACTTCGCGGTTCCGAACAACGACAAATTCGAGTCGATCTACCTCGATCCAGGTTTCCGCGAATCTTCGGTGTACTCGGCGAAGCTGATGCGCGAGAAGCTGATGACACAGGACGCAATGACACAAACCGAAGACCAAGTCAAGGAGAAATTACTTAGCGGCCGCGCTGCGGTATATGCAAGCTCCGATCCGATGAAGCTTGCCGCTGAAGCCGACATCGCCCTGAGCGCGAAAGATCCGGAAGACGGTTACTTCTTCATCGATCCGATCGTGAAGCCAGGCAACGACGTGACGAAAACATATCCAGGTACGTACAACATGCTGGGTTGGAACGTTGCGGCGATCACGACGAGCGCGAAAAACCCTGAAGCGGTATTCGCCCTGCTCGACTGGATGACCGGACCTGAAGGTACGGCAGTCCTGTTCTGGGGTCCTCCGGGAGCAGACGGCTTCTGGGATGGCTTCCAAGAAGACGGCCTGACGCCGAAGTTCACGGATCGTTACGCGAACGACCCGGCGGGTCTGACCGAGATTCAAGCGGTGAGCGCGAACACGATCTGGGTCGGCAACACGGTGTACATGGATGGCGTGAAGTCGAAATACGAGGCGACGCTGCCGGAAGAGAAACGCAACTGGTCCACGAACTGGCAGTACAAAGTGACCTGGAAATCCCAGGGCGACTCGACGGAATTCGTTAACCTGTTCCCGATTCCGGACACGGAAGAAGGCATCGCGTTCCAACGCGTCAAAGACATCTGGCTTAAAGCGCGCGCGGAAGCCTTGTTCGCCAAAACCGACGACGATGTCCTGAAGATCCTGGACAAAGCGCACAAAGACTCCATGGATGTCGGCTTCCAAACCGTGCTGGATTCCTATACGAAAAAATGGCAGCAAAACAAAACGATCATGAACGGCAACTAAGCAGCCGCTCGTGAACGAGTATCGCAATTATTAATCCATTAGGAACAAGCGGGGATGTGCTGAGATGCAGCATATCCTCGCTTTTTCATACAGCATCTTGCTATATATTTGTAAGGGAATCAGAGGATTTTCGCCTTGCGCTCGTCCCCTATTTATGGGAAATTTGCCTTAGCAACTAGTATGCAAGCAGGATAGCAGAGGGGGCGTGAAGGCTGTATACATACCAGGTATACAACTTGTACCCTCGATATTTCTCATCAGGGAGTGGTGAACATGTCCTATAAAGTATTGCTGGCTGACGACGAGAGGTTAGATTTGGAAGGAATGCGGACGTTCATACCGTGGCAAAAGCTTGGGATGGAAGTTGTCGATGCCGTCACCAATGGATTCAATGCCCGCAGCGTGCTGACTTCCGAGAAGATCGATATTTTGGTCACCGATGTACGTATGCCGCATATGTCCGGACTGGAGCTCGCCGAGTTAGCCTTGACCGAGAAGAAAGACCTGAAAATCATCTTCGTCAGCGGATATCAGGATTTTCACTATGCCAAACAAGCCTTGTCGCTTAATGCTTGCGGATATGTATTGAAACCGATGGATGATCAAGAGCTGATCGATTCGCTCATCAAAGCCCGGGATCAGCTGGATCTGGAGCGCAAGCGCCAGGCGGAATACTCGCAGATGATTCCCGTCGTCAAGAATGAATATATGCTGCAGCTGTTCGAAGGAGCTTATACGGAATCCACGATCGAAGTGCTGCACCGTGAATATAATCTTGTGCATTTCGCATGGCCGGGACGCGTGTGCGTCTTGGAGATCGATGATCTGTTCAAAATGGAAGGCCAGACGGACGAAAGCAGGGGGAAGTCGAACACCTGGCTGGATAGCCTGCTCGAATGGAGCCAAGAAGCCGGTATTCTGCACGGCTGCAAAATCGATAAAAATCGCGTGGCACTGCTTCTGCAGCAGCATACCGGGCTAGCGGTCGTCGAACGTCTCGTCGACAACGTGAAGCGCGAGTTCGGCACGACGCTGACGGCAGGAATCGGCGGGAACTGCAGCGAAGTGTATGAGATCGAGCGATCGTATCGTCAAGCGCTGGAAGCCGTGGAGCTGAAGATGTTCCGGGGCAAAGGCAAGCTGATTGAATTCGAAGATGTGCCCAAGTCCGAGATGGACGATATCAAGATGTTCGACGTCCGGATGGATGCGTTGTTCAAAGCGTTGTCCAGCTACGAGCTCGTGCGCATTCACGACGAGCTGGATGCGTTGTTTCAGACGGCCAAGAATGCCAAGTCGAAGTTCACGGTACGCAATTATGCGTTCTACCTGCTGCTGAAGCTGGATGATTATCTGCATACCGTAAACGAAGATTTATTCGAGCTGCTGAACATGGATATGCGCAGCTTGGACATTATTTTGCAGCTGGAGACGATCGATGATATCCACCTGTGGCTGCGGCAGCGGCTGTACCAAATTTCGGAATTGCTCAATTCCAAGCGCCAGAAGAAAAATTGGAAGCTGATCTCGGAGATCATCTCATTCATTAAAGACCGCATCCAAGACAATATCACGCTGCGCGACGTCGCCGAACAGTTCTCGTTCTCGCCGAATTATCTCGGTCTGCTCTTCAAAGAGGAGACGGGCAAAAATTTCAGCGAATACTTGATTATGCTGCGCATGGAACGCGCGTGCGAGCTATTGAAGAACACGAATCTGAAAATCTACGAAATCGCGGATCAGGTAGGCTACCGCTACTTGCCATACTTCAGCAGACAATTCAAAGAGACCTACGGCAAGACGCCGCTCGAATACCGCAGAAAATAACTTGCTCATGGGACGGGGAGCTATGAAGTCGGATTATAAACGTTATTTGCCTTTTGGCCATAAGTTGATGATCACCTATTGCGTGTTCATCATGATCCCCGTTCTGCTGGCCGGTTACGTCGCGAACGCCATTCTCGTCCGTTCGATAGAGGAGCGGACCAAAGAGTCGAGCGTCGGCACGTTGAAGCAAATGAAGGACAACATCAGTTACCGGATGCAGGACATTGTGCGCGTATCGGAGCTCATCTATTACGACACGACGCTGACCGAATATTTGCGCAACAACGAAGCGGGCTGGGTCAGTTATTTCACGACGAGCAAATATTTGATCCCGCGACTTCAAACCTTGTTGGAATCTGTCAACAGCAATATCTGGATATCCATCTATCTGGATAATGAAGAAATACACGAAGTGTACAATCGGCAGGTCACCGACCCGCTCGATAGCGGGAACAGCACGTTCGATATTTTCCATACGGATCGCATCCTGGAGAAAGACTGGTACAAATCGTATCCGGAAGAACATTTTGGCCAGACGCTGCAATGGGTGCAGATCGATGAGGATAAGACGTTCGGCCATATTTCGCTGCTTCGCCGCGTGGTGGATGCATCCAAGCTGTTCATGGTGGATGAGATTGGCTTCATGCGTATCCGCATCCGGCTGGAGGATCTGTTCGAGAGCGTCGACTCCAGCAAAATCGGGGAAGGATCCATGATCTATTTGCTTGACGATGCCGACCGTCTCATCTCTGCTTCCGGGCCGATCGATCGCTCCTCGGGCCAGACGCTGAGCATGGCCCGCAAAGCCGGCCACATTATTATCGAGGAGAAAATCGAACCGCTGAATTGGCGCATCGTGGCGCTGATTCCTTCGGACATTACCGAATCGGCCGCCCAAACGATCCGGATGTGGACGATTGCCGCCTGTTTCATCGCCAGTATCGTGTTCGCCGCGGTAGGCCTATTCATTTCCCGTTACTTCGCGCGCAAAGTATCGAAGATCGTGCAAGTGCTCGATTCGTTCCAGGAAGGCGATTTCACCAAACGGATTCACTTCAAGGGACGAGACGAGTTTACCCGTATCTCGATCGCGCTCAACGATATGGGACACAACATCGGATCGCTCATCCGCGAAGTGTACATGACGAATATTCAGAAGAAAGAGGCGGAATTGGAATCGCTGCAGGCGCAAATCAATCCGCATTTCCTCTATAATACACTCTCGTCCATCAGCCGCTTGGCCCGGTTCGGCGAAGTCGACAAGCTGCACCGGATGGTATTGGATTTGGCGAAATTCTATCGGTTGTCGCTCAATGAAGGGCGGACGATCATCCCGATTCGCAACGAAATCGAACAGGTCGAGGCCTATGTGAACATTCAGAAGACGAAGTTCGGCGATGGGATGATGGTGTATTATGATATTGACCCGGGCGTCCACGACTTCTTGACGATTAAGCTGATCCTGCAGCCGTTCGTGGAGAACGTGCTCGAGCACGGATTATACGGAGACCACATCAATCTGCGCATCGTGGGCAAGCTGGAAGAGGGGACGGTCGTCTTCAAAATCATCGATGACGGCGTCGGCATGTCCGCGGAGACCATTCGGCAGCTGTTCGATCCGGCCGAGAGCCTGAATGTCGGTTACGGGATACGGAACGTTCATCAGCGAATCCGGCTGCATTTCGGCGGCAAATACGGCGTAAAAATCGTGAGCAAGCCAGGCTTCGGCACCGCAGTCGTCATCCGCATTCCGGCGGAATCGGCAATCGAGGGAGAGGCCGTGTAGCAGCGAACGGGGTGAAGATACCGGCTGCACTCGCAGGGGCCAATAGGAAGAGGAAAGGCGCATCAGCTCGTGGCTGCTGCGCCTTATTTGTTGTTAATCAAGTGAAGAAATAGAAATTCATCATCCAGCGTTAGCTTTGTCCGTAAGGACAATAGCGTGCCCCGCTCGAACGCAACCCGCCGACCGCAAACAATGGTGGCTGCACGAAGAAGGGAGTCCAGAGGTAAAAGTTTTCCGGAGGAAAACTGCTTCGGAAGCATACGCTTAGTCCTATGGTTCCCCTCGGCGGAGGGAAAAGGGGGAGGGAACCCTATTCGATCTCGACAATCAGCTCGATCTCGACCGGCGTATCGAACGGCAGCTCGTTCGCCGAGATAGCGGAGCGGGCGTGACGGCCTTTCTCGCCGAAAATCTCAACGAGCAGATCGGATGCGCCGTTGATGACGTAAGGCTGATGGGTAAAGCCGTCTGCCGAATTGACGAACGCGAGCATTTTGACGACTTGCTTCACGCGGTCCAGATCGCCGAGATGCTCCTTCAGCACGGAGATGAGGTTAATCATGACTTGTCTTGCGGCATCGTAGCCTTGCTCGACCGTCAAATCTTTGCCGACTTTGCCGGTATACTTCAGAACGCCGTTAATGCGGCAATCATTGCCGGATGTATAGACGATATTGTTGACCGTCTTCGCCGGAACGTACTGCGCGACCGGAGTAGGGACCTTCTCCAACTGAATGCCTTTTTCCTCGAGAATTTGTTCAATGCGTGCCATGAATGATTCGCTCCTTTGTGGTTAAGTAGATGGGAATAGACGTACGTCAGGATGAGTCCTCAATGATGTCCCTTGCACGAACAAGCGCGAAGGAACGAACCGGCCAGCGCCCCGGTATGACGGCTGTCGCGAACGGTCAAGGCGCCGCCTACGATGACATGGGTCAATCCAACCGGCGTCTGGATCGGCTGCTCGAACGTGGCCGTATCGCGGAACGCATCCGGATCGAAGACGGTAATATCAGCCTTGTAGCCGGGGACGAGCAGTCCGCGTTTGCCGAGTTTGAACCGCTGCACCGGGAATGAGGCTACTTTGCGGACGGCTTGTTCCAGCGAGAGAATCCGTTCGTCGCGGACATATTTGGCGAACAGCCGCGGGAATGTGCCGTAGGACCGCGGATGAGGCTTGCCGGTCACGCAGCCTAAGCTATCGGAGGCGATCAGCGAACGATCGTACCGGATCACTTCGCGGACGTCATCGTCGGACATATGGAAGTAGACGATCGACACTTGGCCGTTCTCCTCGAGCAGCAGGTCCATCATGACATCCTCCGGATCGACGCCGCCGCGTTCGGCCGCGATCTGGGCGACATGCTTGCCTTCAAGCGGCTTGTTGGCGGCTGTATTCACCGCCGACACATAGACGCTCTGCCAACCGGTCGAGCAGACGAGGTTGTCCCAGGTTGTCTGCTCTTCACGCAGCTCGCTCTTGATCTGTGCGCGCAGCTGCGGGTTCGCCAGACGACTTAACGTGGCTTGAATGCCGCCCTCGAGCGCCCAAGGGGGCAGGATCGTCGTCATGGAAGTCGAACCCGCGGTATACGGATACACATCGCAGGTGACATCCATACCGCGGGACCGGGCGGCTTCGATCAGCTCCAGCGCCGTCATCGTCTGTCCCCAATTAATGCGTCCGGCTGCCTTGAGATGGCTAATATGAAGCGAGATGCCCGCGCGTTCCGCGATCCAGATCACTTCCTTGACCGATGCGATCAAGCTGTTGCCTTCGCCGCGAATGTGCGTGGACAAGAGACCGTCATACTTCGGCAGCACGCTGCACAACTCGGCGAGTTCCTCTTGGCTCGTATAACTGCCCGGCGCGTAGAGCAGGCCGATCGATAAACCGATTGCCCCGGCGCGCATGCCTTCTTCCAGCAACGACTTCATCAAGGCCAGCTCATTAGCCGTGGCGGGCCGGTTCTCGAAGCCCATCACCGCGATGCGCAGCGCCCCGTGCGCGACGTATGTCGCGACATTCTCGGAAGCTGAGTTACGGGCGAGCGTCTCGATATAGCCTTCGATCGACCGCCAATTCCAAGCCCACGACGTGCTGCCGAGGACGGGCTGCACGTATTGCTGCAGCGCATCCGCGTAGGCGGGCAGGAAAGGGGCAGGGGCGAGCCCGCAATTGCCGACGACTTCGGTCGTGACGCCTTGCAGCAGCTTGAAATCGCTGGTCGGCTGATCCAGGACGAGCAGATCGGAATGACAGTGCCCATCGATAAAACCGGGGGAGATGACTTGTCTGCCGACATCGATCGTCTGGTCTGCTTCCTGGTCCACGTAGCCGACCGCAGCGATTTCTCCATTCTTGATGCCGATATCGCCGACAAACCATGGGTTGCCGGTTCCATCGACGATTTTGCCGTTCTTGAGTACGAGATCCAGCATAGGCTTCCTCCTGTCCGCGAGGACGCTACTCGAGCATGCCGCGGGCGGCGACGTCGAGCTGGCGAACGCGGTCTTCTTCGAGCAGGTAGACTTTGTTATGCAGGTTGATCGTGCTGCAAATATGATTCGGGATCACGCGTACCCGGTCGCCAGGCGCAAGTGGCGTCCCTGGCTCCATCCGCAATATCCCGTGTTCTTCGGACAAGCGTTCGAGCAGCGCGCCGGGCGCTTCCAATACGTGACCGAAGCCTTGAAGCTGAAGCGGGTTCGTGTTCGGCTGCACGTCCGTCGCGAACGTCTTGCTGCCCCCATCGATCACCGCGTGACCTTCATGGGGTCTGCTCGTCACGACGGTCGCCAGTACGTAGGCCGCGCACTGCTCGATCGCGCAGGTGCGGAACGCGACCAGCGTGCGGTCTTGGAATACATAGGTGCCCGGCCGGATCTCGGTGACGCCCGGCACGGCGGCTGCATAGCTGCCGGTAGGGGAGGAGCCGACGCTTACATCCTGAATGGAAACGCCTGCTTCTCGAATACGCTCCGCAAGCTCGACCATCATAAGCCCTTCCGACTTGCCCGCAGCCTCGATATCTAACGTTGGCTTGCCATCGAGGATTGCGCCTCGGAAGGTGTAGATCCCGGTGAGACTAATCCCTTCAAGTCCTTGAATGAATGAAGCGAGCTGAGGCGCTTCATCATAGGGGATGCCGGTTCGCCGAAGCCCGGTATCGATTTCCAGGCGAACCTCAAGCGTATGTCCCTCGCTCATCGCGATGCGGGAGAGGAGGCGAGCGCCTTCTTCGCTGTCGACGCCGACGATCAGTCGCTTGATCTGACTGCTAATGCGGATCGCCCGGCGAATCTTGGATTCGGCGATAAGCGGGTAGGCGATGAAAATATCGTCGATGCCGCCATTCATCATGATTTCGGCCTCCGAGACTTTCGCGACGGTAATGCCTTCCGCGCCTGCCTCGATTTGTTTCTTGGCAATCAGCGGCATCTTGTGCGTCTTCACATGGGGGCGCAGCTTAACGCCTGCTAGTCTCGCCAGTTGAGCCGTCTGCGCGATATTCGCGTCCATGACAGCCCCATCGATCACGATACATGGGGTCTCAAGCCCGGCGAGTGCAGGGTGTAACGTCTGAGGGGCGCCGGTGCTGCCGCTTGGCTTCGTCATGATCAACCCTCCTCCGTTGATTTGCCTTCATCCAGATAGCTGTAGAGCGTATACTTCGAAATGTTCAGGTACGCGCAGACGCGCTCGCCGGCTTTCTTGACGAGGAACGCGCCCTTGGCATTCAGGGTCTGGATGAATTTGACCTTATCTTCCTTCGTCATATGCGCGACCGGGCGGCCCACTGTATCCTGCGCCTCCTGAAGGAGGGCGTCGAGCAGGTCGCCGACATTCGATACGAACGATTCACGCACGATCGGAGTGCCTCCCCCGAAGGTGAGCGACTGCAGCGTCTTCTCGGCAACCGCCAGATCGGTAATATCAAAGTTGATGCATAGCGAGCCGACCGTCTGTCCGCCTTTATTCTTCATATAAAGGGAGGTGGAGCGCAGCAGCCGGCCGTCCTTCGTTTGGGTCACGTAACCGGATTTCGCGTCGCCGCTGGCATGCCCGCTCAAAATCTCGAGACCGAGATTCGTGCCGGGGTCGCCGACTTTGCGTCCGGTAATATGGCCGTTCTCGATGGCCACGATCGTACTGTCGTATTCGCGCTGCAGATCATGCAGGACGACTTCGCAGTTCGGGCCGAATTGGGCGGCGAGCCCTTTGACGAGGGAGGTCAGGAAAGGCAATTCGTCTTCTATGGATTCCATGGGTGGCTCCTTTCTATATATTGACTGCCGGATTTAACTTGATGGTAGCATATTTCATCAGAGGTGCAAACAAATAATTTGTCGAAATAACAAAAAGTTTGAATGGGAACTAACATGCTTGCTATGTATGGATTCGGCTAGACGTTCCACTCAAGTCGGAGTGAGCAGGAATTCTACTAAATAACGGGAGGACACTCTCTTAATTATAATAATTATAATATAGTATTGATTTTTACCCTCTTCGTGATATGATGTGTACAAGAGTCATGTACATGGGAATAACGGATCTTAAGGGACGAAGCAGAAAGGCAGTGTAGCGTATGCGCATCATGGCGGCAGGCTTAAATTATAGAACGGCACCGGTTCACATTCGTGAGAAGCTGGCGTTATCCGAGCACGACATAGCGGATGTATTGTCCGGGCTTCGCGGCTCCAAGAGCATTATGGAAGGCGTCATACTCTCTACCTGCAATCGGACGGAAGTGTATGCGGTGGCGGAGCGCAAAGATCAGTTCATGCGCGAACTGGCATACATGATGGAACGCAAGTACAACTTGAGCCAGGAACAATTCGAGGCTTCGTTCTACCTTCATGAAGACAATGCGGCGGTCGAGCATCTGTTCCGCGTAACGAGCGGGCTAGATTCTATGGTGGTCGGCGAGACGCAGATTTTGGGCCAAGTGCGGGATGCTTTTCTGTATTCCCAAAGCTTGCCGGCCACGGGTGCTGTGTTCAACCGGCTGTTCAAGCAAGCGGTGACGCTGGCCAAACGGTTGCACACGGAGACGAGAATCGGCCACAAGCCCGTCTCGGTCAGCTATGCGGCTGTCGAGTTGGCCGCCCGTATGATGGGCTCGTTGGCGGGCAGGAATATCGTCTTGGTCGGCGCGGGCCAGATGACCGAATTGGCGCTCAAGCATATGCAGGCGAGAGGGGCGGATAGGATATCCGTCGTGAACCGCTCCTACAACCGTGCGCTTGAATTCGCGGATCAATTCGGCATAACGGCAGAGCCTTGGGAGTCGCTCGGGACGCTGCTTAATACGGCAGAACTGGCGATGGCGGCTACCGGAGCTGCCGAGCCGGTCGTCACGTTCGACATGCTGCGGGGGGCCAGGCAGCACCGGAGCGCGCCGCTGCTCCTGATCGATATGGGCGTCCCTCGCGATATCGATCCGCTGGCGGAACAATTGGATGGCGTGACGCTCTACGATATCGACCGGCTCGGAGCGATCGTGAACGAGAATGCGGAGGCGCGGGCGAAGGAAGCGCTCAAGCTGACGCCCGTCATCCAGAAGGAGCGGCATGATTTCACCCGGTGGATGAAGGAGCTGGGCGTGGCGCCAGCCATAGCCGCGCTGCGAGAGAAGGCGGATGCCATCAGGGAGAGCGCCTGTCAAGATATGCTCAATAAGCTGCCGGACTTGGACGAGCGGGAACGGAAAGTAATCGGCAAACTGACGAAGAGCATCGTGAACCAGCTGCTGCGCGACCCGATCTTGAATATTAAAGAGTTGGCGTCGGAACGCGGCGGCGAAGTTGCGATCGAGGCGTTCACGCGTATATTCGGAATTGAAGAGCAAGCGCAACGGCTGGCCGAGCCGGAAGGAACGGAAGCATCCGACGCGATGGATCCGCGCAATGCAATAGCATAAAAGAAAATATTGGCATGATTATAGCCTCTGATAACTAACGGAGGCTATTTTTTGTTGGTTACAACCTGTCCATATCAGAATAAAACGAGAAATGTCGTTTCTTTTGATCAAATTAATACTAAATAATTACATTAAAAAATTATTATCATCTAATTTTTTGCTTGATAAAATATGAAGGGTGGTATAATATTCGGAATATTACAATTAGGAAGCGGATACAACGCCGTTTCGATGGCATTAGCGTCAATAACCTACATATAACAAAAAAAGAGAATATTCAGGAGAGGGCGAATGCGCATGCTGGAGGATTTGTACAAAGAATTGCAGAAGAGCGAGGAAGAGATCATCGGATGGCGCAGATACTTGCATCAGAATCCGGAGCTGTCGTTCCAAGAGACGCGAACGGCCCGATTCATCGCGGATCATCTGAAGTCGTTCGGTCTGGAAGTCAAGGAGAATGTTGGAGGCAACGGAATATTAGCTTATCTCCGCGGCGGATCCGAAGGCCCGACGATCGCGTTTCGCGCCGATTTCGACGCGCTGCCGATCCAGGACGAGAAGGATGTGCCGTACAAATCGCAGGTGCCCGGCGTCATGCACGCCTGCGGACATGACGGTCATACGTCGGCACTGCTCGGCGTTGCCCGTGTGTTAAGCGGCGTACGCGATCAATTGAAAGGCAATATCGTCTTCATCTTCCAGCATGCAGAGGAACTGCCGCCAGGCGGCGCCAAAGGTATGATCGAAGCCGGCGCGCTAGAAGGCGTCGACGCGGTATACGGCATCCACCTTGCGTCAGATCTGCCGCTTGGCAAGATCGGGCTGAAGGAAGGGCCTGCGATGGCGGCAGCCGATGCATTCACCGTTCATATCTATGGGAAGGGCGGGCACGGGGCGATGCCGCATACGACGGTCGATTCGATCGTTATCGGCTGTCAGGTCGTGAACGGTCTGCAGCAGATCGTTAGCCGCCGTGTCAACCCAATCCACCCAGCCGTCGTCTCCGTCGGCGTGTTCCAAGCTGGTAACGCGTTCAACGTCATTGCGGACAAAACCAAACTGCAAGGTACCGTCCGGACGTTCGACAAAACGGTACGGACCGAGATCGAGCAGGAAATCCGTTCGATCGTCGATGGCATAACGTCGGCTTACCATGCGGGACATGAAATCGAGTATACGAACGGCTATCCGCCGGTCGTCAATGCGCCCGAAGAGACGGCGCGTGTACAGCGTCTTATCCAAGCCGTATACGGCGAAGAAGCCTTGCTCGCGCTTGCTCCGCAAATGGGGGCGGAGGACTTCGCGTATTACTTGGAGCAGCGTCCGGGAGCGTTCTTCCATGTCGGTGCGCGCAACGAAGATGAGCGTACCCAGTACGCGCATCACCATCCGAAGTTCGACATCGACGAGCGTGCCTTGCTCATTTCGGGCAAAATGTTCTTGGCGCTCGCTCTGGATTATTTAATGGATTAAATGCAAAGACAGCCGTGCGGGACGATGAACCCATACGGCTGTCTTTGCATAGGGATGAATGGCTTAAGGCGAATTCGCGACGCACAAGCTCTTCCGGCAGCATGCGCATCGTGGACGTGAACCATAAGACTTCCGGGCGGTTAATCGTCGATCGTAATGTCGGCTTCCGCCTCGGCGGTCATTTTCCGGCTGTCGGTGATTCGTTTCTTGAATATCCCTTCCTCGTGCGAGATGACTTCTTCATTAAAGTGGATGTCTACATTGCTCAGCGACACGTCCGACTCTTCGTTGGCCAGCACTTCGCTGCCGAACTCCTCCGTAATATTGTCCAGCGCCTTGCGCTTGACGAATTGCGCGGCTTCTTCTTTGGCCGAGCGGCTGTCCCGCTCGTTGACTTCGACCGAAATTTTGCCGCTCTCGATATGGCGTTTGTAAGAGATGGGGATCAGCTCCTTTCTTTGTAAGATGGCCTCAATATTCGCCGCTCATGCATGCGTCCGGCAAGGCCGAATCGGGTAAAGAGAGGTGTCGCGCAATGTTGCATCGACTTGACTAATGTGAGAAAATTGGTACATATGCTGTTTTGCGCGGAAATGCCTTTATCCAATACCATGATTCATTTGCCGCTGCACACTCGTTGACTTTGGAGGGAACACCAATTACGACTATGATCCATCAAGATGCCATGACGATGTTAAAGAAAACGAGCCGCACCTTCTTCATCCCGATCAGCCGTTTGGAGGGTAGACTGCAGGAAGCCGTCGCTTCCGGCTATCTGTGCATGCGGGCGATCGACGAGATCGAAGATCATACCGACTTGGACGACGAGCTCAAAATCAAGCTGCTGCACGACGTGCGGGATTCATTCCGGTCCGAGGAGCCGCTCGATCGGGCGCGGGAAGTGCTTGCCCCTTATAAGCATGACTTGCCGGAAGTCAGCTGGCAGCTGCACGAATGGGCTGGCTTATGCCCATCGGACATCGCGCCGACAGTATATCGCTATACCGCGAAGATGTCCGATGAGATGGCGTATTGGGTGGACAAGAAGTGGATCATCGATACGGAAGAGGATCTCGATCGCTATACCTACAGTGTGGCGGGCATGGTCGGCGAGATGCTCTCAGAGCTGTGGCTGTGGAATGACGGCACGCAATCCGACCGAGGCAGAGCGGTCGCCTTCGGCCGCGGTCTCCAGGCGGTTAACATTCTCCGCAATAAGGCGGAGGACAGCACGCGCGGCGTTAGTTTCTTCCCGAAGGGGTGGGGCATGGAGGAGATGCTGGCCTATACGCGCCGCAACTTGAAGGAAGCCGATGCGTATTTGGCCGAGCTGAAGGACGGTCAGGCGAAGGCGTTCTGCAAAATTCCGCTGGCGCTCGCGCACGCGACCGTCAAGCTCATCTCGGGCGGCGGCAACAAGCTGACGCGGGATGCCGTACTGAAGATCGTGAATAAGCTGAGCGGCTAGTTAGAAGTAGCGGCAGGGATGAAGCGGGCGCGTGGAGCGCCTGCTTTTTTTCATAAGTAATAGAAAAACCGTACGCGCCCATGAAAGGCTGCGTACGGTTTATTGGCGCTTACGCGATATAAAGCGGAAGAATGATGGCGTGACGAATTACTCGTACATCTGGGTCAACAGCCCGCCGAGGGTCTCCATCGCTTGTTCTTCCTGCTCGCCGTCGATTTCGAGCGTAACCTCGTCATGCTGGGCGATGCCAAGCGTCAGGAGGCCGATCGAGCTTTTGCCGTTCGCTTTTTTGCCTTTGTTCAGCACGGTGACTTTGCAAGGAAAGCCATTGGCCGCTTGCACGAACGTTTTCGCGGGGCGGACATGGAATCCGGTAGGGTTAATAACGGTGAACGTTTGGGTCATCATGGTTATTTCGCTCCTTTAAGCTGTTCTTGTACCAATTGAAGCACTTCTTCCTGCGTGCGCAGGGTGAGCGCTTGCTCGGCGATGCGCGCCCATTCGGTCTTGGACAACCCCGCGATCAGCTCGCGGGTCGGCAGGATCGAGCCTGCGCTCATGCTGAATTCGTGCAGACCGAGTCCGAGCAGGAGAGGAACCGCCGACGAATCGCCGGCCATCTCGCCGCACATGCCAACCCACTTGCCTTCGCGTTCCGCGGCGCGGATGACCATGTTGACCAAGCGCAGGATCGTCGGGTGACAAGGCTGATACAGATAGGATACCGATTCGTTCATGCGATCGGCAGCCATTGTATATTGGATCAGATCGTTCGTGCCGATACTGAAGAAATCAACTTCCTTCGCGAACAGATCCGCGGTGACGGCTGCCGAGGGGACTTCGATCATGATGCCGACCTCAATGTCCGCGGCCACTTTGACGCCTTCCGATTCGAGCTTGGCGCGTTCCTCGTCCAAGACGCGTCTGGCTTCGCGAAGTTCGTCCAGGACGGCGATCATCGGGAACATGATCTTCAAATTACCGAAGCGGCTGGCTCGAAGCAGCGCGCGCAGCTGGGTGCGGAACAGATCTTCGCGTTTCAGGCAGAAACGCAGTGCCCGCAGACCAAGGAAAGGGTTGCTCTCCTTCGGCAAATTCAGATAGGGCAGCTCTTTGTCGCCGCCGATGTCGAGCGTCCGAATGACGACGGGCTTCCCGTTCATCTTCTCCAACACGGCCTTATAACTATTCATCTGCTCCTCTTCGCTCGGCAGTGAATCGCGTCCCATGTAGAGGAACTCGGTACGGAACAGGCCAATCCCCTCTGCACCGTTCTCCAGCGCCTTGACGGCATCCTCCGCGCGGCCGATGTTGGCGGCTAATTCGACGCGGACGCCATCCAGCGATGAGGTTGGCTGGTCCTTCAATCTGGCTAAGTTGGCCTTGCGCTCATCGTACAGACGTTTGCGAGTCTCGTAATCGCGCAGCTCTTCTTCTGTAGGATCGATAATAACGCGGCCTTCCATCGCGTCCATCACGACAAGCGTGCCGCCTGGAAGCCCACTCAGCGATTCCCCAATTCCGACGATGGCCGGCACGTCCAGTGACCGGGCCATGATGGCGGAGTGGGAGGTGCGGCTGCCGACGACGGTGACGAAGCCTTGAACCGCGTCCAGATTAAGCTGAGCCGTATCCGAAGGCGTCAAATCTTCGGCTGCGATGATGCAGGTTTCCGTGATGGTCGACAAGTCTTGGTGCGGTTCGCCCAGAAGATGGCTGGTCACGCGCGCCGTAATGTCGCGAATATCGACTGCCCGTTCGCGGAGCAGCTCGTTGTCCATCGATTCCAGCATCGCGATGAACATGCCGGCGACCTCGTGCAGCGCGTACTCGGCGTTCAGCGACTCCTCCGCGATTCGCTCGTTCGTCGCATCGATGAGTTCGGGGTCTTCCAACAGCATCAGATGACCTTCGAAAATTTCGGCCTTCTCCGCCCCAAGACGCTGCTCGGTCAGCTGACGGATCGTCTCAAGCTCCGCTCTAGACTGTTCGATCGCAGCCGCGAAGCGGGCTTGCTCCGCTTGCGGGTCCGCGATTTGCTCCCGCTCGGGAGCGGGGCGCGCCGGCTTCAACGTTACAATTCGGGCGATCGCATAACCGGGCGAGGCGGCGATTCCTGATAGGGTTTGACTCATGTAGATGTTACCTCCTTCTCCTCGGTTAGGCTTGCTCCCGGGGGCGCATTGCTTCATAGCGACGAACGACCTCGTCGTGGATCGGATGCTCTTCCGCCAGTCCCGTATAGCGCGCGATCGTCGCGGACAGACCTTCTGCTTGGAGCGATTGCTGGATCTCAGCCGCCTCGGCGTCATCCTTGTTATCAAAACGCAGCGCCGCTGCCATGGCCTCAGCGAGATGCGCGTAGCTTAATCCGTACTCCATGGCTAGGAGGGCAGGGCGGGCTAAGCGATCGTTCGGCGACAGCTTCCGGATCGGCGAACGGCCGACGCGTTCTACTTCATCGCTCAGATACGGATTCGCAAACCGGTCCAAAATTTTGTCGATGTAGCGGGCATGTTCGTCCGCCGGGAAATCGTATTTACGAATCAGCACGGCGCCCGTCTCTTCCAGCACAGCCCGGACTTCAGCGCGGATCGGCTGGGAAGCCATAGCTTCTTGGATCGTACGGCGGCCTGCCAGATAACCATGATAAGCGGCGGTACAGTGACCCGTATTAACGGTGAACAATTTCCGTTCGATGTAGGGCTCAAGGCCGTCTACATAATGAACACCCTCGATATCGGGGAAGCCCGGCAGCATGGCGGATCGATCGATCACCCATTCGTAGAAGGGCTCGACGGTTACGTGAAGCGGATCCTCGTGATGTTGGATGGGCACGATGCGGTCGACAGCCGCGTCCGGGAAAGCGATATAGCGTCCGAATGCGTCATGCAGCTCGGCTGGCAGGTGTCCTAACACCAGCTCCTTCAGTTGGGTGCTGCCGCCGATCGCATTCTCGCAAGCGATTACGTGCAGCGGCGCGGGGCGCTCAGCCTGGAGTCGCAGGGCAATACCCTGTGCGAGGGCCCCGGCGATATGCTTCAGGATGTGTACGCCGACGGCGGTCGTGACGAGATCGGCCTTGGCGACCGTCTCAGCGACGAGCTGCGCATTCTTGCCGTCAATTGCGTCTACGCGATCAACTTGAATTTTCTCGCCGCTGCCGTCTGCCAGCGACACGGTATAGGCATGACGGGACTGGATGGCGTCGACAAGCGTGTCGTTCACGTCGGAGAAGGTGACGTCATAGCCGGCGCGCGAGAGTACGAGCCCGATGAAGCCGCGTCCGATATTGCCGGCGCCGAAGTGAACAGCCTTCATCCTTCCATCCCTCCCTCGAAGATGGCGATCAACTCTTCGGCGGAGGAGGCGTTCAGAATTTGCGCCATATTCTCGTCATCGGAGACGAGCATCGCGACATTGGTTAGCAGTTCCAGATGTTCGTCGCCGGCAGCGGCAATCCCGATAACCAGGTTCGCCGGTTCGCCTTCGCCGAAGTCGACGCCTTCCGGCAGCACGACGATCGACAGCCCCGTCGAGCGGATCAAGCTTTTCGCCTCGTTCGTGCCATGCGGAATCGCGAGTCCGCCGCCCATATACGTGGAGAGCGCATTCTCGCGTTCGATCATTTTGTCCACATACTCGGCCGGCACGTGGCCCGCTTGAACGAGAAGTTCGCCTGCAAGGCGGATTGCTTCGTATTTATCTTGCGCTTTGGCATTTAATTGTACTTTGTCGATCGATAGAATAGGCATGGTTTAGACTCTCCAATCCAATTTTGATTTAATGACGTGCTCCAGCTCGCTGGCGAGAAAGACGCGTATCTGTTCTGTATCGCCGTCTTTCAGTAGCGCCATCGTTTCCGGCAGGAGCAGCAATGCGCTAATTTCGCTTAGTATGGCAAGCGCAGCCTTAGATAGATCGTTCGGCGCGAGCATGAGCAGCAGCTGGCGGGCACCCGCGCCGCCTGTCAGCGTGACCGGATGATCGAGGCGGAACAGCAGCAGCAGCGGGAATAACACGGCATCGCTTCGCGTGTGCACGAGCGCAAGCTCCGTATCTGGAATGAGCTGGCTGCCGTGAAGTTCGCGTTCGAGCAATCCGGCGACGACTTGGTCCGCGTCGGTCAACGCGCCGATATCGAATGCGTGCCCGCAGATCCGATGCAGGATCGGCTCGAATTCGAAGCCGAGCGGAGTATGCAGCGCAATGACGTCGAAGCGCTCAATCAGCGCGTGCGCTTCCTGTGCGTGATCGCGTAGCACGGCCAATCGGGCGACGGCGTTCAGTTCGGAAGCTGCGGATGAAGGCGGCGGACGCTTGTTCCCATCTAGCGGGGGAGCAGGCGCTATCGCCAACTGGTGCACGAACTTGCGCAGCCGTTCCGTCTCCTCCGGTGTCAGCAGCGGACTGAGTTTGATATAACGCTCCGGCTTGATCGGCAAGTCCACGGTCGAGATGATGAGATCGTAATCCGACGGCGGCGTGCGAACGGCTTCGAACCAAGAGACGCGTCCGATCAGATCGATCTGTGGCAATTCTTTGGTAATACGGACCGCCAGCATCTTCGACGAGCCGATGCCGCTCGTACAGACAAGCAGCGCGCGCACGGGAACGGTCAATAGATTGGCGCGTTCCATCGCCGCGCCGAAATGCATGGTCAGAAATCCGATCTCCTCATCAGGCAGCTCGTAACCGCGCAGTTTGCGGGCGGCTGCATCCTGGACCGCGTCGAATAGCTCAGCGTAATCCCGCTTGATCTGGAGCAGGAGCGGGTTGCGAATGTGCTGTCCTTCCCGGAGCCGCTGCAGAACGGGCTCCATATGATGCAGCAGTCCTTCGATGAGCGAACGATCGCGCATGAGCGTGATGTCCAGTCTGCTCTCCACCTCGGAGACCAGCTCCACGACGAGCTCGATGTACGAGAAATGCTCGGCGACCGCCACTTGCCCAGGTGCATCCCAGTCAGACAGCAGATGAGCGGCGTACGCCATCTCTCGCTCAGGCAAAGTCACATCCAGGAATCGCGCGTATAACTGTGCACGCTCCTTATCCGCCGTTGAAGCTTCCTCCGGTAACGCATCCACGATATGTCCACCGCGGAAGCGGGATAGGGCGATTGCCAGACGAAGAACGAGGAGCGTGTATTCCTCTTCGGAGAGCTTCGCCTTATGAAGTTCCTCGAGCCGCCAGAGCGCCTTCTCGACACGGAAGAAGCCTTCGAGTTCGATTAATTCCAGCAATCGCCCACGAATTGGCGAATGACCCGCGGTAGAAGATGACTCGAACAAGTCGGCTGGATCGAGGAATTGGCGGGCCAATCGGTAGATGAAACGACGGATCGCGCGTTCGCTGCCTTGCAGCTCGACCCCGTAACCGCGACGCCGTTCGAGCGCGAGCCCCGAGCCGGTCAATAACGATTCCCACTCGTCCAAATCATGGCTAATCGTCGGGATTGCCACCTGAAGCTCATGTGCGAGCGCGAACAGCTTGATCGGTTCCGTCTCCTCAATCAACCGCAGCATCGTCAGCACTTTACGTTCTTGGGCGTTGTGACCGGAAGCGTCGGCATTCTCCAGCTTGAGCCGGAAGGCCTCCAGCTTCTCAGGCTCTGCCTCGAGCGCGAGCCCTGAGCCGGATTTGCGCAGCAAGGCGATGCCGGCGGCGGTAAGAGCGGACTCAATATCCTGCAGCTCGCGGTGGACGGTTCGTGCGCTAACGCCAATCGACTCCGCAATCTCCGCGACGGTCATGCCGCCTTGCCGGTTCGTGAGCAGCGCCGCGATCTGGCGCTGGCGGTTCGACATTTTCATGGGCATCATCCTACGGCTTGTAATAAAAGAGCTGTAACGCCGATGCCAGAGGCGTCAGCGTTACAGGGGCGCGGGTTACGTCAAGCGTTTGACGAGTTCATCATATTCCGGGCTTTTCAAGAAATTATCGATGGAGATATGCTCCGCGTTCGGTGCTTTCTGCTTCGCGCGGTCGGTCAGCGTCTTGTGCGTAATGACGATGTCCGCATCGGAAGGAATGTCGCTAATTGCCGTGTTCACGACGGTGACCGGAATGCCGGCGGTCGTGATTTTCTTCCTTAAGATGGACGCGCCCATTGCGCTTGATCCCATACCGGCATCGCAGGAGAAGACGATCTTGTTAACATCCTCTCTCGCACGCTGGCCAGCAACGGGAGCCGCTTGCACGGAAGGAGCAGTAACCGCAGCGCTGGCAGTTGCAGAAGAAACGTTGCCTGCGCTCTTCATTTCCTTCATTTTGGCGGAAGCTTGCTCCAGTTCGTCGTCCTGCTCGGTTTTGCGGCTCGTCTTCAGGAGCAGCGCCGCCACGAGGAAGGAGACGAGGGCACCGGCAATGACGCCGGTGAAGATTGCGAACATACCGCCTTTAGGCGCCATGGCGATGTAGGCGAAAATACTGCCCGGCGATGGCGGTGCGACAAGACCCGCATTGAAGAGGGAGAAGGTTGCCGTGCCGGCCACGCCGCCCGCGATTGCCGCAAGGATGAGGCGCGGGTTCATCAGTACATACGGGAAGTAGATCTCGTGAATCCCGCCGAAGAAGTGGATGATCGCTGCGCCTGGCGCCGATTGCTTGGCAGAGCCGCGTCCGAAGATACAGTAGGCCAGCAGAATGCCTAGGCCAGGACCCGGGTTCGACTCCAGCATGAAGATAATCGATTTGCCGGCTTCCGACGCTTGCTCCAGCGCGATCGGACTCAGCACGCCATGGTTGATCGCGTTGTTAAGGAACAGAATTTTGCCAGGCTCGATGAGTACGTTGGCAAGGGCGAGCAGGTGGTTATCGATCAGGAATTCGACACCGTTAGCAAGTACGTTGCTGATCGCTTCGACGATCGGGCCGATCGCCTTGAAGGCGATGACGGCGAGAATGGCGCCGATAATGCCGGACGAGAAGTTGTTGACCAGCATCTCGAAGCCGGACTTGATATTACCTTCGACCGCTCGGTCGAATTGCTTCAGCACCCAAGCTGAGCCTGGGCCGACAAGCATCGCGCCGAGGAACATGGGGATGTCCGCGCCGATGACCACGCCCATCGTGGCAACCGCGCCGATGACGCCGCCCCGCGTGCCATGAATCATCGTGCCGCCCGTGTAGCCGATCAAGAGCGGCAGCAGGTACTTAATCATTGGGTCGACTAGTTTGGCCAGCTCTTCGTTCGGTATCCAGCCTGTTGGAATGAAGAGCGCCGTGATCAGCCCCCATGCGATGAATGCGCCAATATTCGGCATGACCATCCCGCTTAGGAAACGCCCAAATCGTTGTACTGCTACCCGGACACCTTCTTTTTGTGGTTGTACGGTGTTGGACATCAGGTAATCCTCCCTTTATTTCGTGACGCCCGCCTCGATAGCATTCGATAACGGGGATGACTTCATCCTAAAGGAGAACGCTTACAGCTTCAATTGAAGGAAAAGGAGATTTCGTCATGAACGCTGTTGACAATATTTCATTTGCAAACAGGCATAGCAAAAAGAGCCGATGCATTAGCGCAAACATTGTTAGGCTAATAGACGGCTCTTCGATTATCGGCATGTTCCCTACGGATCATGCGGTTCGGGGCATTCGCATCGATTGTACGATCAGCAGATCCAACTGTTGGCTCCAGTAAATAACCTCGGGATGGAGCAGATTCATCCCGTGCTTTTCGGCAACCGCCATCATTTTCGTACGCAACCGGTTGATCATTGGATTCATATCCGCCATCTGGGCACCATCCCTTTACCGAAGTTATGAGCCAAGTATAGTCCCTATTTATGAGAAAACAATTAGAAAAGCGTGATATTCAGGAAGCGCACCGAATTTTTTCCTATACAACCTACATATACCCGCTCCAATACGTAGCAAATCATCCTGAAGCAAAAAAAACCATCTTTTGGCATATACTGCCTGAAAGATGGCGGGATGATGTTTATATGGCGATCACGATTTTACCGAAATGAGTGCCTTGCTCCAACCGACGCAGCGCGTTCACGGCCTCTTCGAAAGGAAACACGCTATCGATCACGGGATGGACGCGGCCAGCCGCAAGGGCGGCATTCATCGCCTCGAACATCGCGCGACTGCCGACGTTGATGCCTTGCAGCGTGATCTTCTTCTGCAGCACGGCAATCAGATCGAGGTTGTTCGCCCGCGCACCGGACAATATCCCAACGATACTAACCCGCCCGCCGGTACGCACAGCGTTAACCGAACGGTCAAGCGTCGCGGCACCTCCGACATCAAGCACGTGATCGGCGCCTACACCGTCTGTGATGGATAGTACAGCCTGATCCCAATCGGGATTCGAGCGGTAATTGATGCCGTGATCGGCGCCGAGGGCTACAGCGCGAGCCAGCTTCTCGTCACTGCTTGAAGTTACGATTACAGTCGCGCCGTGAAGCTTCGCGAACTGAAGCGCGAAGAGGGAGACGCCTCCGGTACCTTGCACAACGACCGTATCGCCCGCTTTCACGCGTCCTTCGCTCACGATGGCGTGCCAAGCGGTCACGCCCGCGCAGGGTAGGGCGGCCGCTTCGGAATCGCTCAGGTAGCCCGGTACGGAGACGAGACCATTCTCGTTCAGGATGACGTACTCGGCGAGCAGACCAGGCAGCGGACTACCGAGGGTGCTGGAGGCGTATCGGCGTTCCGGCGGACCCGTGAGCCATTGCTGGGTGAAGATGCCGCTTACACGGTCGCCGAGCTTGAACCGGGTGACGGCTTCGCCGATTTCAACGATTTCACCGACGCCATCCGAGACCGGTGTGAACGGCAGTGGCAGATCAGGCGCGTAGAAGCCGCTAATAACGCCCAAATCCCGATAGTTTAGCGCTACGGCACGCAGTTTAATCCGTACTTCGCGTGGTCCTGGCGAGGGGACGGGGCGCTCGGCTATTTTCAAGTGGTCTAAACTCAATCCGCCTGCAAGTTCATAGGTTCTCATCAACATCGCTCCTTTGGTTAACGGTATAGACACACTTTAATCCGAGAACTAAAATAAAGTAAGTAGGCACTATAAAGTATCCAGTTCGATGGAGTGAGATGCGATGGGCAAGCGCAAGGCGGTGGAGCCGGATATTTCGATCGCGAAATGCAGATACAGTTTGTTGCTGGAAATCATCGCAAGCAAGTGGGCGGTTCTCGCGATCTATGCGATGGAGGGCGGAGCGGTCCGTTACGGAGAATTCCTGCGTAGAATCGAAGGCGTCTCCAAAAAGATGCTCACGCAGACACTCCGGCAATTGGAGCGGGATGGCCTTCTCGAACGGGAAATCCACGATACGGTCCCGCCAGGCGTCGAATATCGGCTGACTCCGCTCGGGCAGTCGCTGATCGTCCCGCTACGGCACATGAAAACATGGGCAATCGCTCATTATCCGCTCGTGCGGGAGGCACGTGACGATTATGATCGGCGTGCGGTTAACGCTACAATTAGCGAGGGATGAACCAAGCTTAATCTCCAGCTGGCACGCATGAAGGGATTTGGAATATCGCATCCGAGAATAACGGCTGCGATATCGCAAGTCCCTTGTTCAGCGTCGATCCCGATAATCGTTACGCATCCATGAATTGCTTCAACTTCGCTTCTGTATTCGACTCCGGGGCTGGCGTATAGATGCTGCACCGCAGGTCGCCGCTGCCTCGCGCTTCAAGGGAGGTCAGCTGGAACAGCATTTTGCGCGCTTTGGCATGCCGGAATTCAAGCAGCACCTCGGGGGCGGCACTGACCTGTCCTTGTTCCCAGAGCCTTCTGAAATCGGGGTGAGCGGATTTCATGCCGCTCAGAAATTGCTCGTACCATTCGTCTTCCACATATTGTCCGTAATAGGAGCGGAACATAGCCAAGAAGCCGCCGGCGAACTGCTCCCAATTCACGGCCAGCCGCCGGAACTCGCGTCTAGTGAACAGCAGCTTGATCATGTTACGTTCGTCGTCCGGAATGTCCCCGAAATTCATGAACACATAGGCCGCTGCGGCATTCCAACCGACAATCTGGCATCTTCGGTCCGAGACGATTACCGGGCAATAACGCAGCTCGTCGATGATTTTGCGCAGGGAAGGCGTCAGCTGCGGATCGTCGGTCGCAAGCTTGGCGACGTTCAGGCCGGTATCCGCAGCCAGCGCGAACACGTACTTCCGCTCGTCGTCCGTCAGCCTCAAGGCCGCCGCGACATTGTCCAGCACAGAAGCCGATACTTGAATATCTCTCCCTTGTTCCAGCCACGTATACCAGGTCGAGCTTACGCCGGCCAATTGCGCGACTTCTTCCCGCCTTAGACCGGGCGTGCGTCTTCGCGAGCCTGCCGGCAGACCGGCTGTCTCCGGGGTTAATCTGGCGCGAGCTGCCTTCAAGAACGCGGACAAAGCTTGCAGTCGGGTAGGATGATGCATGCGGAAACCTTCTTTCCTTGGCGTATGCTGGTAGCGATTATACTAGGATAAACAACAACTTGTAATAGGATAACATAGATGGCAAGATTACATCCATAAGCGATTGGAAGGGGATGGATCTACCATGGAAAGAGTCGTTATAACAGGTATGGGCATTATTTCGCCGCTTGGCAACAGCGTGGATGAATTTTGGGACAAGCTGACGCGAGGCGAATCGGGCGTACGGGTGGTCGAGTCGTTCGAAGCGGCGGGGCACAAAGCGCGAATTGCCGGAGTCGTGCGGGATTTCGACGCCAAGGCGCTGTTCGGGGCGAAGGAAGCCAGGCGGATGGACCGCTTCTGTCAATACGCGCTGGCGGCCGCCGACCAAGCGTTCGCGGACTCGGGATTAGATAGGGCGGATATCGATAAGGAACGGCTCGGCGTCTATGTCGGGTCGGGCATTGGGGGCATTCAAACGTTAACGGAAGAGCATGCGACGCTGCTGGAAAGAGGACCGGACCGCGTCAGCCCGACGCTTGTACCGATGATGATCGCGAACATGGCGGCGGCCATGATCAGCATCCGGTTCGGCGCGCTCGGTCCGACGCTCGCGCCCGTGACCGCTTGCTCGATCGGCAACACGGCAATCGGGGAGGCGTGGCACCGCATCCAATCCGGGCGGACGGATGTCATTCTGGCCGGCGGCTCGGAAGCGGCGATATCCGAGATCGCTGCGGCGAGCTTCGCCAAAGCGACCGCGTTGTCGACAAGGAACGACGCGCCGGAACGCGCGAGCCGGCCGTTCGATGCCGGCCGGGACGGGTTCGTGCTCGGCGAAGGCGCGGCGATTCTCGTGCTGGAATCGTTGACGCACGCCCGGGCCCGCGGGGCGCGGATTCTCGCCGAAGTCATCGGTTACGGGGCAAGCTCCGACGCCTATCACATGGTCGCCACCCATCCGGAAGGGGATGGCGCGTACCGCGCAATGCGCGAAGCGATTCGGGAAGCGGGCATCCGGCCGGACGAGGTGGACGTCATCAGCGCGCATGCGACGAGCACGGAGCTCGGCGATCGTTCCGAGACGGCGGCGATTAAGCGATTGTTCGGCGAATATGCTTACCGGATTCCTGTGACCGCGAACAAATCAATGACCGGTCACATGCTCGGCGCGGCGGGGGGAGCAGAGGCGATCGCACTCATTCAGAGCCTGCGGACGGGCATCATCCCGCCGACGATCAACCAGGAGACGCCGGATCCCGAATGCGATCTGGACGTCGTGCCGAACGAGGCGCGCCGGGCGGAATTGCGTATCGGAATGTCGAATTCGTTCGGTTTCGGCGGGCATAACGCCGTCATTGTGCTGAAGCGCTGGGAAGACGAATAAAGAAGTAGGAGGCGGGCGCCGCATACAGAGGCGTCCGCCTTGCCGTTCGCCTGAACTAGCCAATTACAAGCATCCTTCGCGACATCTGCACATAATTTCACTCGTTTGGGTATGAAACTACAAGCCTCCGCCATATTTATCTACATCCATGTTATCGGCCCGACATAGCGCAGCTGCGATAGTGAGCCGGATAAGCGAAGGAGGAGAACTATGCGTTATGACTGCGCGATTGTCGGCGGCGGACCGGCCGGGTTGAATGCCGCTCTCGTGCTCGGACGCGCCAGAAGGGAAGTGCTGCTGCTAGACGACGCTAAGCCCCGCAACCGTGTAACGCGCGCCTCCCATGGTTTCGTCACCCGGGATGGCGTGCAGCCGGCCGAGTTCCGAAGACTAGCGCACGAGGAGCTTGCCCGTTATCCATCCGTCTCCGCGGCACGTGAGAAGGTAACCCGTGTTACCCGCACCGAAGCGGGATTCACGCTGGATACGTCAGCCGGGTCGTCATATGAAGCGAGGCGCATCTTGCTCGCGACGGGGCTGCGGGAAGCGTTCCCGGATATCGCGGGTTTCCGGGACTTCTATGGCAGCAGCCTGTTCAACTGCCCGTACTGCGACGGCTGGGAGCTGCGCGACAAGCGTCTTGTGCTCGTCTCCGAGAGCGCGGGCGCGTTCCATACGGCCAAGCTGCTCCATAATTGGAGCAAAGATCTGATTGTCTGCACGAATTGGCAGACGAATCTGTCAGCTGAACAGCAAATCCTGCTTCACCGCAAAGGCATCATCGTCTATACGAAACCGATTGCCGCATTCGAAGGGAAGGACGGACAGCTAGAGGGAATCCGATTCAAAGACGGAACGACGATCCCGCGGGAAGGCGGTTTCGTGACGCCGCAGTTCGCGCAGAAGAGCACATTCGGCGAGCAGCTTGGCTGCGACTTGAATGCGTATGGCGCGATTATAACCGATGCGTTCGGACGAACGAATGTCAAAGGCGTCTATGCAGCTGGCGATTCGACGGTCGTCTCGCCTTCACAGCTGGTAATCGCAGCGGCAGAGGGCAGCAGGGCCGCGATGGGCGTGAACGCCGATTTAACGGAAGAAGAATTCGAAGCGGAATAACCGGATATCCAATTCACACTGCTGCACTCTGAATTATAGGCTAGACATTTTGCAAACAAAGTAATAAACTATAGAAAGTGAAGTGAAAGTCCAAAATCTAATATCGATCTTCGGGGTAGGGTGCAATTCCCGACCGGCGGTAACTTTCACATGGAGGAAAGAAGCCCGCGACTCCTCTTCCCGATCACGGGCGGGGGACTGATTTGGTGCGAATCCAAGGCCGACGGTATAGTCCGGATGGTAGAAGATCAGCTGTAAATCTGCGGGGTACTCGTCTATACTCAGCAGGTTTATTTGACTGGCCCCGTTACTGCGTTCGAAGCGCAGCAACGGGGCCTTCTTCCTTCATGTCCCTGGATCCAGAAGGGGTAATTATTCATGAGTACCGCATCCGTAACACCAGTTCTAAGGACCAGGCGCGGCTTGCCCGCGTTCTGGCTCGTCGTCATCGGCGCCGCCCTGTGGGGCGTCGATCCGCTGTTCCGCATTCTGCTGCTGGATCACTTAACTTCTACGCAGATCGTCCTGCTCGAGCATGTGATTCTGTTCGTCTTCGCCGCGCCGGTTCTCTGGAGCCGCCGCAGCGAGCTTGCCGGACTTCGGATGACGCACGTCGGCGCCTTGCTCTTCATCTCGTGGGGCGGGTCGGCGATCGCTACGATCCTATTCACGAAGGGCCTTGCCAGCGGTGATTTGAACGCCGTACTGCTGCTCCAGAAGCTTCAGCCGCTGTTCGCGATCGTGCTCGCGCGCTGGCTGCTGAAGGAGCATCTGCCGCGCATGTTCGGGCTGCTATTCGTGCTCGCGCTGCTTGGAACGTACCTCCTGACCTTCGGATTCTCCATTCCGCGCAGCGGCGCATCCGACTTCATTCAGATCGGTAGTCTGTTCTCGATCGGCGCCGCGCTTCTGTGGGGCGGATCGACCGTAATGGGCCGCTACATGCTGGGCAAAGCATCGTACGAAACGGTCACCTCGCTTCGCTTCATGCTGGCGCTGCCGCTGCTGCTCGTCTTGACCATGACCCAGAGCCACGGATGGACGCTCCCGGCTGAAGGACGCGACACCGCGCTTCTCGTCATTAATTTGGCGCTTTCGGCGCTGCTGCCTGGACTATTCAGCATGCTGCTCTACTACAAAGGACTTAGCGCGATAAAAGCTTCCTACGCTACATTGGCGGAGCTTAGCTTTCCGATGGTGGGGGTCATTATTAATTGGGTCGTCTTCGACCAAATGATTTCTTTCCCGCAAATGATCGGCTTCATGCTAATCTGGACAACGTTGTTCGCCATTTCCTGGCAGCAGGACGATCCGGGTAAACCGTCGCCGACGCCATAAACTGTACGTATTGACGAAAAGAGCGCGCCTTGCGAGAGGCGGCTCTTTCGTCGTCTATACGGAGATGGATCAAATTCGATTACCCGCGCGGAATCATTATTTGGTAAGATAGTGAAACGCACAGTATCAAGACAAGCAGCGGGGAGGAATGGCCATGCAGGCGTTACATACGGCATCTTTCGCATTCGAGCTTGAGCAGGATTTGACGATTCGGGGCGAGGTTCGCGTGACCGGCGGGGAAAGCCGCAGACCGGTCGTGCTGCTTGTCCACGGTTTTAAAGGCTTCAAGGATTGGGGGTTCTTCCCGTATGCCGCCGAGCAGCTGGCGCGAAGCGGGTTCGCGGCCGTGACGTTCAATTTCAGCTGCAATGGGGTCGGCCGCTCCGATTTCGACGAACTCCATAAATTCGGACGCAATACATATAGCCGCGAACAATCGGATCTGTCCGAGCTGCTGGATCGTTTGCGCGCCGGGGAGCTCCCGCTCGCGGATCGGATGGACGCCGGAAGGCTCGCGCTGATCGGTCATAGCCGCGGCGGCGGCAACAGCTTGATATTCGCCGCCAGCCAGCCGGATGCAATTCGTGCGGTCGTGAGCTGGAACGGGATATCCGATGTGAATCTGTTCGGGGACGAATTCCGGGAGCAAGTGCTGCGCGAGGGGCTCGGCTATGTCGAGAATGCGCGTACGAAGCAGCACATGCCGATAACGGCAGCGTTCTTCGAGGATTTGGATCGGAATCGGGAACGCTTCGATATTACGACCGCGATCGCGGAATTACCTATGCCGGTGCTGACGGTTCAGGGGGATCAGGACGCGCGGCGGCTTGTCCTTGGACAGGAACGGCTGCAGCAGGCGGCCCCTCGGCAGCGGCATATGCGCATTGAAGGCGCGAACCACACCTTCGGCGCGGTTCATCCGTTCACCGGCACGACTTTCCATCTTGAGCGAGCGCTCGGATTGACGATTGGTTTTCTGACCGAACACTTGCGGCATTCTCATTAAATCAAGCAACAGGAGCGAGGAATATGATTCGATTTGGCATTATTGGCACGAACACGATTACGGAGAAATTCGTCAAGGCGGCGAGATTGGCGGATGGGGTGGAGATTGCCGCGGTCTATTCGCGCACCGAAGCACGGGCAGACGAATACGCGGATAAGCTCGGCATCGAGCACCGGTTCACGTCCTTGGAGGAGATGGTGCAAAGCGATGTGATTGATGCGGTCTATGTCGCCAGCCCTAACGCGTACCATGCGCGGCATGCGATCTTGGGCATGGAGCATGGCAAGCATGTATTATGCGAGAAACCTGCTGCCTCCAATGCTCGCGAGCTGCGCGAGATGATCGACGCGGCCAAGCGGAATAATGTCCTGTTCATGGAGGCGCTGAAATCGACGCTCATGCCGAATTTCACGGCTATCCGGAACCATCTTCACAAAATTGGGCGCGTTCGCCGCTTCTTCGCGAGCTATTGCCAGTATTCTTCACGATATGACGCCTACAAGCAGGGGACGGTCATGAACGCGTTCAAACCCGAGCTGTCCAACGGCTCGCTTATGGATATCGGCGTCTATTGCGTATACCCGGCGGCGGTGCTGTTCGGGAAGCCGAACGCGGTTCATGCGGAAGCCTACATGCTTGAATCCGGCGTCGACGGCAACGGCAGCCTGATTTTGAAATACGGCGATCTGGATGCGGTGCTGATGTATTCCAAAATCTCCAATTCTTATGTGCCCTCGGAGATTCAGGGCGAAGAAGGCAGTATCGTCATCAACCATATCAGCGAGCCTAGCCAAGTTCGGATTCATTACCGGGATGGCCGGATCGAGGATATTACCGACGCGTCCCAAATCGAAGACAATATGATGTACGAGGTGCAGGAGTTCGTCTCGCTGCTCGAGCAAGGCAAGCGGGAGTCCGAGGTCAACTCCCATGCCAGCTCGCTCGCGGCGATGGACATCATGGACGAAGCGCGCCGGCAGATCGGACTTATCTATCCGGCCGATTCGAACTAACAACGAGAACAGCGTTAAGACCGGATAGTGGTGCGTCGACGACCGACATAAAACGCAAGCGACCCGCATAGATATGGTACGGGAAACGTAAGCGCCATAGTCGGGGCACGGCATGGGAGAGAGCCAGCCGAAGGAGCAAGACGAACGCATGGAGGGAATGCCATGAGTGCCGATCTGCTCATTCAACTGTTGATTCTCATTGTCATGATTATCGAGCTTGCTGCCAAATCCGACAAATCGTAAACAAGCAAAAACCGGACGGAGCATGATGCGCCGCCGGTTTTTGCGCGTTGGCCGCCTGCCTCGAAGCATTCGCCAGACAAGGCGTTAATCCCGTCCGGCCTGGACAAGCAGCTGCGCGAGCTTGGCAGGCTGCACATAGGCGGTGGTCATATGATCGCCGTGACCTTTGATAAGCCGGAATTGGCCAAGCCTGCTTGAGAAATGCGGGTGCCAACCGGTATTATCGAATTGAGGCAGGACGTTGTCTTCCGTGAAGTAGAGATAGCTCTTCGGCACTTGCAGGGCATAGAATCGTTTCAGATCCAATTTCTCCATGAACGGGGCAGCCGGTTCCGGAGGCGAATGACGGTAAATATATTGCGCCGTCGGCAAATCCGCGGTATTGACGAATGCGTCTCGGAAGTATGGGAATGGGAGCGTAATCGTATTGTCCGATGACGCTTCTGCCAGCTTCAGGAAGAAAGACGAAGCTTCCTTAGGCAGGACATCCGCCAGCGATTCGCCGTCGTTCAGGACGAATGCGTCCCAGAAGACAAGCCGTTTGAGTCGATTGGGGACAAGCTCTGCCGCCTTCTGAATGATGGTGCCGCCGAAGCTGTGACCAACCAGCACGATATCTTGAAGTTGTTTGGCCGCGATATAATCGCCCACGGCTTTGCTCATCTGGGCATGAGAGACGTTCTTGTTCGGGTCGCCCCCGTGGCCAGGATATTCCGGCACGAATACCGCATGACCCATTTGCCGCAGGGCGGCGGCCGTTCCGTTCCAGAAGCCGGCATCTGCCCACGAACCGTGGATAAGCACGAAAGTGAGCGGCTCGGAACGAACAGGCGCCGCATGAGCGGGGTAAATACTCATCTCGGGCATTCTCCTTCTTTGATTTGGCGTTATGGATAGATATGCGCACTCAGGCAGAACGATGCGAATCCGATCCTAGCGCCGAAGAGGATGACCCGCCACCGAAAGAAGGGCTCAGCATGAATGACAAGGTAGTAATGCCCGTCTGGACATTCGGCTTGTTTATCGTCGTTATGAATACGACAATGTTCAACGTATCGATCCCGGGCATTATTCGGGATTTGGACATCTCAACCGACCTGGGTTCTTGGGTTGTCTCCAGTTATTCCATCGGGTATGCGCTGTCGACGGTCGTGTACAGCCGTTTGTCGGACGTAGTCCCGATCCGGGCGCTGCTCGCCGCAGGTCTGGCCGTTCTTGGCCTGTCGTCGGTCTACGGGCTGTTCGCCCATAGTTTCGAAGCCGTCTTGGCTGCTCGCATCCTGCAATCGGCCGGGGCAGGCGCGATGGCCGGTCTCGGGCTTGTCTTGGCCAGCCGCTATATCCCGTTCGAACGCAGAGGCAGGGCGATCGCGATGATTTCGGCCGGCAGCGCGATGGCGTTCGGTCTCGGACCGATCGTCGGAGGATTGATCACCGAATATTTCGGTTGGAACGGCGTGTTCGGCGTAACCGCGCTTGTGCTGGTTGTGCTGCCCGTCCTCTGGTTCTTGCTGCCGAAAGAAGCGCCGCGCCCGTTCCGGTTCGATGTTATCGGGGCCGTGTTGACGCTGCTTAATGCTTCAACGCTGCTCGTGGCCGTGATGCAGCGATCAGCCTGGTGGCTCGCTGGAAGTCTCGTCACCTTCGCGGCGCACGCGGTGCATCTGAAGCGGGCTAAGGAGCCTTTCGTGAATCCTGCGCTGCTCGCAAGTCCGGCCTACCGCAAGTTGTTGGCGATTGGCTTCTGCATTCTGGTACTCAATCTGGGGAACTTGTTTCTCATGCCGCTGGTGCTGGCGGATTTGTTCCATCAATCGCCGATGGCGATCGGGCTGCTCATCGCGCCGGGCGCGATCGTGTCGGCATTCCTGACGCGATTCGTCGGCCAATGGATCGACCGGTACGGGAATCTCCGTTTCCTGCTGGCAGGCCAGTGTATTCTCGCGCTTGTTCTGCTGCTGTTCGCGATTGACATAGAAGCGTCGCGATACGTGATCCTGGCGGGCTATCTGTTCTTCTCGCCAGCCTTCTCGGCGTCGATGGCTTCATTGAATAATGAAACGTCGCGCATGCTGCCCAAACAGGCGGTCGGCTCCGGCATGGGCCTGCTGCAGCTTGTTCAATTTTTCGGCGGCTCGGTATCTGTGGCGGCCTGCGGAATCGCGCTTGCGCTGCAGCCGGACGCGGCGCCTGCTCAAGCGTTCGAGCACGTGTACGCGCTGCTGTTGGCCGTCTGCATACTGTCGCTGGCGGTCATGATCTGGTATAGTAAATCGGTCCATTCGGTGCGAGTCGCGGCTAACTAACGGGAAGTGGCGAACACCCGAATTGCTTATTGCACACTAGGATGAGTTCTGATCGGAGCGGCATCGGTTATCCTTCAAGCAACGCTACGCGAGCAGATAACTCGCAGTATTTAATGAGGTGAATCAATTGGCGAAATCGAAATATTACGTGGTATGGGCAGGCCGTAAGCCTGGCATCTACACGACATGGGCAGACTGCCAGAAACAGACGACGGGTTTCTCGGGCGCCCGCTTCAAGTCGTTCGAGTCGAAGGCCGAGGCTGAGGCGGCATATGCCGGCGAAGCCGCGGAGCGTGCCGTGACATCGGCAGCGCGTGGGGGAGGAGCTGCGGCCTCCAAGGAGGAAATCGTGACGAACAGCATCTCCGTCGATGTCGGCAGCAAAGGCAATCCGGGCATCGTGGAATACAAAGGCGTCGATACGGTGACAGGCGCAATCGTGTTCGAGCACCCGCCGATCGCCAAGGGCACGAACAACCTCGGCGAATTCCTCGCGATCGTTCACGCGCTTCGGCTGATCCATGAACAAGGATTGGACAAGATTGTCTATTCCGATTCGCAGACGGCGATGCTGTGGGTGAAGAACCGCGCGGTGAACACGAATCTGGCGCGCGACGCGTCGACGCTCGAAATATGGACGCTCGTCGACGAGGCGCTTGACTGGCTCAAGCTGCATCCCGTCCACGCGCAGGTGCGCAAGTGGAATACGGCGGTTTGGGGCGAGATCAAGGCGGATTACGGGCGAAAATAACGAGGCTGGCGGGAGAAGACGCGAAGATTGTCGCAATATTTTCCCGCCGGCTGTCTTTTGCGGTATAATGGTGGAATGTTTGTTAATGCGAAGAGACGGAGGCACGTCCTGATTGAGTACTTATCCATTTGACTTTGATCCGAAAGAGCCGTTCGTGCAGCAAGCGAGCGACTGGATAGCGGATGTGTTTTATGAACGGCTGCCCGAAGCCGGGTTCGAGGTGCGCGACGAGCAAATTTTCATGGCGTTCCAGCTGGAGCGGGCGTACAACGAGAAGAAGACGATTCTGGCAGAGGCCGGCGTCGGCACGGGCAAGACGCTCGTCTATCTGCTCTATGCGGTTCTGTATGCGCGCTATACGCGCAAACCGGCGATCATCGCATGCGCGGACGAGTCCCTGATCGAGCAGCTCGTGAAGGAAGAGGGCGATATTGCGAAGCTGGCTCGCCATCTGGACCTGACGATCGACGCCCGGCTTGGCAAGTCGCCGGATCAATATATTTGCTTGAACAAGCTGGACGGGGCGCGATTCGAGCGTGAAGAAGACGGAGAGCGGTTCATGGAGATGTACGACAGTCTTCCGGCGTTCGTACGTCAACCGGATTCCATGCAGACGTTCCGTCCCTATGGGAACCGGAAGGATTATCCGGATTTGACGGACGATCAATGGCGCAAGGTCGGCTGGGATGTCTTCCAGGACTGTCTCGTGTGCAGCCAGCGCCATCGGTGCGGCCAGACGATCTCGCGCGAGCACTTCCGCAAAGCGGCGGATATCATCATCTGCTCGCACGACTTCTACATGGAGCATGTATGGACGTACGAAGCGCGCAAGCGCGAAGGCCAGCTGCCGCTGCTGCCGGAACACAGCTCGGTCGTCTTTGACGAAGGCCATTTGCTCGAGACGGCAGCCCAGAACGCGCTAACCTATAAGCTGAAGCATGCCGTATTCGAGAATATCGTCACGCGGTTGTTGGAAGGCGAAGTGCGGGAGAAGCTGGCGTATGCGGTCGAGGATGCCATCGCCCAGAGCGAGAAGTTATTCGATTTGCTCGAGCGCAGCAGCCGCGCCGTGACGGGTTCGAACCGGAAGGATGTCGTCATTACGGACGCGCTGCTGAGGGAAGCGAACCGATTCAGATCGTTGTTATCGGAGATCGAGGAGGAGCTTGTCTTCGAGAGCGGCCTGTTCACCCTCGACGCCTACCACGTAACGATCGTGGAAGAGCATATCGAGATGATCCAGTTGGCGCTTGGGCTGTTCGTGCAGCCGAAGCAGCTGATCAGCTGGGTAGAGGAAGACCGTGACGGCTTGTCGCTCGTCATTATGCCGAAGAAAGTGAAGGAAGTGCTGGAAGAGCGGGTATTCAGCCGGAAGATGCCGATCGTCTTCTCATCGGCGACCATGTCCGTCGGGGGCTCGTTCGATTACATGGCCGGAACGCTAGGCATACGCGACTATCTCTCGTTCTCCGTCGCTTCGCCGTACGATTATCAAGCCCAGATGAAAGCCGCGCTGCTGCCGGATCAAGCCGACGCAGACAAGACCCAACTTGCGCTCGACCTGCTTCGTCTGACTGAAGGAAGGGCGCTCATCCTGTTCCCGTCCGAAGAACAGCTCCGGCATTTCCGGGCGTCCATCGGACAGCATCCGGAAGCGGCGGGCTACCGTTTCCTCTATGAGGGCAGCGCCGAGATCAGTTCGCTGATCTCGACCTTCCAACAGGACGAGCATAGCGTGCTGTGCGCGGTCACGCTGTGGGAAGGTCTCGACATTCCGGGACCGTCGCTGTCGCACGTCATCGTGTGGGAGCTTCCATTCCCGCCAAGCGACGCCGTCTTCGCCTCCCGTCGAGCGGATGCCGCGCATCCTTTCGAAGACGTAGACATGCCATATATGCTGCTGCGTCTGCGTCAAGGCATCGGCCGACTGATTCGTTCGCGCGAGGACGAAGGGTATATCTCCATCATGGGGCAAGCCCTTAATCAAACGGAGGTACGGTCGCGGATCGCCGCATTCCTGCCTCCGGGAACAGAGAGGAACGACTTATGCTAACCATTTCATCGTATACGGCTGAGCTGATCAAAGACCCGTTCGGCATTCTGTCTGGCACCCGATACGAATACGTGCTGAATCTCGATATTCCCGAGGACGATGAGCTGCACCATGAGCTTGGCGTTTATGTACGCGTCGTTTACAAGGAGCAGGATGGAGAAGGATCGATCGTGAAATACGACCTTCATGAACGGTCGACCGACCGTTATCTGGATTTCGACCTCGAAGAAGAAGAGGAGGCGTTCCTGCTATCGTTCTGCAAGGAGCGGACGGCGGAAGCGGAAGGCTAATAGCGCTAGCGGACAATGGACGTCTAGTCCGGCAGCATACGCCAAGCGTACAATCGCGAGATCGCGGGCTTTCTTTTTGCTCGCTAGATTGACGTTGCAATGAAACGTTTGCCGCACGAAGCGGCAGCCGCACCCTCGCTTAAGCGAGGGTGTTTTTTCATTGTTTAGGCATGCTTATGTGGTGGATCAAAACGTAAAGCGTGTCCGCGCAAGCGGACGTAAGCGAAGGTCAGTACGAAAGTACCAAGAGAGACGAAACGAAACAGGGTACCACCCCAAGGCGAAACGTAACGAACGAAGCTCGAACAAGAGCCAGTCCGAAGGACTAGCGGGCTTCCTTCGAAAGGACAGATCAACGACGGCCGCATACCGAGTCACGGTTATTCCGGGTGTCCAGAGGGACGGGTCCCTCGGAACCCCCTGGCGAGGGGGCTTGGGGGTGGAGAAAAACAAAAAAGACCTCCGACAGGGGCCTTATTTGTACAGCATTCTTCGGTTCAGCTGAACGTTAGTGCCGTATTTCTCGATCAGCCGCGCGGATTCGGCTTTGACGTATAGATGGATTTCTTTCAGGCGCTGATTGACGGGGCGGAGCGTCTCTTTCACTTTGCCGTCCACGATCACGTCGAACACGATCAACGTTATTCACCTCCTTCATCTTATGCTTTACCCAGCATAACGCCGACATATGAAGCAGTTGTCAAATCAATGTTAGCTTGCGGTCAATTTTCGGTTACATTGTTACCTTGGCGTTAAACTCGCTCGAGCCGAAACATTGCCATAATATGCGGTTTCGACACGAAAAAGACTGGCGGATAGCCTGTTTTATCGTTTTTTAAGGTGATTTTGACGAAATGGTGAAATGACGAAGGTGCACGGACGGATCGGAGCGCTTGTTGAATAGAATGTTGATGGGATGTCGTGGCATGTTGTGATAGGGTTGAATAGATGAAAAGCCCCTTGACGCAAGGGATCGTCAGTAACGGATCCGAATTGGCGCCGAGCAGGGGCTTTGGTGTTTCTTTAGAGGGACTTCCTTGCAAATCGCTACGGTCGCCGCGATAACGGGATGTTGGCAATGGTTAGGCGCAGGCGCGAAGGGTACGAGGAACGTCAAGCAGGGGCGTGTCGTTTACTGTTTGACTGTTAGCCTTGCGCTTGTACGACGTAAATCTCCGGTTTGAACGGCGCTTGCAGCCAGCTGCTCGCCGCGGCGAAGAACGATGTGAAATGCTCGCTTTTGCCGTGCAAGTCGATCGCTTCTTTGCTCGCCCATTTCTCCACGAAGAGGAAAGTGCCTGGCCGTTCAGCGTCTTCGTAGAATTTGTAACCCAAGTTGCCTTCTTCCTTAAGCGTCGCGTCGACAGCCGTGCGGGCCTTATCGAGGAACTCCTCGCGCTTGGCAGGGTCAATTACGAGTTCAGCGTGAATAATAATCATGCGGGTCATCTCCTAGTTGCCTGTAGGGCTGAGTTTAGTGGTGATTTGATTTGTATTGTACACCTCCATTAGAATGGAGAAAATTTAATGATATTAACCCTTCCTTCAGGGAGAGTTAAGCAGGAGCGATTATGCATATCGAACAATTGGAAAGCATCGTGGAAGTGGCCAGACTCGGTTCGTTAACCGCTGCCGCGAATAAGCTTCACGTGACGTTGTCCGCCGTCAGCCAATCCATTTCGAATTTGGAGGCGGAGCTAGGCGTGACATTGTTTACGCGTTCGCGTCAAGGCGCGACGCCGACGGCGGAGGGGCAAGCGGTCATTGCCAAAGCCTACGAGGTCATCGAGAAGCTGCATGAGCTCCGTGAAGAAGCTGGACGGTTCTCGAACGAGCAGTCGGGCGAACTGAAGCTGGCGACGATTCCTGCGCCGCTGTCCTTGTATATTGAGTCGATTTTGGGATTCAAGCGGGATTACCCGCAAGTTCAGCTCGAAGTGACCGAGAAGGGCTCGGAACAAATCGTGGAGGACGTCCTTCACGGTCGTGTCGATATCGGGCTTGTGATCTGGAGGGAGTCCGAGGCTCTTCAGCACAAAGGCTTGGCGTTCGGCAAGCTGCTTGAAGGCAAAATGGTCGTCTGCTCGGGCCGGAATTCACCGCTTGCGCTGACCAAATCGGTCAAGCCGGATCAGCTGCTCGGGCAACCGATCGTGTTGTATAAGGACGAGCATCTGCGTCGTTTCATGGATGAGTTCCAAGCCCGATACGGTCAAGTCGACGTGCTGTTCTCCACGAACAACCGGGATGCGATCATGCGGGCGATCGGCGAGGGGGCCGCTGTTACGGTCGGCGTGGACTTCTCGTTCTATAATCTGCCGGAACAGAAGCAGGATGACTTTCGCATACTCGATTTCGATATGCCTGACACAGAAAGGCTATATCTGGGGTGGATTCGTTTAAGCGAAGCGCGATTCGGAAACCCCGCCAAGCTGATCATCCAGCGTCTTCAGCATGCGTTGGAGAAGCTCTGAGCCGGAGGAAGCTTCGGCTTACGGCAATAGCCATGCCTTTAGTGAGAGTTAAGATAACGTAATGAAACGTAAATATGCATAAACATTCGCATACCACGCAACTAAAGGCGCTGTCATCATGATGTCCAAGTCGGCCGCGCTCGAGCTTGCTCCTTACGGCATTCGGGTCGTCGCGGTGGCACCAGGTGCTGTCGATACGCCGATTATCCAAGGTTACAAGGACAGCGGGCTGTTGGACAGCATGCGCGCGAAAGTCATGGGCGGCGAGTTGACCAAGCCGGAGACGGTCGCCAACGCCGTATACTTGGTCTCGCTCGAAGAGGCGGAGGCGATCAACGGCAGTGTCGTGATGGCCGATCAAGGTTATGCTTCCTTCAAATAATGAATAATCGTTCGAAAGCATACGCATCCACAGACCTTCCTTCACGGGAGGTCTATTTGCCTATTCTGAATCTCGAATTTCTTAATTTTGGACCGTTATTTTTTGCCTGCATAGGCAGGTTCCTTCCTCGATATGTTGAATATTCCTATCAGACACCGAGATTGAAGGGGGAAAGACGTAAAATGAACAGGGAGCCAGACACGCTGCCGGAAGCGCTTTCGCTTTCGGAACGGCAAGCTTACTGGTCGCCGGATCGAGTAAGGCATTATTATGTTCGCTTCGATGCGAATGGCGAGAAGACGTATGCATGTCCGCATGCTATATATAAATTTTACGAAGGCGACATGGAACAAGCGGGGAATTCGGCGACTGCTTGCGATAGCGGCTGGATGCGCCGCGGACTAGCGGAGATTGTCAGCCGCGCACAAGCGATCGGAGGTGCGCGGGAAGCCGAGGTAACCGATCCCCATACAGGCGAAATCTATCTGATTCGCGTCTATCCGGACGAGCAGGGCTTCTCCGCATTCATCGAACGTACGTCCGCATCCGGCACGCTGATGTCCGCAGCCGAGCAGATGGTCCAATCCCTCTTCGAGCATAGCCCGGATGCGGTGTATTTGCTCGATATGAAAGGCAAATATATTCAAGTCAATGCGTCTTGCGTGCGTATCTCCGGCTATTCGGCAGCGGAGCTGATGCAGCGCGATTTTTCGGGGCTGGTTGTCCCCCAGGATTTTCCTCGGGTAAGAGAGCATTTCTACCGGGCGGCTGAAGGCGCGGCGCAGAGCTATCCCGTTCGCATTTATCGGGCGGACGGCGCAATGCGCAATTTGCTCGTGAACAATTTCCCCATTATCGATAACGGCCAGATCGTCGGAGTCTATGGCATCGCCAAGGACGTTACGGGCGAATACGTCACCGAAGCGCTCTTGCGCAAGAGCGTCTCCCTGCTCGAGCAATCGCAGAGCATTGCGCACATCGGCAGCTGGGAGATGGATGCGAAGAGCAAACGGATGTATTGGTCGCAAGAGAGCTTCCGAATCTTCGGCATGCCGCCGTCGCGCGACGGCCATGTTGACCATAAGGGGCTATTAAAGGCGGTTCTGCCGGAGGATGCGAGTCGCGTATTAGAAGCATGGCGGGATGGCTGGCGCAACCATTCGTTCCAGTCGGAGTGCCGCATCGTGCGTCCGAATGGCGAAGAGCGCATCGTCTTCGTGAAGGGGCAGGTCAACGCCGGCGATCATAGCCGGATGACCGGCATCTTGCAGGACATTACCGTGCTGAAGAGCACCGAACGCCAGCTGTTGGAGAGCGAGCAGCGCTCTTGGTCGATCATCCATCATCATCCCGACGGGGTGTGCGCGCTGGATCTGGACGGGTCGCTGATCGGTGCGAATCCTTCGATGGAACGTCTGACTGGATATAGCGCCGAAGAATTGAACGGCCAAAGTTACGCGATGCTGCTTACGCCTTCCGAGGCGGAGCGGGTATCCAGGGAATATATGAATACGGCGGACGGCCAGGAGCTGCAGCGCATCGATTCAGAGCTGTTGCGCAAGGACGGGCAAGTCATCGTCGTCACCAATACGGTTGTGCCGATTATCGTGGGCGGCCGGAGAGTCGGGACGTACGTCATCATCAAGGATATGACGGACGCGCTCGAAACCGAGGAGCTGCTCCGCAAGTCGGACAAGCTCAAGGTGGTCGGTCAGCTGGCCGCGGCGGTTGCGCACGAAATCCGCAATCCGCTTACCGCGCTGAAGGGCTTCGTGAAGCTGCTGCAATCGCAGTACGACGAGGCGAAGGTGCCTTACTTAGGCATTATTCAGGAGGAGTTGTCGCGAATCGAGTTTATTTCGAGCGAACTGCTCGTACTCGCCAAGCCTCAGGTAAGCCGCGTCGCCCAAGTGGACGTGCGAGAAGTGCTGGAACAGACCATCATGCTGCTTGCCACGCAAGCAGTGATGAACAATATCGAGATCAGCCTTGTTGCCCAGGATGAAGCCGCTTTGATCTTAGGCGACGGTAATCAGTTGAAGCAGGTGTTCGTCAATTTGCTCAAGAACGCGATTGAAGCCTCCAGTCCGGGCTGTTTGATCGAGGTGGGTATTCATCTGACCGAAGAGGAGCTGCGTCTTCGCTTTGCAGACCAAGGCTGCGGCATGCCGGCGGAGATGGTAGGCCGTCTCGGCGAACCGTTCTATACCACGAAGGAGAAAGGAACCGGGCTTGGTTATATGGTTATGCGTCGAATTATCGAATCGCATCACGGCAAGCTCGCGATCAGCAGCAAGCTCGGCGCCGGCACGACGGTAGAGGTGATTCTGCCAAGGCGCCTGCAGGAACAGCCGATTCATCGAGTGCCTGCAGTCTAAGGTGGAACAGGACGCCCGCCTCGGCAATGTGACAACCCTAATCTCTTTCTAGTACAATAGAGTTCGTAGATACATACATTTCCATACCTATCTAACCGGGAGAGGACAATTCGGATGTCAGAGCAGGAACGGAATCAAGACGGAGGAAGAGAGCAGTTGGATACGGCAGAATTGCTGAATGCACTCATGGCGCTGAAGAAAGGCAACTTTTCGCACCGCATGTCTTATGATTATACGGGCGTTGCCGGGAAAATCGCGGATACCTTTAACGATATTATGGACATGCAGGAATCACTCGTGAACGAGATTCAGACGGTCGCGCGGGTCGTCGGCAAGGAAGGCAAGCTGTCGCGGCGGTTCGAGCACAAGAATAACGGAGGGTCGTGGGAGACCGCGGTCGAGTCGCTGAACGGGCTCGTCACCGATCTGATCCAGCCGACGAGCGAGATGGTTCGCGTTATCAATGCGGTCGCGCAGGGCGACTTGACGCAGAAGGTCGACCTCGAATTCGAGGGCAGGCCGCTGACGGGCGAATTCCTCCGTTCGGCGAGCAACATTAACATGATGGTCAATCAGTTGAGCACCTTCGCTTCGGAGGTGACGCGCGTGGCCCGCGAGGTCGGCACGGAAGGCAGTCTGGGCGGCCAAGCGGACGTGCGCGGCGTCTCCGGCACGTGGAAGGATTTGACCGACAGCGTCAATAACATGGCGAGCAATCTGACCGATCAGGTACGCAACATCGCGGCCGTGACGACTGCCGTCGCCAATGGCGACCTGTCCAAGCAGATTACCGTTAACGCGAAAGGCGAGATTCTGGAGCTGAAGAACACGATTAATACGATGGTCGAGCAGCTCTCGACGTTCGCCTCCGAGGTGACGCGCGTGGCGCGCGAGGTCGGCACGGAAGGCAAACTCGGCGGGCAAGCGGACGTGAAAGGCGTCTCCGGCACATGGCGAGATTTGACCGAGAACGTAAACTACATGGCGAGCAATCTGACTGAACAAGTACGAAACATTGCAGTCGTGACGACTGCCGTCGCCAACGGCGATCTGTCCAAGCATATTACCGCTGACGTGCAAGGCGAAGTATTGGAATTGAAGAACACGATCAACACAATGGTGGATCAGCTCTCGACCTTCGCCTCCGAGGTGACGAGGGTGGCACTGGAGGTCGGCACGGAAGGGCGCCTTGGCGGGCAAGCCGAAGTAACGGGCGTTGCCGGCACATGGCGTGAGCTGACCGAGAGCGTTAACTATATGGCGAGCAACTTGACGAACCAGGTTCGCGGGATCGCGGAAGTGACGACGGCCGTCGCCAAGGGCGATTTGTCCAAGACGATCACGGTCGATGCCAAGGGCGAAATTCTTCAGCTGAAGAGTACGATTAACACGATGGTCGATCAGCTGAGCAACTTTGCTTCGGAAGTCACGCGGGTGGCGAGAGAAGTATCGACGGAGGGCAAGCTGGGCGGCCAAGCGCACGTGCAGGGCGTATCGGGGACGTGGAAGGATTTGACCGACAGCGTTAATTTCATGGCCTCCACGCTGACCGACCAGGTGCGCAATATCGCGGACGTGACGACAGCCGTCGCGAAGGGCGACCTGTCCAAGCAAATTACGGTCAACGCGAAAGGCGAGATTCTCGAGCTGAAGAACACGATCAATGCAATGGTGGATCAGCTCTCCACGTTCGCCTCCGAAGTGACGCGCGTGGCGCGCGAGGTAGGCACGGAAGGCATTCTCGGCGGTCAAGCGACCGTACGGGGCGTTGCGGGTACATGGCGCGACTTGACCGAGAGCGTTAATAACATGGCTTCTAATTTGACGAATCAGGTGCGCAATATCGCGGTCGTCACGACGGCGGTCGCGAACGGCGATCTATCCAAGCAAATTACGGCCGACGTTCAAGGCGAGATGCTGGAGCTGAAGAACACGATCAACACGATGGTGGACCAGCTCTCGACGTTCGCCTCCGAGGTGTCCAGGGTCGCGCGCGAGGTAGGCACGGAAGGGAAGCTGGGCGGCCAAGCGGAAGTTAAAGGCGTAGGCGGGACATGGAAAGATCTAACGCAGAACGTTAATAACATGGCCCGTAACTTGACGGATCAAGTGCGCAACATCGCGGGCGTGACGACAGCTGTTGCCAGAGGCGACCTCTCGCGCAAGATCACCGTCGACGTCGAAGGCGAGATGCTCGAGCTTAAGAACACGATGAACACGATGGTGGACCAGCTCTCGACATTCGCATCCGAAGTCACGCGCGTGGCGCGCGAGGTCGGCACAGAAGGCAAGCTGGGCGTGCAGGCAGACGTGAAGGACGTCTCCGGTACGTGGAAGGACTTGACCGATAGCGTCAATAACATGGCTTCGAACCTGACGAATCAGGTACGGAACATCGCGGGCGTGACGACAGCGGTCGCCAACGGCGACTTGTCGAAGAAGATCACGGTCGACGTCAAGGGCGAGCTGCTCGAGCTGAAGAATACGATCAATACGATGGTGGACCAGCTCAACTCCTTCGCTTCCGAGGTAACGCGAGTAGCGCGCGAGGTCGGCACCGACGGCAAGCTCGGCGGACAAGCGCAAGTGCGCGGCGTCGGCGGCACGTGGAAGGACTTGACCGACAACGTTAATATCATGGCGACGAACCTGACCGATCAGGTGCGCGGCATCGCCAAAGTCGTGACCGCCGTCGCGAACGGCAACCTGAAGCAGAAGCTGACCGTCGATGCCAAAGGCGAGATCGCCGAGCTGACGGACACGATCAACAACATGATCGACACGCTGGCGACCTTCGCCGACCAAGTCACCACCGTGGCGCGCGAAGTAGGCGCGGAGGGCAAGCTGGGCGGGCAGGCGAATGTACCGGGCGCGTCGGGTACATGGCTGGACCTCACGTACAACGTTAACTATATGGCGAGCACCCTGACGACGCAGGTGCGGGCGATCACGAACGTGGCGACCGCCGTGACGAAAGGGGATCTGTCCCGTTCGATCGACGTCGCGGCGGCCGGCGAGGTTGCCGAATTGAAGGACAACATCAACGAGATGATCCGGAACCTGAAGGAAACGACGCGCATCAATACCGAGCAGGACTGGCTGAAGACGAATCTGGCCAAATTCTCGCGCCTGCTGCAAGGGCAGCGCGACCTGCTGGCGGTCAGCCGGATGATCCTCTCGGAACTGGCACCGCTCGTCTCCATGCAGCACGGCGTTATCTATATCAACGATAGCGAAGGCGGCGAGCCGGTACTCAAGCTGTTCGCCAGCTACGCGTATCAGAACCGGAAGCATCTGTCGAACGCCTATCGTCCGGGCGAAGGGCTCGTCGGCCAGTGCTTGATCGAGAAGCAGCGAATCCTGTTGACCAATGTGCCAAGCGACTATGTCGTCATCTCTTCAGGGCTTGGCGAAGCGACGCCGCTGAACATCGTCCTGCTGCCGATCATATTCGAGGATCAGGTGCTGGCGGTTCTGGAGCTCGCTTCCTTCCGCGCGTTCAGCGAGATCGACATCGCGCTGCTGGATCAGCTGACCGAGTCGATCGGAATCGTCATGAACACGATGCAGGCGAACCGCAGAACCGAGGAGCTGCTTATCCAGTCGCAGACGCTGGCCGAAGAGCTGCAGAAGCAGCAGCTTGAATTGAAGGATACGAACGAAGAGCTGGAGGATAAGGCGAAGCTGCTCGTTATCCAGAAGGCCGAAGTCGAGAGCAAGAACAACGAAGTCGAGCTCGCGAAGCGCTATCTGGAAGAGAAAGCGGAGCAGCTGGCCACCACGTCGCGCTACAAATCCGAATTCCTGGCCAATATGTCGCATGAGCTGCGCACGCCGCTGAACTCGCTGCTGCTGCTGGCCGAGCAGCTGGCCGAGAATCCGGATCAGAACTTGACGGACAACCAGGTCAAATACTCCTTGACGATTCAAGAATCGGGCTTGGACCTGCTTAACCTCATTAACGATATTCTCGATCTGTCCAAGATCGAGTCCGGCACGGTGACCCCGGATTATTCCGAGGTGTCGACGGCCGAGCTGGCTAACGGCTTGGACCGCACGTTCCGGCCGATCGCGGAGGACAAGAAGCTGGATTTCCGGATCATCGTCGAGCCAGACGTGCCGAAGCACATCGTGACGGACGTGAAGCGTCTGCAGCAGATCTTGAAGAATCTGCTCTCGAACGCCTTTAAATTCACGGATCGCGGGCAGGTAGCCATGTACGTCCGCGGTGCCGACCAAGGGTGGAGTCCGGACAATATCCATCTGGCGCAAGCGGATCATGTCCTCTGCTTCACCGTAAGCGATACGGGCATCGGCATCTCCGACGAGAAGCAGCAGATCGTGTTCGAAGCGTTCCAACAGGCAGACGGAAGCACCAACCGCGAATATGGCGGCACAGGGCTCGGACTTGCGATTTCCCGCGAGATTGCCACGATGCTCGGCGGAGAGATCACGCTCTCAAGCGTCGTCGGCAGAGGCAGCACGTTCAATCTGTATCTCCCCGTCGAAGGCGCGAATCATAGTCCGAACCCGGGCAGGTCGAAATACGTGCCGGAAGTGATCGATGTCGTACCCGCGCACAAGACGCGAAGTTACGCGCTGGAACTCGAGAAAGGCATCGAAGACGACCGCCACGACATTCAACCGGGCGACCGCGTCTTTCTTATCATCGAGGACGATAACAAATTCAACGAGATTCTGATCCAGCTGCTGCATAAGAAGGGGATTAAGGCTGTAGTGACCACGACGGGCAGCAATGCTCTGGAGATGGCGCGCAAATATCGGCCGGTCGGCATCACGCTTGATTTGCGGCTGAAGGACACGGACGGCTGGCTGGTCATCGACCAGCTGAAGAGCGATCTGGATGTCGCGCATATACCGGTGACGGTTATTACAGTCGAAGAGGACGAAATCGCGCTCAAACAGAAAGGCGTGTTCGATTTTATCCGCAAGCCGGTCACGAACGAAGAACTGGAGAATGCGCTGGATAAGCTGAACGGCTACGCTTCTGTCGAGGTTCGTCAAATGCTCCTTGTGGCGGGTCCCGAGGAGCGACGCACGCAATGGGTCGAATTGCTGGCTGGCAAGGACGTTCGCATCGTAACCGTCGATACCGCCCGCAAAGCGTTGAACCAGCTGAAGACGAAGACGTTCGATTGCGTACTGCTCGACAACGAGCTGCCGGACATGGAAGCGCCGCGCTTCGTGAAGGAGATGCAGAAGCAAGCAGCGAATAAAATGAAGCCGGTCGTCGTGTACCGCAGCCGCAAGCTTCCGGCCGAGGAAGAACAGGAACTGGACGAGCTGGAGAAGTCGGCGGTGTTGAAGGAAGCGAAGACGTCGCTCCAGATTATCGAGGCGACTTCGCTCTTCCTGCACCGCAAATCCGAGAATTTGCCGGAATCGTCGAAGGAAACAGTCGTCAAACTGCATTCCTCGGACGAAATGATCGCCTACAAGAACGTGCTTGTCGTTGACGACGACATCCGCAATATTTTTGCGCTGACGACGATTCTGGAGCGACACCATATGCGTGTTATTCCGGCCGAGAACGGTCAAGACGCGATCGACACGCTGAAGCGGAATCCGGACATCGACATCGTGTTGATGGATATCATGATGCCGATAATGGATGGTTACGAGACGACTCGCCTCATCCGGCGCGATCCGCAATTCGCGGGATTGCCGATCATCGCGCTCACGGCCAAAGCGATGAAAGGCGACCGGGAGCTGTGCCTGGAAGCGGGTGCGTCCGATTATATTACGAAGCCGGTGAACAGCGCGCAGCTGCTGTCGATGATCCGGAGTTGGCTGGATAAGGGCGAGAACGAGGCATAAGAGCTGCAAGTCGCGGGCGATTCGAATGGCGTCAACCATAACCGACAAGGGGTGGCAGCATGTTTGAGAAGGATTTGCTGAAAGGGAAGGTCGTTCTGATTACCGGCGGCGGCACGGGACTCGGCCGCGCAATGGCAGAGAAGTTCCTCGACTTGGGCGCTAGAATCGCGATCGCCAGCAGGCGCGAAGAAATTCTCGCCCAGGCGGCCGCGGAGATGGGAGGCGAAGGTCGGGAAGTCTTCTATACCGCATGCGACGTCAGAGATCCGCACCAAGTCGCGAGCATGATCGATGCTACTGAACGTCATTACGGCGCGATCGACGTGCTCGTCAACAATGCGGCCGGCAATTTCGCCAGTCCGACCGAGAAGCTGTCTCCCCGCGCGGTCGACGCCGTGCTGAACATCGTGCTGCACGGTACGTTCTATACGACGCTCGAGCTCGGGAAGCGATGGATTGATCAAGGGCGCGGGGGAACGATGCTGAACATCGTAACGACGTATGCGTCGACGGGTTCCGGCTATGTCGTGCCATCTGCCGCGGCCAAGGCCGGCGTGCTGGCATTGACCCGTTCGCTCGCGGTCGAGTGGGCGCCGCATGGCATACGTCAGGCGGCTATCGCACCCGGCTTGTTCCCGACGGACGGCGCTTGGAGCAGACTGGCGCCAACGCCAGAGCTCTCGGCGAAGCTTGTGAACCGCGTGCCGCTTGGCCGCGTCGGCGACAAGGAAGAGCTGACCAACCTTGCTGCGTACCTCATCTCGGACTATGCCTCGTTCGTGAACGGCGAAGTCGTTACGATCGACGGCGGCGAATGGCTGAAGGGCGCTGGCCAATTCAACGATCTGGCCGAAGTGACGCCGCAGGAGTGGGATGAGCTGGCTGCGTTAACCCGCAAAGGGAAGTAATCTCGCCGATCCATATCCGTAAAATAAACCTCTTCGCGCTGGCGGTGAACTTGTTCACCCGCCGGAACGAAGAGGTTTTTGTTTTTGTGTTGCGCTCCTTAGTGATAGTAAGAAGATCATTCACAAGATTCGCGAGAGTTTGCGGTAGTCCCGCGGAGCCAACCCTTCGTGACGTTTGAATACCCGGCTGAAATAATGCAAGTCTTCATAGCCAACCTGGTGGCCGACCTGCTCTACCGTCAAGTCTGTCTCTCTAAGCAGTCTTCTTGCTTCCCGATGACGGATGAACGCGAGGTATTCGCCGGGCGGCTTGCCCGCGATGCCCTTGAACAGCTTGGCCATATGGTCCTCGTTCATGTTGAGCTTGGCCGCGAGCGACTTATTACTCCAGTCCGCCTCCGGCGCTCGTTCCATCGCTTCCATCATCTCGGCGATCCGGCTGCCGTGCACGGTCGCGTTGGCTTTGGTGCGTGCGAATTGGGCGCGAAGCAGGTTAGCCAGGATATTCATCATGAGCGCCTTGCAGACGAGTTCATAGCCAGGGCGGCGCATCGCGAACTCATGGACGAGCTGTTCCATGAGGGAGACGGCGTAATGTCCGGGGGTATAGATCGGATTGTCCGACAACGGGGAGAAGTCAGGGGCTACAGCTTCTACCGCGAATTTGTCCGATTGGGGATGGTCCTCGTTCACGACCATGTCATCCTCGCCCTGCACCTCCAGCTCGTCGAAGAAGTCGAAGTGGATGCCGATGAACCTGGCGTGCGGCTCGGAGACGATCTCGTTCTGATGAAAGACGCCCGGCGACAAGAAGAGGAGTTGTCCGGCCGTCAATTCATAGGTTCGGTCGTGCATATGTGTTCGCGCCGCGCCGTGACTAACATACAACAGCTCGAAGTCGTACAAGCGGCGCAAATTCATTTTGCCGGGGGGCAGCGTCTGCGTCTGCGCGTAATGGATGCTGGGCGACCAATCGCGATAAGGCGACAAGCGGCGCGACGCCTGTGCGGCATATCGCTCGTTCTGTTCAGTCATCGGGCGTGTCCACTGCTCCTTCATTTCACCGGAATCGTCCAACTTATATCTACATTCGCTAAATTCAGAATTACTTCATCCCATTATAATATAGTCATCAAGCGATTTCATCATAACGGGTGATGAATTCGATCATCACGAAATTGTGCAAATGGGAGGCGGAACGAATGAAGAAGGGCATCAACGCATGGTCGTTTCGGTCAGGCATGTCAGCAGCGGAATGTATCCGTCTTGCGAAGTCGGCGGGCTTCGAGGGCATCGAATTGGCGCTGAACGAAGAAGGAGAGCTCGGGCTGCAGACGACGGAGAAGGAAGCGCTGCAGATCAAGTCGCTGCTTCAAGAGTCCGAGCTCGAGATCAGCGGCTTCGCGACAGGGCTGTACTGGTCGTACTCGATGACGAGCGAGTCGCCGGACATTCGCAGCAAGGCGATCGACGTGTGCAAGAAGCAGCTGGAGCTGGCGGCAATTCTTGGCGCGGATGCCATTCTGGTCATTCCGGGCGCGGTCGGCGTCGACTTCATACCTGGCAGTGAAGTCGTGGACTATGAACGCGCTTACGAACGCGCGCTCGAGGCGATTACGAGCTTGGCTAACGATGCGAAGCAGACTGGCGTCCACATCGGCATCGAGAACGTGTGGAACAAATTCCTGCTCTCGCCGCTCGAACTGCGCGGGTTCATCGACGCGGTCGGCTCCGATTATGTCGGCTCCTACTTCGATGTAGGCAATGTGGTGCATAGCGGCTATCCGGAACAATGGATACGTATTCTCGGTAAACGGATCAAGAAGGTGCATTTCAAAGATTACCGGCGCCAAGCCGGCGGGCTGCACGGGTTCGTCGATCTGCTAGCCGGCGACGTGGATTATCCGGCCGTCGTGGCGGCGCTCAAGGCGGTGGGCTATGACGGGTATGTCACGGCCGAAATGATTCCGCCTTACACGCATCATGGCGACCAGATTATTTACAATACGTCGGCCGCGATGGATGCCATTTTGGGCAGAGAACGTCGTTAACGCAAAGCTGGATCAAGAACGCCATTACGAGGAGGATTCAACATGGTAAGAGTAGGATTGATCGGCTTCGGCTTCATGGGCCGCATGCACTTCGATAATTACAACCGGCTGGCGTCGGAAGGATTCCCTGTCCAGCTGAAAGCGATTTGCGACATTCGTATCGAAGAGCTGAAGAACGCCAAGGCGGACGGCAATATCGCGACCGCTCAAGACGTTTATGATTTGGCGAACTATCAGCTCTACGACGATATCGAGTCGATGCTGGCAAGCGAGGAGCTGGATTTGATCGATATTACGCTCCCGACGCCGCTGCATGCCGATTTGACTTGTCGCTTATTAGAGCGAGGTTATCATGTCTTGTGTGAGAAGCCGATCGCGCGGACATTAGCCGAAGGCGAGCGAATGGCAGAGACGGCGGAGCGCACGGGCAAGCAGCTGTTGATCGGGCAATGCTTGCGCTTCTGGCCAGCTTACGAATATTTGAAGGCTTGCGTTGAAGACGGCCGCTACGGCGCGGTGAAAGCCGGCTTCTTCTATCGCGGTTCGGGCGCGCCTCAAGGGTGGTTTCTCAATGGCGAGTTAAGCGGCGGATGTCTGCTCGATATGCATGTTCACGATACAGACATGATCCACTGGTTGCTCGGTAAGCCGGAACGCGTCTCGACGATCGGCCGCAATGTCATTCCAGGCAGCGGATACGATATCGTGTCGACGCAGTACGCCTATCCGGATGGGGCGGTTATCAATGCGCAAGCCGACTGGACGTTCGCGGGCGAGCATGGCTTCATCATGGGATACCGGGTCAACTTCGAGACATGCACGATCGTGTTCGAACGCGGCCTGGTGCAAGTATATCCGGCTGACGAACCGTCGTTCAGTCCAGAGCTTGCGTCCGATGACGGATACTACCGTCAGATTCGCTACTTCGTGGACGTCGTTGGCAAGGGTGAGGCGAATACGATCAGCACCGCCGCTTCCGCCGCTGGAAGCTTGGCGATTATCGAGGCGGAGCAGCAATCCGCCGATAACGGTTCGGCATGGGTCGACGTGCGCGCTGCTGTTCGCGGGTAATGGATCTCGGACGCCATTCATTAACGGCCTGAAAGGATCGTACGATAGGAATCCAAGCTGTTATGTCGGTGGAGGATGCGCCGGTATCAGGCGAGTGACTTGTTTTGCCGTCAGCCGGCTTCAATGGAAGCCGGCTGATTGTTATGCTCGGGCTGCTTCGGTTATTTAAGCGCATGAATGGTTGTGATGACTGACAGATTCACATGGCGCTAGTAAGATAGAGGTGACGGTTAGCTAGGAAAGGGGCAAGTTGGATGTCAACGACGCATCTGCCGAAGCAGTACGTATACCGCTGCAACAAAATCCCGGCGCGCGGACCTCAGTACAGGAGTCCGAAATCCATACCTTGGCATTTGTTCGATTCGGTGCCGCTTGTCGATACGGTGACGTGTGCTCCGCCATTGGAGCCAACGCGTGTTAGCGCATGTTGGGACGAAGAGTTTCTGTATTTCCGTTTTGTTTGCCAGGATGCCTACATGATCTCCGATTTTACCGAGCGCGACGATCCTCTCTATGATCAGGATGTGGTCGAGATTTTCATAGACGAGACCGGCGCGGGGAAGGAATATATGGAGATCGAAGTCAGCCCGAACAACGTCATCTTCGATGCGATGATCGAGAACGGCGGCAAAGGCGATATTGTATACGGGAACCGGTCATGGAACATTGATGGGTTGGAGACCGAAGTCGCGGAAACTGCAGGGAGCTTGAGAATCTACGATATTCGTATTCCGATGGCCGCATTTCGCAAACCTGCCGAAGCCGGCGACTGCTGGCGGGCGAATTTCTATCGGATCGATGAGCAGGAAGACGGCACGCGGGAATACCAGGCGTGGAGTCCGACCGGCGTCGTTAATTTTCATCTATCGCAAATGTTCGGATCACTGCAATTCGTATAAGGAATTCAAAAATGAAAGAGGAGCCGCGTCTGTAATAGGAGGCGGCTTTTTGCTATTTATCTCAGTCAGAATCGATTTTAAAAAAATGAGTGATTACTCACTTTACTTTATGTGAGCTATGATGCTACAATGAATTCGAAAAATGAGTGATTACTCACATTTTCTTGAAAGGTGTGACCGCAGCATGGCGACAGATGTAACCACCATCCATGATCAGCCGGTACTATCGCTTGCAGGCGTGACCCGATCCTTCGGCAGCCGCACAATCCTGGACGGCATCTCGCTGGACGTGGACAGGGGCGAGCTGCTTGGGCTGCTCGGGCCATCGGGTTCGGGCAAAACGACGCTCATCAAGCTGATTACCGGCATTGACCGGTGTGACACGGGCGACATTAAGCTGCTCGGCGAGCGGATGCCGAAGCTTGCGATGCTAAGCCGTATCGGTTATATGGCCCAATCCGACGCCCTCTACAACGAGCTTTCAGCTAAGCAGAACCTTCGTTTTTTCGGGAAGCTGTACGGATTGCAAGGCGAGCGTCTTCAAGCCCGCATTCAGGCGGTTATGCGCATCGTTGATTTGACGGAGCATCTCGGCAAGCCCGTCGCGGCATACTCGGGCGGGATGAAACGTAGACTGTCTCTCGCCATTGCCCTTCTGCATGAACCCGAGGTGCTTATATTGGATGAGCCGACGGTCGGCATTGATCCGGTACTGCGCCTGTCAATATGGGAAGAGCTGCTGGGTATGCGGGACAGCGGGACGACGATTATTTTGACGACGCACGTGATGGATGAGGCGGACCGCTGCGATCGGATCGGATTGCTCCGGGGCGGCCGGCTGACCGCCGTCGACACGCCGGAGGCGCTGAAGCGCCGCAGCGGGAGCGCGACGATCGAAGAAGCGTTCATCGCCCTCGGGGGAGGTGAGGCGCAATGAGATCACGCGCGCTCGCGCTTCGGATCATGCAGCAGTTCGTCCGGGATAAGCGGACGCTTGCTCTTATATTCATCGCGCCGCTGCTTGTGCTTACGCTGATGTATTTCGTCTTTAACGGGAAGCCGGCCGAACCGGACGTCGGCGTAATCGATATGCCGGCATCGGTCGCGGCGAAACTGGAGTCGGCCGGTGCGAACGTTACGACATACGACGACCGCGAAGCGGGGATGGAGGCGCTTCGCGTAGGGGAGCTCGATGCGCTGCTGGAGATAGACGGCGGGAATCCGTACGTCGTGCTCGAAGGCAGCGATCCCGCGGTCAGCAAGGGCGTGCAGATCGTCCTTCAACAGGCGATGGGGGAGGAGGGGGGCGGCTCGATCCTGCCCGCTATTCGTTACCTCCACGGCAAAGTCGACATGACGAGTTTCGATTCGTTTGGCCCGGTGCTGGTCGGGTTCTTCTCCTTCTTCTTCGTCTTCCTGCTGGCTGGGGTCTCCTTCCTACGGGAGAGAACGACGGGAACGCTGGAGCGTCTGCTGGCGACACCGATCCGCCGCGGGGAAGTGGTGGTCGGTTATTTAACCGGATTCGGGTTGTTCACGCTGCTTCAAGCCGGACTCATCGCCTGGTATGCCATCTACGTACTCGGTCTCTATATGGAGGGCTCGATCTGGCTTGTGCTGTTGATTAATCTGCTGCTGTCGTTAACGGCGCTTACGCTCGGCACGCTGCTCTCGTCTTTCGCAAGCAGCGAATTTCAGATTATCCAGTTCATTCCGATCGTGATCGTGCCGCAAGTATTCTTCTCGGGGCTGTTCAGCTTGGAGACGATGAATGTATGGATGCAGAAACTGAGCTTTCTCATGCCGCTCTATTATGGAGCCGATGCGCTGCGAGGCATAATGATAAGAGGCGAGGGGCTGACGGACAATCTTGTTAATGTTCTGGTGCTGCTGGGCTTCTCGGTTCTATTCGCACTGCTCAATGTGGCGGCACTAAGGAAGCAGCGTTCGATTTAACAACCCAATGGGCCCATGCTATCATGGGAGAATGAAGCTGCTAGGGCAAGTAGGAGGAATCATAGGTGGCAAACGCATACGAACCATGGATCGAGGAGCTGCTCCGCATCGAATCGGAAGGCGAGCGGATGACCGCGAAGCAGCGGCGGATCGTCGAATCGGCCGTCGAGGTGTTCGCGGAGAAGGGCTTCGCCGCATCGTCGACGAGCGAGATCGCGCAGCGCGCGGGCGTTGCGGAGGGCACGATATTCCGCCATTACAAGACGAAGAAGGATTTGCTGCTGTCGATCGTCACGCCGGGCATTGTCAAACTGCTTGCGCCTTTCTTGCTCCGCGAATTCAAGAACGTGCTGGAGACCGGTTATGACAGTTACGAACAGTTCCTGCGCGCGTTTATCGAGAATCGGATCGCTTTCGTCGAAGAGAATGCGAGCATGCTCAAGATCGTCCTGCAGGAGCTGCCGTTCCATCCGGATTTGCAGCGGACGCTGGAGGAGGTTGTCGTCTCGCAAGTGCTCGAGCGGGTAACTCGCGTCGTGAAGAAGTTCCAAGGCGAGGGTCAGCTGATCGGGCTGCCGCCGTTAACCGTCATCCGATTGTCGATCGGAACGATTATGGGCTACATTCTGATGCGTTCCTTCCTCACGCAGCGCGGCGCGGGGTGGGACGATGCGGCAGAACGGCAGGCGACGATCGATTTTATTTTGAAAGGGCTCGCCCCTTAACGCGTAAGTTAGAGACCTTAGGACGATGGCGTCCGGGGTCTCTTTTTCGTTCCCGCATACATAAAGAGCGGTAGTTCCATCCACAATACAACGGGTTAATCATCTATTCGAGGAGGAACTACCTATGGCATCGCAATTTCAAGCACAACAGCAATTCGGCACAGCTCAGTACGGCGCGCACGAGATTCTCGAAATTCACGAGGTGTTGGCGGCATCCATCGACGCCATCAATATGTTCCAAGTGTACCGTCCGTTTGTGCAAGATCCGCAGTTGGCCCAAATTCTGGACAATCAACTACAGTTCATGACGCAGGGCTATCAGACGTTTGTTCAACTCATTAACGGTCAAGGCGCTGCACAGCCTTCACAATTCCGTGCGCCTAAGAACGTGCAGCCGGTTCTTGGCTTGCGTCAGCCGGCTCCCGCGGCGCCGAATCAGCCCGGAGAGCAATTGGACGATCGCGACGTCGCTTGCGCGGCGCTGAACTGCCACAAGAACGGCGCAGTGAAGAAAATGATGGCCGCTCAAGAGTGTACGAATCCGCAGTTCCGCGCGTTCCTGCAGCAGTCCGCCGTGAACTGTTCCGAGCAAGCGTATGAATTGTGGCAATATATGAACCAAAAAGGGTATTACCAAGTGCCGACGCTGCAAGAGAATACGACGCAGACGATGATTCAAACGTTCGCGCCTGCTCCGCAAGGCGCTTTCGCCATCCGTTAAGCCGCATAAGAAGAGCCTCCGGGGAAGAAGCTGCAGCTTCTTCCCCGGAGGCTCTTGCTTGTTCGATTCGGGTAATGATCAGAACATTCAGGAAATACGCTCGCGTTCGGGAAATAGACGCGTCGTTATTTCCCGGGCGAGCGCACGACTCGACACATTCAGGGAAGTTTTTCGGTACATTGTCAAAATATCAGAGTGCGTACGCTCGAAACAGCTGTCTTATCGTCCGGATGGATTCCGGCGGATCCGAGCGTCCAGCACGAATGTGCCGAAGGGGATAAAGGCGAGAATAAATGCCAGCGCAACCTGCTTCCAAGTCCACCGGGCGTCAATCGCAGCATGGATCAGTGCGAGCATATAGAGCCCGAACAGCGCGCCATGAATGCCCCCGACGAGCGTGACGGCACCGGGCATGTCCGCCCAATACTTCAACGGCATCGCGATGAACAACAACACGAGAAACGATAACCCTTCCACAAACGCGATCAAGCGAAATCTTCCTACAGCCGTTTTCAACGTCATCAATGACAGCCTCCAAGATGATATCATTTCATTCCCTTAAATATTACGATAGCGTTGGTACAATAGCGTTGACTTGTTTGACAAATTGGTGTACTTTATAACAAATATTCGCCAATAACGCCGATCAAGGAAAAAAGCTTATACGACACCGCGCCCCAGAGAAGGAATCCCAGGCTGAGAGATTCCCGCGCGGACGAAGCATCCCGCCTTGTAGTTGCCGCAGCGAACCGCATTCGCGCCTAATAGCTGCGGCCGGGGTATCCCCCGTTACCAATACCTATGAGGACCAGTCTGCCCTCTTGCCGTACGCGCGAGGGGAGTAGGTCGAATACGGGGTGGTACCACGAGCGCGCTCGTCCCTTTTACAGGGGAGGGGCGCGTTTTTTTGCGTTTCGGGCATAAAGAAGGAGAGATTATTATGAAACAGAGTCAATTGCTTGCGCCAACGCTGCGCGACGTCCCGGCGGATGCAGAAGCGGTAAGCCACCAGCTGCTGCTGCGCGCCGGTTATATCCGGCAGCTCGCCGCCGGCGTCTATTCGCTGCTTCCGCTTGGCAGACGAACGCTGCAGCGAATCGAATCGATCATTCGGGAAGAGATGGAGTCGGCCGGGGCGAACGAGGTGCTGCTTCCGGCACTGCAGCCGGCGGAATTATGGCGCGAGTCGGGCAGATACGAGGTATACGGCGATGAACTGATCCGGTTGACCGACCGGGGCGGCCGGGAGTACGCGCTCGGCCCAACCCACGAGGAAGTCGTCACGTCGCTTATTGCACAAGAAGTGTCGTCGTATCGCAAGCTCCCGCTGACGGTCTTTCAAATTCAAACGAAGTTCCGCGATGAGCGGCGGCCGAGATTCGGGCTGCTTCGCGTCCGCGAATTCCTCATGAAGGACGCCTACTCGTTCGATGCCGATTGGGAAGGATTACATCGCAGTTATGAGACGATGTATGCGGCCTATCATCGGATTTTCAGCCGATTGGGGCTTCGATATCGGGCCGTATTGGCGGATGCGGGCGCCATCGGCGGCGAGGGCGGCACGCATGAATTCATGGCGCTCGCGGACGTGGGGGAAGACACGATCATCGCTTGTACCGCATGCGAATACGCGGCCAACCTGGAGAAAGCGGAAGCCGCGCCGCTATCGCATGCCATCTCTCTTGACGAGCATGATGGCGGGACGCAGGCGCTTCACAAATTCGCGACGCCTGGGATCCGAACGATCCAGGAGCTGCGGGACCGGATGGGAATCGAGCCTTCGCAAGTGATCAAGACGCTGCTCTACTTGGCGGATGGCGAACCGGTCGCCGTGCTCGTTCGCGGCGATCATGAAGCCAACGAGACCAAAATCATGAACGCGCTGGGCGCTACCTCGCTTGAGTTGGCCGATGCTGATACCGTGCGCAACGTGACCAGCGCGCCGGTCGGCTTCGCCGGACCGGTCGGGCTTCGTGCGCGCATCATCGTCGACCGTGAAGCAGCGGCAATGACGAGCGCCGTCACGGGGGCGAACGAAGAGGATAGCCATTACCGGAACGTCGTGCCGGGCCGTGATTTTCATTTGGAAGCGGTGGCCGACCTGCGCAACGTCCAAGCAGGCGAAGCGTGCCCGCAATGCGGGAAGGAACTAGCTGCGCATCGCGGGATCGAGATTGGCCATGTATTCAAACTGGGGACGAAATACAGCTCCGCCATGCAGGCATCATTCACCGATGCCGAAGGGAAAGAGAACCCGTTCATCATGGGCTGCTACGGCATTGGCGTTACCCGCTTGTTGTCTGCTATGATCGAACAGCATCACGATGAACGCGGCATCGTGTGGCCGGCTGAGGCAGCGCCATTCGGCGTACATCTTCTGCCGGTATCGATGAAGGACGACGTGCAGCGCGAGCTCGCGCTCAAGCTGTACGCGCAGCTCCGCGCAGCTGGCATGGAGACGTTGTTGGACGATCGCGATGAGCGGCTTGGCGTGAAGCTGAAGGATGCAGATTTGATCGGCATACCGGCACGGATCGTGATCGGGAAGGGAGCCGCGGAAGGTCTGGTGGAATTCAAGTCTCGCCAGGAGTCGGATGCGGAACTGTGCTCGGTCGAGGATGCCTTGGTTCGGGCGAGCGCCATCTTGGGGAAATAGGCTTGGCAGCAACGAAAGGAGAAGGACGACGATGTTTACGTTCGAAGGACAAACCGTGCTTATTACCGGCGCGACCGGCGGGATCGGGCGGCATCTGGCTTACGGGTACGCAGCGGCCGGAGCGCGGACAATCTTGACCGATGTGGAGGAAGCAGCAGGGCAACGACTCGCGGAAGACATTCGGCAAGCCGGCGGGCAGACCGTATTCATTGTGGCGGATCTCGGCTTGCCTGCTCAAGTCGAAATGTTATTTAACCACGTGAATGAATTGGGCGGCGAGCTGGATATCCTCATTAACAACGCGGGCTTCGGCATCTGGAAGTCGCCGCTCGAGCTTACCGTCGAAGAGTGGGATCGCGTCGTGAACGTCAATCTGCGGGGGACGTTCTTGTGCGCGAGGGAGGCGGCTGTCCGGATGAAGGCGCAGGGCAAGGGGAGAATCGTCAATATCGCCTCGACCCGTGCCGCGATGTCCGAGCCGAACGGAGAAGCTTACGCGGCGACGAAGGGCGGTATCGTCTCGCTGACGCACGCCCTTGCCGTATCGCTCGGGGGCAGCGGCATTACGGTCAATTGCATCAGCCCTGGCTGGATCGAGAACGGCGATTACGACGCGCTTCGCACGGAAGACCACACGCAGCATCCTTCCGGACGGGTCGGCAAGCCGGACGATATTCTGAAGGCGTGCTTCTATTTGACGGGTGCGGGCAATGATTTTGTCACGGGCATTAATTTGACGGTCGACGGCGGCATGACGCATCGGATGATTTACGCGGAGTAATGGTAGGAATGCCGAATAAAGCGCGCCTGGCGAATGGACGACATTCGCTTGGCGCGCTTTTGACGTTGCGACCGCGGCGTCAAGCGCGTAATCGCGTTATTTGGATTCTTTCTGGCGGTCGATGGCTTCCGACATCGTTTTGTCCGTCAGATGGGCGTAAATTTGCGTCGTCTCCGGTGAGGCGTGGCCGAGCTGCTCCTGGGTCATGTACAGATCATTGCGCAGATAATAATCCGTCGCGAACGAGTGGCGGAGCTTATGTACGGATAAATACGGCTTGCCGAAACGCTTGGCGTATTTGATGACCATTTCCTGTATGGCCCGTTTCGTCATGCGCGAGCCTTCCGTCTTGCCGTTGGCAATCGCCAGGAACAGCGCTTTCTCGCGTCTGGGCGCCTTGTAGTGGCTATCTCGAAGCGCGATATAATGTTGAAGCTCGCGAATCGCTTCTTGGCGGAAGTAGACCGGCGTCTTGAACGTATCGTCGTTCTTGCCTTTGCGGAACACATAGAGCAGCTTCTTCTTCATATCGAAGTCGTCTACGTTCATATTCACGACCTCGGAGACGCGAAGGCCGGAATTCAAGATCAAGCTAATGATGCAGGTATCGCGAACCCGGTTCTGCGTGTAGGAGTAGAGGGCTTGCTTGTTATCCGCGACCTCAATGGCGTAATCTTCATGAATGAATCGAATAAATTCGTCGATCTCGTGCTCTTGCAGCAGCTTGCCTTCCAACTTGGCGGCCGTATCCTTCGGCTTATGAGTCCGCTTGATCGACACTTTCGCCATGACGTTGCGCTTGAGCAGCGGGTAGAAATTCTCATCCTCCGCGATCTGGCTCAAATAATGAAAGAGCGAGCGGAGCGAGGACAGCTTGCGCGTAATCGTCGTGCGGCTGTTCGCATGCTCCTTGCGCGTGGCGAGGAACATTTTGAAATGGTCGATGCTGTCCATGTGCAATCGTTCGAGCTCTTCCAACTTCACATCGCGAACGGCGGGTCCTTCCGCGAGTCCTTCCGCAAGCAGCCACGAGAAGAACGTCTCGTAATCGCGCACGTATTCGAGCAGCGAAGAGGGCGAGAGATCGGGCAGCTTGTAGCCGATGAATTTCTCGACGTACCAGGGCATGGCCGGCACCTTCCGGTCCAGTTCCTGCCGGTCTTTAATCTTGATGATGTTCATGCGCTTCACCTCTTGTCCATATTGTAGCAGAGGCGAGCGGTCATTGAAAATGCGCGGACAGCGGGAAAACGGCAGTTCGGACGAAAGCCGATCCTGCCGTTCGCGGCCGTTACGGGTTGTTGGCGTGCTGCTTGGTCGGCAGCTTGGAGGAAGGAGTGCCTTTTCCGTGATTCGCCTTGTTCTTCAAGGCCTTCTCCTGCGTATCGTGCACCTTCGCCACGAAGTCGCTCGTTGATCCGTTCATGGATTCGCTCATCGTTGTCATTCGTCCTTTCGCCAGAGAGTCGTCGGATAGGGCATCAAGGAAGCGGCGCGCCAAAGATGGCAGACATCTGCTTCAGCGGTAGATTGCCCGAAATAACGTTTGCGGAAGCGTGCCAAATTGTTGCAGAAGGCATCGGCAAGAAAGCCATATTTCGGCGATTTCGGGGGATTTCCGTACAGGCAAAAAGCGGCGTCCAGGCAAAAAAATATCCGATATTGTGATAGTTTGCGCATCTTTTGGGGTATACAACATATACATATCAAATGCCTGACGACGCAACCGTAACGTTAGAGCTTAACCAAGGCAGGAGTGGCGATACTTATGATGATGAAAAATATATGGAATCCGACGCACAACGAAATCCGCAGATGGGCACACGAAGGGACGAGCCTTCCCCATCCGCATTGGGCGATTACGCTCATCGACTTCAACAACTTGCCCGTCCTGATCGAGCTGGCCGGCGACGATACGTGCAAGCATCAGTCGTTCTTCCAAAAATGCCTGTACGCTTTCACCGGCTCCGTCATGGAGAAGCGCAATCTGCATGAGGTGCAGCGCCTAGAGACGACGCTCGAGAATATGGAGAATTTCGAGCAGCCCGACTCGATTCGGGAATGGATCGGTTTCTCGCAGGGCATGCTGCTCGGCGAGCAAGAAGAGCTCCCGGTCTGGGAACTGGCCTACGGAACCAATCAGACGTCCATTTACGCGGCGAATGAAGCGTAATTGTAGTTATTGGTTTGCACACATACACGTGAATTCCGAATGTTCACGATAAGAACCGTTTCGCAATCGGCGAGACGGTTCTTCATTTTGCACGCTTGGCGTTCTCGTGCGCCTGTATCCAAAAGTGACATGAAAACACCACTAATCGCCCCCGTTCCGCATGATTGCATACCCATGGTACACTCACCCTACAGCATAACCTGGCCGCAGCCGGGGATAGGAGTGTTAACTATGGCTAAAACCTACCAATATCCGTTCCAGGACGCGTCCTTGCCGCTTGAAGCGCGGGTCGAGGACCTCGTCTCCCGATTGACGCTGGACGAGAAAGTGCGGCTCATGCCGCAATATATGGCCGCGATCGACCGTCTTGGCATCGGACCTTACAAGCACGGCACGGAAGCGGCGCATGGCATTGCCTGGCTTGGCGAAGCGACGTCGTATCCGCAGCCAATCGGGCTGGCTTGTACGTGGGATACGGCACTGCTCAAGAAGATCGGCTCCGCGATTGGCGACGAAGCGCGCGTCTTCTACAAGCGCAATCCGGCCATTAACGGCCTGACGTTGTGGGCGCCGACGGTCGACATGGAGCGCGATCCGAGATGGGGCCGCACGGAAGAAGCGTATGGCGAAGATCCGCATCTGACGGGTGAACTGTCCGCCGCGCTTGTCCAGGGCATGCAGGGCGACCATCCGTTCTACTTCAAATCGGTCGCGACGCTGAAGCACTTCTTGGGCAACAACAACGAAATTAATCGTGGCAGCTGCTCGGTCTCGATCGATCCGCGGAACATGCACGAATATTATTTGAAGGCATTCGAGCCGGCGTTCGTCAAGGGCGGGGCGCAATCGATGATGACCGCTTACAATTCGGTCAATGGCACGCCCGCGCTGCTGCTCGAGGACGTCAACCGCACGGTGAAGGAAAAGTGGGGAATGGACGGCTTCGTCGTGAGCGATGCCGGGGATATGATGGGAATCGTGAACGACCATCACTATTATGAGACGTACGCCCAAGCAGTCGCGGAGACGATCAAGAGCGGCGTCGACTCGATTACGGACGAATTCGAACCGGTCTGCGCCGCGATCCGCGAGGCCCTTGCCCAAGGATGGCTCGAGGAGTCCGATCTTGATCGGGCGCTGCGCAATACATTCCGCGTGCGGATCCGTCTGGGCGAGTTCAATCCGGAAGATAATCCGTATGAGGCGATCGGTGAATCCGTCCTCCTCTCTCGGGAGCATGCGGCGTTGTCGCGCGAAGCGGCGCGCAAGTCGGTCGTCCTGCTGAAGAACGAGGGAGGTCTGCTGCCGCTGAACGCCCAGAAGCTGGACAAAGCGGCGGTTATCGGTCCGCTGGCTGACATGGTTTACCGTGACTGGTATTCCGGCACATTCCCATACAAAGTAACGCCGCTTGGGGCAATCCGCAATAAGCTGGCAGGCAAGACGGTCGCATTCGAAGACGGCTGCGATCTCGTGCGTTTCGCAAGCTCGGACGGCCGCGAACTGTCTGTCGAGAATGGAGAAGCTCACAGAATCATTGCGGCCGAGGGCGAAGGCGACATTTTCCACGCGTCGGATTGGGGTTGGGGCGCGCACACATTCATCTCCCGTACATCCGGCAAATATGTCACGATGGCGAACGACGCGACGCTTACGGCAGGCGCGGACGACATTTGGGGCTGGTTCGTGAAAGAGATCGTGAACGTGCATCCGCAAGCGTCTGGCGAAGTGAAGCTGACGTCCTGGAACAAGCGGGCGCTCGAGCTGCGCGGAGATGAATTGGCGCTGTCGGATCGCCCAGGCGCGGATCACGCCGCTTCGCTGCGCATGATCCAAGTGAAGGATGGGCTAGCCGATGCCGTGCGCGCGGCGAAGGAAGCGGAAGTGGCGGTCGTCGTGGTCGGCAATCACCCGCTTATTAACGGCAAAGAAGAAATCGATCGCCCGGATCTGACGCTAGCGGAATCGCAGGAGCGTCTCGTGCGCGAGGTGTACGCCGCGAATCCGAATACGGTCGTCGTCGTGGTCGGCAGTTATCCATTCGCGCTCAATTGGGCGCAAGAGCACGTGCCGGCGATCGTGTACGTGTCGCATGCGGGCCAAGAGCTGGGCAACGCGATCGCGGATATCCTGTTCGGCGACGCCGCTCCGGCCGGACGTCTGAACATGACGTGGTACAAATCGGCGGAGCAGCTGTCCGACTTCATGGAGTACGATATTCGCAAGGGCAAGAAGACGTATCAATATTTTGACGGGGAAGTGCTGTATCCGTTCGGTCACGGCCTAACGTATGCGACGTTCGAATACGGCAATTTGCGTCTGAGCACGGACCGGCTTCTAGCGGATGCTGCCGTTACGGTCTCGGTCGACGTGACGAACGCGAGCAGCTTCGCGGCCGAAGAGGTCGTTCAGTTGTATGGCCGAGCGATTCAATCGCGCGTGGAGCGTCCGATCAAGACGCTGCTCGGCTTCGAGCGCATCTTACTTGCCGCCGGAGAGAAGAAGACCGTGCAATTCGAGTTGAACGCCGAAGCGCTTGCTTTCTGGGACGTTACGCGCGACCGTTATTGCGTCGAGAATGGCACCTATGAGATTCAGCTCGGACGCTCGTCGGCGGATATCGCGATTTCGGCCGCGCTTGAGGTTGATGGGGAGACCGTTCCCGCTCGCGATATGAGCGATTGGACCCGCGCCGAGAATTACGACGATTACGATCGCGTCTATCTGGATGAGAGCAAAGAAGGCGGTACCTGCATCGTACCGACGACGAATGGCGCATGGCTAAGCTTCCGCGACGTGGAGCTAGGCGGCGGGGCAAGCCGATTCGAGGCGCGCACGGCGGCCGTCAAAGGCGGCGGACGTATTGAGATTCGGTTGGGCGGCGTAGATGGCGAGGTCATCGGCCAAGTCGAAGTGATCGCCAGAGGCAGCCAGCAGTGGGATACGGTATCGTGCGAGTTAAGAGGAGCACGCGGAAGACAGGAGCTTTACCTGATCCTAACGGGCCATGTGCGAATTAGCCGCATTCGCGTGCAGTAGACAGCAGCCTCTATTCAAGATAGTGCCAACAATATAGGCATTGCGAACAAGCCACCCATACGGGCGGCTTGTTCGTCGTTACACCGCACCGCAATGCGGCTAACGCGTCCCCGCTTGAAGGAGGTCAGGTGCTCGGAGCCTGCATCCTGCCTGTGAAATATGCTATAATGGCAGACAGACTATTGGACATGGCGGGTGAGTACAAGATGGAGAAGACGGCGTTGGAAGCGTGCGAGGCGGCATGCGAGGGGACGACAGCCGATCTGGCGGCGATACGGGGCAAGCTCGTGACGGAGCAATCCGCCGTACAGCTGGCCGACCTGTTCAAGGCGCTCGGCGACCCGACTCGCGTGAAGATCATCCATGCGCTGCAGCAGAGCGAATTATGCGTGCATGATTTGACGCAGGTGCTGGATATGGGGCAGTCCGCGATTTCGCATCAGCTTCGGTTGCTGCGCAATCTTCGGATCGTCAAACGCCGCAAAGTCGGCAAGACGGTGTTCTATTCGCTGGATGACGATCATGTGGAACAGCTGTTCATGCTGACGCTGCAGCATTTGATCCATTCATGACGACAGCGGAGAAGGGGAATTCGATCCGCGATGCAAGGTCGCCGAAGCGGGGCGCGCTTCTCGCAGCCATGTCCGTCGCGGCACTATTCGTGCTGGCGGGTATTGTCTATTTGCTGATTGGGCTGCCTGACGTGGATAAGCCGAGCGGGTTCGCGGATTACAACTATGAGCGGTACGCGTTCCCAAGCGGCGTCGCGCTGCATGTGCTGAAGACTTCGCCGGACAATATTAAGCTTGAGCGGATCAACGCGAACGTGACGGATACGGCGTTCTTCGGCATTAACGGCGGTTTCTTTTATGAAGGGGCGCTGCTTAGCATTGCCGTGCATAACGATGTTCCCGTGAATACGGAGTCAGGATACGGCTCGGGAGACGAGAATGCCAAATATGCGAGAGGCACGTTAGTATGGGATTCAGCGGCCGGCAAGTTCAGCGTGCAGGCCGTACGCCGGGCAGCTGACATCATAGTGACGGACCGGGGCGACTACTGGGCGCAAGGCGGTATTAGTTTGGATTTGAGTCCCGGTCCTGCGAATCTGTGGCGGTGGCGGGCGGATGCCGAGCGGATGCCTTTCCCGGACGACCGCAGGCTTCGGTCGGCTGCGGTGTACGACGATCAGGGAGCGCTGCTGCTGATCGTCAGCGAGAATACGGCGACGGCGTCGGAATTCAGACAAGCCATAGTGGATTATGACATGCATGACGAGGATGTCGCATTGGTGGGCGGCATCTTCCTGGACGGCGACGGTTCGTCTCAGCTCAGAAGCGCGGAAGCCGTGCTTACGGGCGACCGCAGACAAGTCGTTCAGATGATTCGATTGCTTCGCTAATAGAAACATGTAAAGGATGATAGCAGCATGAATACGAAACAAGCGACGACCAAAGACGACCTCGAAGCCGTCTACAGAATTCGAAAGATCGTATTTGTGGACGAGCAGGGCGTGTCCGCGGAGGAAGAGTACGACGAGCACGAAGAAAAAGCCGAGCATGTGCTCGTGTATCATGAAGGCCGGCCTGTCGGGACAGGACGCGTTCGTGTCGTGGAAGATATGGCCAAGATGGAACGGATTTGCATTCTTCCCGATTACCGCAAGCTCGGCTTGGGCCGTCATATCATGGACGCCTTGGAGAGCATCGCGCAGGCGAAAGGGCTGAAGAAAGCAAAGCTGCACGCGCAGACGCAAGCGGAGCCGTTCTACGAGAAACTCGCGTACAAACGGATATCCGACGTATTCTTGGAAGCCGATATCCCTCATGTGGCGATGGTGAAAGCACTCTAACTTATACATTGTACGAACGCTTGGAGAAGGCGGATGTCCGATATGGATATCCGCCTTTTTCGCATTGGATGCGCCGGAAGTGTTATGCGAGGCGATTAAAGGTTCATTTGTCATAATCAATGTCATGATATCTTACATATATATTGATTAAACGAGTTTGTTGCTCTAATATGTAAGGAATACTCACATTAAATTCTAATCAGATCCGGCATATGGCCGAGAAGAGGAGGCGCTGTCTGTGGATTATCACCCAATACTGCAAGCGATTCGTCAGGAAGACGCGCCTGCCGTGCTGGCGACCATCGCGTCAGTGACCGGTCATTCCTATCGGAAGGCCGGTGCGGCGATGTTGTTCCGGCTGCAGGCCGGTTCGATCGGGAGCATCAGTCCCGGCTGTTTGGAAGCGGATTTGCTCGCGCGTGTACCCCATGTCTGGCAGACGGGCAGGATGGAGCGCGTCGATTATAATATGAATCCCGATGAGGACGCGATTTGGGGCGAGTCGGTCGGATGCGGCGGCGCGATCAGCGTCCTGCTGGAGCCCGTACGAGGACATCTATGGGATTGCTTGACTGAAGCCGGACGCCGAATGGAACAAGGCGAGACGACGCGCTTGATTCGCGAGGTGCGCGGCGGACTGCCGCATTACCGATTGGAGAGCGGTTCTGCCGCCGAGTTAGCGTCCGAAGATGCTCGTTTTCCGCAGACGCTCTTCGTTCCGAGACCTACGCTGCTGTTATTCGGCGCTGGCGAAGACGCGATCCCAATCAGCTGCCGGGCCCAGGAGGCCGGCTTTCGAGTCGTCGTAGCGGATTGGCGCGAGAGATTGCTGACACAGGATCGTTTCCCGGGCGCGACGCTGATCGCGGGCGCGCCGGAGTTGATTGTCCGCCAGGCGGGTATTCGGAGCGGAGATTACGCCGTGATCAGCAGCCATCAAGCACAGCGTGATCGGGCGATGCTTGCGGAGCTTGTTCAGCTCGATATGGCCTATGTCGGCATAATAGGATCGCAACGAAGAATTCGCACCTTGACCGAAGGTATGGACGGGAAACGTTTAACGGCGATTCACGCGCCTGCGGGTCTTCGGATCGGCGCGGAGGGACCGGATGAAATCGCCGTTAGCATCGCGGCCGAGCTGATCGCTGTTCGCGCGCAGCGGCGGGCGCAACGAGCCAAAGGGGGAGAGGGCAGTGAAAATCGCAGGCATTTATTTGGCAGCTGGGGCCAGCAAACGAATGGGAGAACCAAAGCTGTCGCTCGAGCTGTCGCCGGGCATTACGCTCGGCAGCCGCGCACTTAGGGAGATGTGGCGCTGCGGGATTAGTCCGATCGTCGTCGTCGTCAGACCCGATGATCCGCTGCTATGGCTGTGCGAACGCGACGAAGCGAGGGCCGTGCTGCCGGAGCTTCGCATCGCGCCTTGCAGGGATGCGGCGCAAGGCATGTCGCGTTCTCTCCAAGCTGGTATCGAAGCGCTGCGCGGCGAGCAGCCCGATGCGGTGCTCATTGCGCTGGCTGATCAGCCATTCGTCTCCTCGCTCCAGCTTCGCAGACTGATGAAGATTTACCAAGCCAACTCCTCGCTCGATTATGTCGCCTCCGGCAAAGGCCAGACGCCGATGCCTCCCGTGATCTTGAGCCGTTCCCTCTTTCCCGCCATCCGCAACTTAGAGGGGGACGAAGGCGCGAGGCGTATCTTTCGCGATCCGGAATATAGGGGAATGGTCGCGCGTTTCGCAGCCGAATGGTCGTTCGTGGATGTGGATACGCCAGAGGAGCTCGGGCACGCCAGAACTCTGTGGCAGGCGATTCAGACGAAAGCGAAAAGTGGGACTTAGCGAGGAATCTTGATTGTGTCATATAACATAACGTGTGGTTTGTGCAATATGCACAAATAGGTGGCGTTGTTTCGTCAGTCTCTCTATAAGCATGTAAGATAAGTTGACGTGATGTTTTGGCGGAGCTATATTTTACCTAACAACTAGAGCTTGCGCCGATGACACATAGAGACATGGGGAGGAAGCACATGAAACAATGTAACCGGTTTGTGATGTTTGCGCTGGCGATGATTATGACGGTTGTTCTGGCATTGGCGGGTTGTACCGGCTCGAGTAACGAGGGGGCGACGAGCGCGGGCTCTGCAGGGAATGGCGCGAGTGACGTGAACAATACCGCCGCCGACGCCGGAGGGGCGAAGAAGCTGCCGCGAGTGGCGTTCGTCTACATCGGCCCGCCGGGCGACGGCGGATGGACGTACCAGCATGATCAAGGCCGCAAATACATGGAAGAGCAGACTGGCGTGAAGGCCGATACGGTCGAGAACGTGCCGGAGAGCGCGGATGCCGAACGCGTGATTACGGAGCTGGCGCAAAATCACGATATCATTTTCACGACGAGCTTCGGCTACATGGATTACACGTTGAACGTTGCCAAGAAATTCCCGGATGTCGTTTTCGTCCACTGCGCGGGCTACAAGACGAACGACAACATGGGTACGTATTTCGGTGAGAACTACGAAGCCAGTTACTTAAGCGGCATCGCCGCCGGCAAGATGACGAAGAAGAACCACATCGGTTACGTAGGCGCGTTCCCGATTCCGGAAGTCATTTATAACATTAATGCCTTCGCGCTTGGCATCCAAAGCGTGAATCCGGATGCGAAAGTATCGGTCGTCTGGTCCAACACATGGTTCGATCCGACCACGGAGCGTCAAGCGGCGGTCAGCTTGCTTGATCAAGGCGCGGATGTCTTGCTGGCCTATCAGGATTCTCCTGCCACGATTCAAGCGGCTGCAGAGCGCGGGGCGTTCGCGGGCGGTAACGATTCGGATATGTCTCGCTTTGCGCCTGACTATTATTTGACGAATCCGATTTGGAACTGGGGGCCTTATTACGCGAAGGTCGTCAAGGCTGTTCAAGACGGTACGTGGACCAATGAACAATATATGGGTTCGATGAAGGATGGAATGGTCGGTCTGGCCCCGCTCGGCAAGAATATTCCGGATGACGTCAAGCAGCTCGTGGAAGATGCGCAGGCGAAAATATTGAGCGACGAGCTTCATGTGTTCAGCGGTCCGATCGTCGATCAGTCGGGCGCCGAGAAACTGAAATCGGGCGAGACGATGGAGCTTGACAAGATTCTGGAGATGAACTGGTTCGTCCAAGGCGTCGAAGGCTCGATTCCGCAATAGTGCGCTGAAGCTGCAAGCGAAGAACGACTCCATAATTAACCAAGAACAAATCCCTTACTATAAGGGATTTGTTCTTTATCGGGCCGCTTCGGCGGACGAACGTCAATGGGCAAGCTGGAACAAGAGCAGGAGGAGAAGGCATGAACAGGGCCAATTCGGTAGAGATGCGCCAAATTGTCAAAACATTCGGGCAAGTCGTGGCCAACGATCACGTCGATTTCAGCGCCAGAACGGGCGAAATCCATGCGCTGCTCGGTGAGAACGGTGCAGGCAAAAGCACGATGATGTGCATGCTCTCCGGCGTGTATCGGCCAACGAGTGGCGAAATCGACATTCAAGGCGAACCGGCGCGCATCAAGACCCCCAAGGATGCGATGAAGCTTGGCATCGGCATGGTATTTCAGAACTTCCGGCTGGTGCAGACGCTAAGCGCGGCGGAGAACATCGTGCTCGGCGAGCGTTCCGCATTCTGGCGGGGAGCGCGTTGGATGAGAGCGAAGATGGAAGAAATCGAAGCGCTGGCCGACCGCTTCGGCTTGCCTTTCCCGGTCGACCGGCCGATCTGGCAGCTGTCAGTCGGCGAGCAACAGCGGGTCGAGATCGTCAAGACGCTGTACCGCGGAGCCGATATCATCATCTTGGACGAACCGACGTCGGTGCTCACGCCGGGCGAGGCCGAACAATTGTTCTTCACGCTGCTGCATATGAAGTCGGAAGGCAAGACCGTCATCATGACGACGCATAAGCTGAAGGAAGTGATGGCCGTCTCGGACCGTATTTCGGTCATGCGCAAGGGACGGATGATGCACACGCTCTCCAAGTCGGATACCGACGAACGGGAATTGGCTCGGCTGATGGTCGGTAACGAAACGGCGGCCAACCTGCACCGCCAACCGCGTCGAAGCAAGCCTGGGAACACCTTGCCGCTGCTGGAAGTCCAATCACTCGATGTGTATGCGGATCATGGGCGTAAGGCGCTCGATCGGCTCGATCTTACGATTCGCGAAGGCGAAATCGTCGGCGTTGCGGGCGTGGCAGGGAACGGTCAACGCGAGCTGGCCGAGGTGCTGACCGGCCTGCGGGGATGGAGGAGCGGCGCGATCCGATTCGACGGCAAGCCACTGGCGAACGGGTCGGTGCGCGGCGCGATCGAGGCGGGCATCGCCCATGTGCCGGAGAATCGCATGAAGAGCGGGCTGGCAGGAAGTCTTGGCATCGTCGACAACCTGCTTGTTAAGTCGTACGCCAGCGCGACACGATCCAAATACGGATTTCTGCGCAGCGCGGATAATCGGAGTTGGTCCCAATTCCTCGTCGAGAAATTCGACGTCAAGACGCCGGATCTAGAGACGCCGGTGAGGTCGCTCTCTGGCGGCAATCAGCAGAAGCTGCTCTTCGCGCGAGAAATCCATCAGAATCCGAAGCTGATGGTTGCTGTACACCCGACGCAAGGGCTCGACGTCGGCGCGACGGACGGCGTCCATCGGCTGCTGTGCGAGCTGAGGGATAACGGTCGGAGCGTGCTGCTCATCTCCGAGGATTTGGACGAAATAATGCTGCTGGCTGACCGCATCGTTGTCCTCTACGGCGGCGCAATCGCGGGAGAAGTCAGCCGGGAGCTCGCGGATCGGGAGCAGATCGGCCTCTGGATGGCAGGCATGCGGAACGAAGAAGAGGAGGCAGCCCTATGAGTAAGCAGCAAGCCATGCCATCCACGGCAGCAGCCCCGGAACCGGATAGTGCCGCCAAACCTCGCTTGCGGCTGGAAATCGAACGGAGCTACAACGGTCAAGGCTCGCCATGGTGGGTCACGGTCGTATCCGTTATGTTGGCGCTGGTCTTCTGCGGTATCTTCATCGCGGCGAACGGGATGAACCCGGTTACTGTTTATGCCAAAATGATCGGCGGCGCGTTCGGCTCGTCATTCGGGATGACCGAAACGCTCGTCAAAGCGATCCCGCTGTTGCTATGCGGTCTTGGCGTCGCATTTGCCTATCGGATCTCGATTTGGAATATTGGCGCGGAGGGGCAGTTCGTGATTGGAGCAATGGCTGCGACAGCGGTAACGGTGTATTGGCCATCGCTGCCTTCTTATGCGGCCATCCCCCTAATGATCGTGCTGAGCATCGCGGCAGGCGGCATTTGGGGCTTGTTAACCGCGATACCCAGGACGCATTTTCAGGTGAATGAGTTAATCACCTCGCTCATGCTGAACTATGTTGCGCTGCTCGCGCTCGACTACGTCGTATTCGGTCCGTGGAAAGATCCGAAAGGGTTCAATTTTCCGGGCACCCCGATGTTCACCGAAGCGCAGTCGCTGCCGCTGTTCGGCGACAGCCGCCTTCATTTGGGCTTGGCTTTCGCAGCCGTGGCCGTCATCGTGTACGCGGTCGTCATCAACTATACGAAATGGGGCTACGAGCTGCGGTTGATCGGCGCGAATAAAGAGGCTGCGCGGAATGCGGGAATCGGCATCAAGAAGCAAATTATAATCGTCATGCTGATTAGCGGCGGAATGGCCGGCTTGGCGGGTATGAGCGAAGTATCCGGCGTCACGCACCGGCTCATGTACGGCATCTCGCCGGGCTACGGGTATACAGCCATCATCGTCGCTTGGCTGGCGAGGCTGAATCCGGTTGGGCTCGTCATCTCCTCGGTGCTGTTCGCCGCCCTGATCGTCGGAGGCTACAGCGTCCAGACGATCGGCCTGCCTTCATCGATTTCCGAGATGATCCAGGGGGCGATGCTGTTCTTCTTAATTGCAGGCGCCACCATTAGCAAAATTCGAATCCGCCGCAAAGGCTGAAAGGGGAGATAGCGCCGCATGGACTTTATTACGCAATTGTTGGTCGCCGCCATTTCCTCCGGGACGCCGCTCCTGTTCGCGACGCTTGGCGGAATCTTAATCGAACGTTCCGGCATTATCCAGTTGGGCGCAGAGGGGCTCATGCTGATGGGCGCCGTTACGGCATGCTTGACGTACCTCAAGACGGAGAGCCTTGTCATCACGCTGCTGGCGGTACTTGCCGTATGCGCGGCTATCGGCTTGATGCATGCGTTCATGACGGTGTCGCTGCATACGAACCAGATCGTAAGCGGACTTGCCATCACGTTGTTCGGCTCTGGGCTTAGCGCCTATTTGGGCAAAGGAGTCAGCGGCACACCGCTGCCGATGTCGGTGCCGAAGGTGGAGCTGCCATGGCTGGAAGGGATTCCCGTTCTCGGAGACCTGTTCAGTCGCCTTGATGCGCTCACATGGTTCAGCTTTGCGCTTGTGATCCTCCTGCACGTGTACATTCACCGAACTTCCTGGGGACTTCACATGCGGGCGCTTGGCGACAATCCTTCGACTGCCGATGTCATGGGCATCCGGGTGCAAGCCTTCCGGTATGGCTGCGTCGTGATCGGCTCGGCGTTGATCGGGCTGGCCGGCGCCGATCTGCTGCTCGTCTATTCGCCGACTTGGATCGAAGGGATGACGTCCGGCCGAGGATGGATTGCCGTGGCGCTTATTATTTTCGCGAGATGGAATCCGATCCGTGCCTTGTTCTGCGCGTATTTCTTCGGAGCGCTCGATACGCTCGGCTTCCGTATTCAGCTGTTTGGCAGCCATATCCCGCCGTATTTTCTGAAAATGATTCCGTACCTCGTGACGATTCTCGTCTTGATGGCGCTCGGGTATCGCAACCGCAACAAGCCTTCCGGCTCGCCGGAAGCACTCGGGACGCCGTATATCCGCGAGCAGCGATTTTAACGTAGAGAAGGAGGGTATCGTATGTCGAACCGACACCCTGACATGCCCGTCATGCCTGTCGTACAGCGGCCCCAAGAGATCGGCGAGGCTTATCGGATGAAACAAATGCTCGGATCTTCTGCCGTGTATACGGCAGGCGGTACGCTTCTGCGGACACAGTGGGAAGCGGGCACGGCGGCTGTTCCGTCGCATTTGATCGATTTGAGCGCGATTCCGATGTTAGTCGGCTTTCACCTGGAACTAGGCGAGCTCGTCGTTGGCGCTTGTTGTCCGCTCAGCGCGCTGCGCCAAGACGCGCGCGTCCAAGTTGCGTTCCCTCTGCTTACCGAAGCCATTCGCAATATTGCCGCACCATCGGTACGGAATTTAGCGACGTTAGGCGGGAATGTCGTTTCTCGAATCGGGGACTCGCTGCCTGCGCTGCTTGTTGGAGGAGCGGAGCTAATCTGGCTTGGTAAGAGCGGGCTTCAAGCCGAATCGCTCGAAGACTGGCTGGCCAACGAGAAGGGGACGGAGGAGGATCGCCTGCTTATCCAAATCCGATTGACGCGGGATGCGGAGATCCCCCTCACCGGACGTGATGCGAATCAGTCAAGTATGGCTGAACGATACGCACCCGCTGCCAGTCGCCCGGCAGTCATTCGGGCTTATCATAAAGTCGGGCGCCGCGAAGCGTTCACGCCCTCGGTCGCGACATTGGCGGTAACGGGGGAATGGGACGCGAAGAATGGGCAGATCAACAACCTTCGCATTGCGGCCGGTGGCGGCCAGACCGTTCCTTATCGGCTTGAGCGGACGGAGCGGATGCTCGAGGCACATCCCGAGCCGCTCGGGGAAGATTGTGCCGCCGAGGTACACCGGACGGTGATGGAGGAGTTCGAGCCGAAGGGCGATGGGTTTGCTTCAAGCAGCTATCGCAAGATGACTGTAGCGAATTTGCTGGTTGCCGAGCTTTGGCGACTTAGGGAGCGTTTGGGATAAGGAGGGGATAGCGATGGCGTTAAACCGTGATTCAAGCGGCGCTCGTTGGCGGATACGACCGGATGGTCCGGCCAAGGTTACGGGCGCGTTAACGTACTTGACGGATATGAGCTTGCCCGGCATGCTGCACGGTCGCGTGCTGCGAAGTCCTCATCCGTTCGCTCGCATTCATTCAATTAATACCACGAAGGCTCAAGCATTAGAAGGTGTCTGTGCGGTATTGACCTGGCGGGACGTGCCGGGATTGAACGGATACGGCATCGCCGTTCAGGATCAGCCCGTGCTCTGCCGTGATTACGTGCGTTATGTCGGGGATGCGGTCGCGACGGTTGCCGCGGATACGCCGGAACTAGCCGAATACGCATTATCGCTCATTGACGTGGAGTATGAAGTGCTCCCACTCATTGATGATCCGGAAGCCGCGCTGGCCGATGACGCGCCGAAACTGCATCCGCATGGCAACGTCTTGCATCGGGCTGGTTACGAGCGAGGCGATGTCGCTGAAGGATTCGAGCAATGCGTGCATGTCGTAGAAGAAACCTATGTAACGCCAAGGCAAATGCACGCTTACATGGAGACGGAGGGCGGATTGTTCGTCCCCGAAGCTGACGGCAGGCTGACGGTATACGCCCCTACGCAGCACGGCCTGATGGACCGGCTGCAGCTTTCCCGCATACTCGATAAGCCTCAGGCGGACATCCGAATCGTATCGAGCCCGATTGGCGGTTCGTTCGGGGGCAAAGACGAATTGAACGTTCAACCGTACGGCGCGCTGCTCGCCTTGCATACAGGGCGTCCGGTCAAAATCCACAACTCCCGCGCGGAATCGGTTCGCGCCGGCTTGAAGCGGCATCCGATGAAGATCAGGATGAGAACCGGCATCGACGCATCCGGCTGCATCTTGGCGCACGACGTGCATATAATCGCCGATACAGGCCCTTACGCGACGCTTGGAGCTGAAGTGCTGAATTTCGCGGTCGAGCACGTCATCGGCCCCTATCGATACGAACATGTGCACGTATCCAGCGTGTCGGTTCACACTAACAACGGCATGTCCGGCGAATTCCGGGGATTCGGCGGCAATCAAGCGATTTTCGCGTTGGAAGGACAGATGGATCGGCTCGCCCGGCTTGCCGATATTGACCCGTGGGAATTCCGGCGACGGAATATGAGACGCGCAGACGATCCGGGGCCGTTCGGGCATCCCATCGCGCTGACGAACGGCGCGGAGCAAGTTTGGCGGACGCTCGGACAATCAGCGTTGTTCGCAAGACGCGGGCTGTGCGCGGATGCGGCTTGCGATCCAACATCTCCGCCCTGGATTCGCAAAGGAATTGGAGCGGCGTTCGTCATGCATGGCGCCGGACTCGGCTTCGGCATCCCTGATCCGGCAGGCGGTCGGCTTCGGCTAGCGCAGGACGGGAAGATCGAAGCGCTGTTCGGCTACGAGGAGTTCGGCCAAGGGTTGATCGCTACCTTGGAGCTGATGTTAATTGAAGAGTTCGGCTTCGCGCCGGATGACTTCCGCATTGTCATCGGGGACACCGACCGGGTGCCGGACAGCGGCTCGACGACGGCATCCCGCGCGACCAGCATGATGTGGCAGTCGCTGCGGCGGATGCGCGAACCATTCCGTGCCGCGCTTCTAAGAGAGGCGGCCGCCCAGTTGGGTCGGCCCGCGGAGGAACTTACACTTGGCGAAGGCGGCGTGCTGGAGATGGGGGGCGCGATGCGTCTGGTCCTCGCATACAAGGATCTTGCTATCGGGACGAACGAAGAAATAGCGGTCGAGACGAATTTTATTTTTCCGGCATCGGATACGAAGCGAGTAGGCGCGCATTTGCTTTACACGTACGCGGCGGTCGCCGTTGAAGTCGAGGTGAATACGCTGACCGGCCGCGTTCAGGTCACGGACCAAAGCCATGCGATTGCGGCCGGACCGGTCATGAATCCGCAAGGTTATCTCGGGCAAATCGAAGGGGGCAGCAGCATGGCGCTCGGCTATACGCTTACGGAAGAAGCGCTCATGGAGCAAGGACACTATATGACGAAAAACTTCGATACTTATTTAATTCCGACGATATCGGATTCCCGCGGCGGATTCGAAGTCTTCCCAATCGAAGACCTGCCCGAGGGCGACCCCCATGGGCCAAGGGGCGTAGGGGAAATCGGTTCAGTTGGACTCGCGCCGGCAATTGCGGAAGCCATATTCCAAGCCGTCGGTAAGCGGGTCACGAAACTCCCGATCGATCCTTCGGAGCTGCTGCAGTCCGCCGTTGCTATAGGGAAGGAGGTGAGCGGCTAATGCTCGAACAATCGTTGAACGACAGCGGGAGACGGACGCTGCAATGCTCGCTGAACGGTTTGTCCCTCACACTTGACGTACAGCTGAGTAAACGGCTTCTTCATATTTTGCGCGACGATCTAGGCTTAACCGGCACCAAACGTTCTTGCGAGATCGGACGATGCGGCGCCTGCATGGTTCTCGTGGACGGCAAGCCGGTCAATTCCTGTTTGACCATGGCTTATCAATGCGAAGGCAAATCGATCACGACGATCGAAGGAATCTCCGGCAGCGGATTGGACCCGATACAGCAAGCATTTCTGATGGAAGGCGGCTATCAATGCGGGTATTGCACGCCGGGCATGGTCGTCTCGGTCAAGGCGCTTCTTCAAGAGAACGAGAATCCGAGCGACGAAGAAATCGAGGAAGCGTTGTCCGGAAATCTATGCAGATGTACCGGCTACGGGGGCATCAAGAGAGCAGTCAAAACGGCGATCGCGATGTTGAAAAGTGAATGATTAATAACATTAATAAAATATTAATAAACTCTCATGAACCGCATCTCGAAGCATTCCCGTGCTAATATGTTGCTCGTTGAGGCAAACAAGCATCATGCATAGGGGGAATACACGATGATGATCAAACGTGCATTGGTCATGTTGATGGCCTGCTTTATATTTACGGCATCGGCAGGAATCTCGGCGGAACGAGTTCATGCGGCAGCACCGGCTACGCTCAAATTGGGCAGCACGAGCGTCGACGTGCCGGATTTGCAATTCCGTCTGCAGCTGCTCGGTTACTATACCACGACGATCGGAACGAAATTCAATCTGTCGACGCAAGTAGCGGTTCGCCACTTTCAACGGGCTTACGGTCTGCCGGTTAATGGCATAGCCGGTCCCGCAACGTGGACGAAGCTGAAGAAGCTCACGGTCAGCAAGCCGGAACTGGCGAAGATGGCGCGTGTAATCTACGGCGAGGCGAGAGGCGAGTCCTATACCGGACAAGTGGCGGTAGGCGCGGTTATTATGAACCGTCTGCAATCGCCGCTATTCCCGAATACGATCACGGGTATTATCATGGAGCCTTATGCGTTTACGGCGGTGGCTGACGGACAATACTGGCTGCTTCCGAATCAGACTGCCTTTACGGCAGCGCGTGCAGCGGTGAAGGGCAACGACCCGACGAGAGGCGCATTGTTCTACTACAATCCGGTGACCGCGACATCGACCTGGATGAACTCGAGAACAGTGACGACGAAGATCGGGAATCACTTATTCACCTTGTGATTAACGGCATTAAACAAAATAATTAATGATATTAAAAATCCGCAGAGATGCGGATTTTTTTTCGTTTCTGCTTGTCCACCTGCGCAACATTGCGGCCGTCCGAAGCGTTCAAGTAGTAGATTGCGATTTGGCGCATTTTCCCAATCAAGCGCATCTATCTCGGTTAAAGGAGCGATGGACGTGAAAAGATGGCTAATCGGTTTTATGGCCGCCGCAATGATCGTATCCGGCGGTACCGCCGTTTCGGCTGAGGGCGGATCATCCGCGAAGAAAGGCAGCTCGGAATATGCGGCGTTCTGTCGAGATATTCTGGCTTCACTTCAGGAGAAGTTGAATAAGGCAGATGATGATCGTACCAAATGGCAAATTCGGTATTACATCGATTACTTCAAGAAAGAGTGCAGCGCTAACGACAGTTCTTCGACCTCCGACGCGGCGAAAGTTGCCAAAGACAAGGAAGCGCTTCGCATCGGCTACCGGGAAGGCGACTCCGCCGGGAACGTAACCGGACCGCTCTCGCTGCCAAGCCGTGGCGCGAATGGTTCGAAGATCACTTGGCGATCCTCCGATAGGTCCGCTATTTCCGACAACGGTCAGAAGGTAACGCGTCATGCCAAAACGGACAAAAAAGTTATAGTGATGGCCACGCTCCAGCTCGGCCGCGCGAAGGAAACGAAGACATTCGAGCTAACGGTGAAGCGACAGGGCTTAACGTCTTCGCAGAAGGTGGCGTTGGACGCGGCATCGCTAGCCATTTCGTTCAACGGCGATGACCGCGCGGACTATGTGACGCAACCGCTTAAGCGCCTGCCGGTTAAGGGAAGCAACGGGAGCGACATCAAATGGTATTCGAGCGCGCCGCAACTCGTCTCGGAGGATGGCGTCAGCGTCAATCGACCGCCATATGGATCCGGGGATGCGATCGTCAGGCTGACCGCCGTTGTCCGCAATGGCAGCGCCGCGCAGGTGAAATCTTTCTCGCTGACCGTCAAACAGCAGCACACGACAGACGCCGACCGCGTAAGGCTCGACAAGAACAAACTATCGATCGATTTCGGTGGCAATGACAATGCGGACAGCGTGACGAGGCCGCTCGACAATCTGCCGTCGACCGGAGAGAACGGTTCGAAGATCGTCTGGTCGTCCAGCGCGCCTAGCGTGTTGTCCAACGACGGCAAAACATTAAAGCTGCCGAGCGGGACTTCGTCCATTAAGGTGTATTTGACCGCCATTCTTACCGTCGGAGGCTACTCGGACGTCAGAGTATTCGAATTGACTGTCAAATCCTCATTGTCGGACGCCGAGCGGGTAACGGCCGATATGAATGCGCTATTCGTGCAATTCGGATCAGGCGATAACACCGCAAGCGTGACCAAAGCGATCGGCCTGCCGGACAAAGGCACGAACGGTAGCGCCGTGACTTGGCGTTCCAGCAACCCAAGTATCATCTCGGACAATGGCAAAAGCGTAGTGCGTCCCGCGAACGACACGCTCGTCTACATGCTCGCGACGGTCAAGTACAACGACGTTTCGGACGTCAAGGTGTTCTCTTTGGTGGTAAAGGCGCGCTCGTAATCCGAACGTTTCGTGCGATTTGACCGTTTGACAATACGAAAGCCGGGAAACCCTAATAGGGACCCGGCTTTCGCGATGTTCGGTTATGTAGCGGGGATCGGCAGCTCGTTCATGACGAAATCGTATAAATGCTGTTCTTTGCGCGGCGTTAGCGCTCCGCTGTTATCGAACACGAGGATCGAGGAAGCGGGAAGCTCCCAATTGATTTGGGGCACGAAATCCACCCGTTTCGCAAAATCGTCCCAATGATCGAGCTTCCATTGATCGCGTTCGGTTTGGCGGTCGACGATGCGAAGCTTCTGGAGTTCCATATTTTCAAGTGTGACGACGATCACTTTGACGTCGATCTGCGACTTTTTGAGCTTGGCGGCTGTCAGGACGTCCTCGATCCATTGCTTGTTCTTGAGCTCGGCGGTGAAAGGGGATATCATAAACACGTTCTGGCCAGCGGCCAAATTTTCGATACATACGTCCTTGGCTGTGTCGTACTCCAAATCGCGCAGGTGCTGCTTATAGAAATCGGAGTCGCGATCCTTCGGGTCCAGACCATTCATCTCCAGCATTCGTTCGACGAATCGCCCGCCGATCGTGTCTCTGTCCAGAAAAGCCGCGGGGATTTGCTTGCTCAACACGCGCGCGAGCGTCGTTTTGCCCGTACCCGCGACGCCTACGAAGAAAATCAGTTTCTGCAATCTGTATGCCTCCATGCTGTTAAATTTCTTAATTATATTAACAGAATCGCATACATGCATCCAGGCATGAATTTAGAGAGCGTTTTCATTCAATCCCGCGTCCGGCGCGGAACGTCGAATAGACGGATCGTCGGCGATCGAAATTATGCAGAGTAAATAAGCACAATCTATCTGTTTTCGAGATGAATTGCATCTAAGGTTACTATTTGTAAAACCGCTTGCTTTTCTTTACGATGATGATGAGCAATATTGTAAAGAAACATTGAAGGTTATGGGCAATTCGAAGAAAAGCGGTTTACCAAGTCAATGGTTGAGCAAAGTAATAGCAGGCTAATTTTAATGAAGAACTAATGTTGTGTACGCTACACAATGCGGAGGTTAACAGGCATGACGGTCAATTCATCGAATCGCCAGTCGCCCTGGCAGTTGTATTACGGCCCGAACATGGGCTACATTCAGGAACAATATGAGAAATACACGCAAGATCCGTCCTCGGTAGACGCTGCTTACCAAGAGATGTTTCAGCAGTGGGGACCCCCTCCGGTTGCGGAGGCGCAGCTTGGAACGACTGGGACCGCGCCTGCGGCGACGGGAGCACCGGACCCGGCATATTATAAGAAGCTCGTCGATGCTGGCAAGCTGGTCGTTAATATTCGCACGCATGGTCATCTGGCCGCGAACATTTATCCGCTTGGAACGGACACGCCGCCGGATACGCGACTGCTGGAGCCCGAAACGTATAACTTAACCAAAGAAGACTTGGCGGCTTTCCCCGCAGCTCTGATTTGGGAAGATGCACCGGAGTCGATCAAGAACGGATGGGAAGCGATTCAAGAATTGAAGCGCGTATACACCCAGTCCTTCGGATTCGAGTTCGGCCATATCCATGCGGAAGATGAACGCAATTGGCTGACGCGTCAAGCGGAGACGGGTATGGCGGCCAAGCCGCTTACGTCCAAGGAACGCACGGATTTGTTGAAGCGTCTGATGGAAGTGGAGAATTTCGAATCATTCCTGCACCGTTCGTTCGCCGGCAAGAAGTGGTTCTCGCTGGAAGGGAACGACGCGCTCGTGCCGATGCTCGACGAGATCGTGCGCGAAGTCGCGCATGACGGCGCGAAGAACATCATGATGGGGATGGCTCACCGCGGCCGTCTGAACGTGCTTGCGCACGTGCTTGGCAAGCCATACAGCAAGATCTTCACGGAGTTCTTGCACGCGCCGCATAAAGAACCGTCGGAAGGCTCGGCTGGCATTAACTTCGGCTGGACGGACGACGTGAAATATCACCTTGGCGCGCATCGTTCGGTGAAAGCCGGCGAGACGGTCGAGACACGCATTACACTAGCGAACAACCCAAGTCACTTGGAGTACGTGAATCCGGTTGTCCAAGGCTTCGCGCGCGCCGCTCAAGACGACCGCACCGCGGCCGGTTATCCGAAGACCGAGTTCGGCGCAGCGGCATGCGTCATTATGCACGGCGACGCGGCATTCGCTGGGGAAGGCATCGTCGCGGAATCCTTGAACTTCAAGAAGCTGATCGGTTACGAGAACGGCGGGACGTTCCACATTATCGTCAACAACCGGATCGGGTTCACGACGCACAGCAGCGATTCCCGCTCGACGTACTATGCAAGTGATCTGGCCAAAGGTTTCAACATTCCGATTGTTCACGTCAATGCAGACGATCCTGAAGCTTGTCTCGCGGTTGTTCGCATGGCATGCGAATACCGTCATAAGTTCAAGAAAGATTTCCTGATTGACTTGATCGGTTACCGCCGCAACGGCCACAACGAGACGGACGATCCGGACGTTACTTCGCCGCTCGTGTACCAGAAGCAGCGCAACCATCCAACAGCGGGAACGCAATATGCGGAAGCGCTCAAGAAGCGTGGCCTCGTGACGGAGGAGCAAGTCGCGAAGATGAAAGAAGAGATCGTCGCGAAGCTTCAGGAAGCGCTCGAAGAGGCGAAACGCCCGCAAGAGGCAGGCGCCAAATCGCTGCCGGCTGCCGTATCCGATGCGCCGCCTCGCCGCCGCTCGGCGAACACGGCGACCGCCGTGCCGCTGGCGAACCTGAAGGCGATCAACGATGAGATGCTTAAGTGGCCGGAAGGATTCAACGTCTACGGCAAACTTGACCGGATCCTTAAGCGCCGTGCAACCATGCTGGACGAAGGCGGTAAGGTCGACTGGGGGCATGCGGAAGCGCTCGCGTTCGCGACGATCCTTGCCGACGGCAAACCAATCCGTATCTCCGGACAAGATTCCGAGCGCGGCACGTTCGCGCACCGCAACTTGGTCATGCACGATACGGTTACGGGCGAGAAGTTCTGTCCGCTGCACACGCTGCCGCAAGCAAAGGCATCCTTCGCTGTCTATAACAGTCCGTTGTCTGAGGAGTCGGTTCTTGGCTTCGAATACGGCTACAACGTATATTCGCCAGAGACGCTCACGATCTGGGAAGCGCAATTCGGCGATTTCGTGAATGCGGCGCAAGTCGTAATCGACCAATTCATTTCGTCTGGCCGAGACAAATGGTCGGAGTTCTCGAGTCTTGTAATGCTGCTGCCGCACGGTTACGAAGGACAAGGGCCTGAGCATTCCAGCGCACGTCTGGAGCGTTTCCTGCAGCAAGCTGCGAACGAGAACTGGACGATCGCGAACTTGTCGTCTTCCGCGCAATATTTCCACTTGCTGCGCCGCCAAGCCATGCTGTCCGAGACGGTCGAGGCGAAGCCGCTGATCATGATGTCGCCGAAGAGCTTGCTGCGTAATCCTAAAGTGGCATCCGCGCCATCCGCGTTCAGCGAAGGGTCGTTCCAGCCTGTGTTGGAGCAGCCAGGGCTAGGCGGCAAGCCGGAAGCGGTCGAGAGACTGATTTTCTGCTCGGGCAAAATCGCGATCGATCTGGACACGGCAATCGACGCGAACAAGGAAGATTTGAGCTGGCTTCACATCGCACGTATCGAGCAGCTGTATCCGTTCCCGAAAGTCGAGATCGAGCGCCTGATCGCCCGGTTCCCGAACTTGAAGGAGATCGTGTGGGTACAGGAAGAGCCGCAGAACATGGGCGCATGGAACTTCGTAGAACCGCGCCTGGTCGCACGTGCGCCGAAAGAGGTGCCGGTACGTTACGTTGGCCGTCAGAAACGTTCGAGCCCGGCGACCGGTTTTACGGAAGTGCACACGCAAGAGCAGCAGCGGATCATTGCTGGCGCATTCGACCGCAGTTCGCTGGCAAGCAAAGGGAAGTCTCGCGAGCCGCAAAGCGCTCGTTAATCATATCCATCGCCCAAGCGGCGAGAGTTCGCTCGAACAAGAGCAGCAGCTACGGTTTTTTCGCATGAATTGAAGGAGGATTTCGGGATGAGCGAAGTTATAGTGCCTCAGATGGGCGAATCGATTACGGAAGGTACAATTGCGAAGTGGGTCGTGAAAGTAGGCGACCAAGTCAACCAAGGCGACGTGCTGGTTGAACTCGAGACGGATAAAGTCAATTTGGAGATCAGCGCCGAGCAAAGCGGCGTCTTGGCTGAGATTATCAGTCAAGAAGGCGATACGGTAGCGGTAGGCTCCGTCATCGGACGTATTGGCGCAGCGGCAGCTGGAGGCGCACCTGCGCCTGCAGCTCAAGCGGCACCTGCAGCTGCTGAACCGGCACCTGCAGCAGTAGCGGTAGCGACACCAGCACCAGCGGCGGCACAGCCAGCGGCTCCATCGTACGATGCCGCATCGGTTGCTGCTACACCTGCAGCCCGCAAGCTGGCTCGCGAACGCGGCATCGATCTTGGCCAAGTTGCAGCAGCAGATCCGATCGGACGCATTGCGAAGAGCGACGTTAATGGGCATACAGAGCGCAAAGTAGAAGCTGCGCCAGCGCCTGCAGCTGTCGCGGCTCCAGCAGCCGCACCTGCAGCGATCCCGGGCAAGCCGGTCGAGCGCCGTCCAATGTCCCGCCGCCGCCAAACGATCGCGAATCGTTTGGTTGAAGCGCAGCGTACAGCAGCCATGCTGACGACGTTCAATGAAGTCGACATGACGGCAATTCTGGACGTTCGCAAACGCCGTAAGGACGCGTTCAAAGACAAGCATGACGTCAACCTGGGCTTCATGTCCTTCTTCACGAAGGCTGTGGTTGGCGCGCTGAAGGCTTATCCGCTGCTCAATGCGGAGATCCAGGGTTCGGATATTCTCGTGAAGCAGTTCTACGATATCGGCATCGCGGTATCGGCAAAAGAAGGCCTTGTCGTTCCGGTCGTACGCGATGCGGACCGTCTGAGCTTCGCTGGCATTGAGAAAGAAATTCTCGATCTGGCAGGCAAAGCACGTACGAACAAGCTCGACCTGTCCGACCTGCAAGGCGGAACGTTCACGATCACGAACGGTGGCGTATTCGGTTCCTTGCTCTCGACGCCAATCTTGAACGCACCGCAAGTCGGCATCCTCGGCATGCACAAAATCCAGCTCCGTCCGGTAGCAATCGACGCGGAACGGATGGAGAATCGTCCGATGATGTACATCGCACTGTCGTATGATCACCGGATCGTCGATGGCGCGGAAGCGGTTCGTTTCCTCGTGACGGTGAAGGAATTGCTTGAAGATCCAGAATCCCTTCTCTTGGAAGGTTAATAACTCTGCTTAGACAAGAAGCCCTCGGTAATGCAGCCTGCTGCTTACCGAGGGCTTCTGTGCGTGTGAATTGGAAGGATAAGAACGAGCATCCTATTGTTGGCGAAAACAGCGTGAGTTGACAGGTGACACTTTTGCCAAGGGGGTATCTTTTACGGGGGGCGACGGTTACAATAGAACAGTTGAAAAGCTATTGCGAGGTGCATGAAGGTGACAGAAGAACAAGATAAGCCCAAGTTAGTCCCGACGAAAATTTATAAGTGCAAGGATGCCGAGTGTAAAGCGTGGGTACGCGAAGAATTAGCCACGGCGGAGCCGACCTGTCCAATTTGCAAAGGGCCGATGCATCGGAGCATTCGCCACTTGCCCGCACTCCAGAACAAAATCAAAAAGAAAAAGCCGGTTAAGAAGGACTTATTCTAGCACAGCTCAAAGGAAAAAGTTTCTTGGCACCGCATTTTGATTCATGTATAGTAAGATTAAGTTAGAATTATAGTGTATTACATATTGTAAGTACTCGACGATTGGGTTGAACGCTCGGTAGAGCGGGCAGCATTCGTCGGATCGAAAATTGGTTTGCACATGCAATCGCATGGGCAGCATTTTTCGGAGAAACGATTGGGTTGAACGCTCGGCAGAGCGGGCAGCAATCACCCATCCATTCATGAACTAAAGGAGGTATGTCCCATGTGGAAAGAAATTACGACGCTTGAGGAATGGAATGGCTTGCTGGAACAGTCGGAAGGCAAGCAGCAGCTGATTTTGAAGCACAGCACACGTTGTCCGGTCAGCTCTAGCGCGCTGGAGGAGTTCGAGGATTACTTGAAAGATACGCCAAATGCGAATACGGACTACTACCTCGTCAAAGTTATCGAGTCCAGACCGGTATCGAATCAAATCGCGGAAGATTTGAACGTCACGCATGCTTCGCCGCAAATTATCCTGTTCAAGGACAAGAAGAATGCGTGGAATAGCTCGCACTGGTCGGTGACGAAGAAACATATCGCGGCCGTGTTGGACTAACGGATTGACCAAATAAAGCCCTCCTGATGCGTCATCAGGAGGGTTTTTGTCATGCTTGCGTATAGCGAACTTAACTCGTCGAACTCCGGAAGGGCGCCGGGCTCAGGCCGCCAATCCCCAAACCATATAAGCTGCAATGCCCCACATCATAAGGGCGGACAGCTTGTTCAGCACGAGCAAGAATGTACCACGATTGTCGAGTTTACCTACGAGACGTCCCGCGAACGCAAGCGATGCGAACCATACGGCAGACACCAGCATGCAGACTGCCGCGAACACGATTTTGTCCGCACCTGTATATTGCAGGGAATTCGTGCCGATCACGCCAACTGTATCGAGAATAGCGTGCGGATTGAGCAGCGAGACGGATAAGGCATAGACGATTTGCTGACGAATCGGCAGCTGCTGGCGATGGCGCTCGGCAAGCTGCGGGCTGGCTCGCCACATGCTAACCCCCATGAAGGTCAAGAAGGCGGCCCCGGCGATAAGCAGACTAATGCGAACCCAATTATGGACGAGGATAATAAGCGAGACGCCGGTTACGGCTAACGCGATCAACAGCACGTCGCAGAAGGCGGCGGTGGCGACGACAGGAAGGACGCGTCGGTAACGAGGACTTGAAGCGCCCTGATTGAAGATGAACACATTTTGAACCCCAAGCGGCAGAATGAGGCTGAACGAAAGAACAAGCGCATGGAAGATAACGGTCAACACGAAGAAGCCCCCTAAACATGATGAAGCTCATTGTAAGGGATTCGTGTTCATCTGTCTCCAACCAAATGGATGGCGCATGAACCAACCAAATCGTATAATGAACGAAATCGACTTTTGGAGGCTTGGCTATATTGGACCGTATGGACTGGCGGCCGGACCGTTCTTCCCGGGAACCGCTGCACCGGCAAATTGAGCATTATCTCAAACAAAAGATAATAAGCGGGGAATGGGCGCCCGGTATGCGTATTCCCCCTCAGCGTCAGCTGGCCGGCCTGTTCGGCGTGAATCGCAGCACCATCGTGACGGCAGTGGAGGAGCTCATCGCGCAAGGGCTGCTCGAAGGCAACGCGGGCGGAGGGACGCGGGTCGTCAGCACGGTATGGGATCTCTTGGCATCCAAGCCCATGTTGAATTGGCATAACTATATTGCGGCAGGCACGCAGCAGCCGAATTCGCAAATCGTTCAAATGATCAATCAGGCGGAATTCCGACCGGGCATCATTCGTCTTGGGACAGGCGAATTGTCGCCTGAATTGCTCCCTGCCAAGCGCATGCAAGACGTCCTCGCGGCACTCTCGATACGTGCCTTGACGCTCGGCTACGAGGAAGCGAAGGGCAGCCCGCGACTGCGCGAGGCAATATCAGAACGGATGGCGCGCATCGGCATTGAAGCCGCCCCATCTTCCATCCTGGTTGTATCCGGCGCACTGCAGGCGCTGCAATTGATATCGATCGGTCTGCTGGAACCCGGGTCGTCGATCCTCGTAGAGTCGCCGTCGTATTTGAATTCACTACATCTGTTCCAAACCGCCGGCGTGCGATTGAACGGACTGCCGATGGATAGCGAGGGAATCGTGCTGAAGGACTTGGCTCGGCACAGGCAGAACGCCCGCGATTCGATTATGTACACGATTCCGTCCTACCATAACCCGACAGGCATCGTCATGTCGGAAGCCCGGCGCAGCGAGCTGGTTACGCTTAGCGAACGGGAGAGACTCCCGGTCATCGAAGACGATGTGTATCGCGATTTGTGGCTGGACGAGCCACCGCCGCTGCCGCTCAAGGCGAGAGACGCAGCGGGGAACGTGCTCTATATCGGCAGCTTCTCCAAGTCCGTCAGCCCCGGGCTTAGGATCGGCTGGATAATCGGACCCCATTCGGTCGTGGATCGGCTAGCGGACATCAAAATGCAAACCGATTACGGCTCCAGCTCGTTCTCGCAAGCGATTGCGGCAGAATGGTTCGCGAGCACCCGGTACGACGATCATCTAGCAGAACTTAGAGCGGCGTTGCATGAGCGGCGAGCTTGCATGCTGGAATTGCTGGATCGGTATTTGACCGGAATCGCCGAGTGGACGAAGCCGAGCGGAGGCTTCTATGTCTGGGTTCGTCTGCATCCGCAAGTCTCGGTCGCGCGCTTGTTCGAGGAAGCGCTGCAATCCGGCATCTTGCTTAATCCAGGCAGCATCTACGATCGGTCGATGGGCTCGTATCTTCGGATGTCTTATGCCTATGCGACGTTCCCTGAACTCGCGGAAGGAATAGAACGGTTGGCTGGATTGATTCGAACCCAATTACAAGCGTAGGACCGACAACAATGGACACCGCTGGCCGCAATAAGCACCTCTCCAGCACACTGCTTTATATTGCTCCGATTACTTCGTCATACAGTTCGGCATGTGCATGTTGCGAGCATGATTTACTTTCGAATCGTAACCCTCGTCCCGACCGGCGCTAACGCCGACAAGGCCAGCACGTCGTCGTTATACATCCGAATACAGCCATGGGAGACCAAATGTCCGATCGAATCGGGATCATTCGTCCCGTGAATGCCGTAATGCGGCTTTGATAGTCCCATCCAGAGCACGCCGAATGGTCCGCCTGGATCTTCCTGCTTGTTGACGATCGTATACTCGCCCGTAGGCGTCCCCGTGAGCATACGCCCGATTCCGATAGGGAAGCCGCGGATGACTTTGTTCTCCTCCAGTAAATACAGCATGCGGTCCGATAAATCGACGATAATGCGATTGGCCATGGTCGCTCCCCTCCTCGTGACAGCATATGCGCATTCGGGCGTAATGGCCAGGTACAAACGCCAATGGCCGTTATCCGCTCATATTTCAGGAGAAGGCTGGCATAATAAACGGGAAATGGATACGTAGGAGGCTGCGGGGACTGCGATGACGACGACACAGGTGCAACACCTTTTAGCGGACAAAATCAAGCTGCTGCCCAAGGATGGCAAAGCGATCTACCTGGTAGGACCGATCAACCTGCCGATCAATCTCGAAGGCGAGACGCTCCAGTTCAAATGGTACTGCTGGCTCGTGTGCGAGAACACATCCGGCGGAGCGGAAACGATCATCAAGAAGCTCTCTTCGGCGAATTTGGCGGAAATGCAGCAATCGAGCGTACTGGTCTACGGGGATTTCGCTCATGCGGACGAGGCGTTGATTCGTATGCACAGTATTTGTCATACGGGAGACATCTTCGGCAGCAAACGTTGCGATTGCGGCTATCAGCTCCATCAGGCGCTTGGCATGATCGCCAAACATGGTGCCGGCGCGCTTTTTTACTTGGCGAATCATGAGGGCAGAGGGATCGGTCTGTTCAGCAAGGCGATGGCCTACATCCTCCAAGAGAACGGTTTTGATACGGTCGAAGCGAATTTGAATCTCGGTTTCGTGGACGATGCCCGCAGCTATGGCGATGCCATCCATGTACTCCGGCATCTGCGCGATAAGCCGGTCAAGCTCATCACGAACAATCCCCGCAAGATCGAGGCGCTGCGTGAGGCTGGCATGGCGGTGGAGGATCGTGTACCGCTCTGGGGCGATGTGTCGGAATACAATGAGAAATATTTGCAGACGAAAATAAAACGTTCGGGCCATCTGGAAGAAAGTTGCTGCAACGATTAATCGGGGTAATCACATAGAGAGCGATACAGCTGGAGGCGATAACCGATGGAAACGACGGATACAAGAGATTCGAAGGACGCAAGAGGACTGCCGGATTTTCCAAAGTCGTTCTGGAAAGAGACGTCGAGGACGCCGGCGCAGCCGATGCTGGGCAACAATTTGACGGTGGACGTCGCTATCGTGGGAGGCGGCATTGCCGGTATTCTGAGCGCGTACCGGCTGTCCAAGGCGGGGGTGAAAGTCGCGCTGCTCGAAGCCGATATGCTGCTAGGCGGCACGACGGCGCACACGACGGCGAAACTGACGGCGCAGCATGATTTGATCTACGACAAGCTGATCCGTAACCATGACGAGACGAGCGCGAAGCAATATTACGAGGCGAATAACGAAGCGATTACCTATGTGAAGTCACTCATTCGCGAACATCAGATCGAATGCGGCTTCTCCGAACAAGATGCTTATATCTATGCCCAATCCGTCGACACCATCAAGAAGTTGGAGAAGGAAGCGGACGCATACGCGAAACTCGGCATTCCGGGAGGCTTCACGGACAGCATGCCGTTAAATGTGCCTCATCACGGCGCGGTCGTGATGAAAGGCCAGGCCCAGTTTCACCCGCTTCAATTCGTGTCTGCGCTCGTGCCGGCTATATTGGAAGCAGGCGGCTTGATCTTCGAGCGGACTACCGTGCAGACGATTGAGGAGGAAGGGCCGCGTCCGACCGTCATCACGGAGCGGGGGCTTCGCGTTATGGCCGAGCACGTGCTCGTTTGCTCGCATTTCCCATTCTACGACAAGCACGGTCTCTATTTTGCGCGGCTGCATGCAGAACGCTCTTATGTGCTGGGCGTACGGACGGGCGAGACTTATCCAGGCGGCATGTACTTGAGCGCCGACGAACCAAAGCGCTCTATCCGCTTGGCCGAAAGCGCGGACGGCGGCAAGCTGCTGCTCGTCGGCGGCGAAGGGCACAAGACCGGACAAGGCGTGTGCACGATCGATTATTATGAATCGCTGCGAACATTCGCGCTCGAACATTTTCAAGTGGAGGATATCCCGTATCGCTGGTCGGCGCAGGATCTGGTTACGCTCGATGACATCCCGTACGTCGGGAAGTTGACGGAGGAACGCCCGCGCATCTTGCTGGCGACGGGATTCGCCAAGTGGGGCATGACGAATGCCGTGAACGCGTCGGCGATTCTTGCGGATGCCGTCCTAGAACGGGATAACGCCTACGCCGAGCTGTTCAGTCCGCAGCGCTTCCACGCGGTGCCGGACATCAAGAACGCAATCGTGCAGAACGCCGACGTCTTCAAGCATTTGGTCGCAGGGAAAGTCGAGTTGATCCGGCAATCGCCGGACGACATCGGCCACGACGAAGGCGGCGTTGTCACGATTGCCGGCAAGCGAGCTGGAGCTTATCGGGACGATACGGGCAAGCTGTATCTCGTGGATACGACGTGCACCCACATGGGCTGCGAAGTGGAGTGGAACGAAGGGGAACGCAGCTGGGATTGTCCATGCCACGGTTCGCGATTCGCCTATGACGGCGAAGTGCTGGAAGGGCCGGCGAAGAAGCCGCTGCAGCGTATCATGAAATCCTGAGAACGAAGTCCGTGCCTTATCCGAAGGGAGCACGGGCTTTTTTTTTGCGCATGACGAAAGCTCATTACCCCAATCGTCCTCAAACTTGCTCTAGGCGCCGATTTATTTTACGATGGATGATGACAGGTTGTTGATAGATAAGGAGGCGATCGCGATGAACGACCAATCCGCCATCCGCGAGCAGTTGATGGCATCCTATTATTTCCGTCATGCGACGAAAGCGTTCGATCCAGACCGTCGGATACCGGCAGAGGATTTCGAAGTCATTCTCGAAGCGGGGCGTTTGTCACCAAGTTCCGTCGGATACGAGCCTTGGAAATTCGTCGTCATTCAGAACGAAGCGCTCCGGGAGAAGCTGCGGGAAGCGTCGTGGGGGGCGCAGAAGCAGCTGCCGACGGCCAGCCATTTCGTCGCAATCTTGGCCAGACGCGATGTTCGTTACGATTCCGACTATGTTGATTATATATGCCGGACGGTGAAGGCGATGCCCGAGCATATTTTGGCCAAGGTGCCCGAAACGTACAAGGCGTTCCAGGAAGAGGATTTTCATCTGCTGGACAACGATCGCACGCTCTTCGATTGGTCCTGCAAGCAATGTTATATCGCATTAGCCAATATGATGTCGTCCGCGGCGATGCTCGGCATCGATTCATGTCCGATCGAAGGCTTCAACTTCGATCGTGTCCATGCCATCTTAGAGCATGAAGGGCTGTTCGAAGACGGCAAGCTCGATATCGCCGTCATGGTCGCGTTCGGCTACCGCGCTGCGGATCCGAAACGGCCGAAGACAAGAAGACCGGCAAGCGAAGTCGTGCAATGGTTGGAATAGAAGCGAGGAAGGCTCTAAACTGGTACCCATACACTGGACACTTCAAAAAAAGTGTTTAGTGTATGGGTACCTTTT